>JALZUI010000034.1 GCA_023301545.1 Akkermansiaceae bacterium
ATTGGTGCTAGTTGGGATTAAGCAAAGTTAGCAGCGACTACGTCCCAGTTAACGACGTTCCAGAATGCGTTGATGTAGTCTGGGCGACGGTTTTGGTAGTTGAGGTAGTATGCGTGCTCCCAGACGTCGAGTCCGAGGAGAGGAGTGCATCCACAAGCTCCAATGGCGGAGCCCATAAGAGGGGAGTCTTGGTTCGGAGTAGAAACTACTGCGACGGACTTGTCCTCTTTAACGATGAGCCATGCCCAACCTGAACCGAAGCGAGTAGCAGCAGCATTAGCGAATGCTTCTTTGAACGCCGCAAAGGAACCGAACTCAGCATTGATCGCGTCTGCGAGTGCACCAGTAGGCTCTGAAGCGCCACCAGGGGTGAGCGTTTTCCAAAAGAGGCTGTGGTTGTAGTGTCCACCGCCATTGTTACGGACAGCGCCTTGGATGTCAGCAGGAAGGGCGTCGAGGTCGGAGATGAGTTCTTCGATCGATTTGTTAGCAAGGTCAGCGTTGCCTTCGATTGCGGCATTGGTCTTAGCGACGTATGCGTTGTGGTGCTTGCTGTGGTGAATTTCCATCGTACGCGCGTCGAAGTGAGGTTCGAGAGCGTCGTATGCATATCCTAATTCTGGTAGTTGAAAAGCCATAGTGATGTCTGTAGGTTATTAAGTTTTAGTTGTCTCA
The DNA here is from genome assembly GCA_023301545.1 of Akkermansiaceae bacterium. Lineage (GTDB taxonomy): Bacteria > Verrucomicrobiota > Verrucomicrobiia > Verrucomicrobiales > Akkermansiaceae > WTJZ01. Next base: position 676 of record JALZUI010000034.1, read on the forward strand.
GGACGTCAGGGTGACGAGTGAGGACTAGCCCTATTAAAAGCGATCTGGAGAAATGCGCAAGTGACAATGCATAGATATGTGCATTTTCTGTGTTTGCACAAAAAAAGCGCAACCGGAGTTGCGCTATTATAATCATCGAAGTGAGCGTAGAGCTTACTTCGTGTTATGTTGTACTGTGTGACGCTTGTACTTGATCTCAGCACCTTTGGCGATGAGACGTTTACGTCCCTTTTGACGGCGACGTTTGATGATGGCACGGCCACCTTTAGTTGCCATACGAGCACGGAATCCATGCTGACGAGTACGGGATCTTTTGGAAGGTTGGAAAGTTCTTTTCATGGTTCCTTAGGAATTGGGTTGTGTATATTGCTTACTTTCGGCTGGCTGTCAACGGTAGAGGTTGATTTTTTCAACTTTTATTTAAGAGGTCTTAAGGTTTTAAGTTGAGAAGCCTTGGAAGCAAGCATTTGTGAGGAGGGAAAACGAGCTCCAAGCGATTGCCTAAAGCTCGTTTTAATCGAAATTAGGCTACTGATTTAGCAGCTGATTTCACAAGGCTAAGGAAGCTCTCTGGATCGAGAGACGCTCCGCCTACAAGGCCACCGTCAATGTCGGCGAGAGCGAGGAGTTCGTCCGCATTCGCTGGTTTCATAGAGCCGCCGTATTGGATACGGACTTGCTCTGCAAGTTCTGTGGTGTAGAGCTCAGCAATGAGTCCACGCACGATTTTGTGCGCTTCTTGTGCTTGTTCTGGTGAAGCGGTGACTCCTGTACCAATTGCCCATACTGGTTCGTAGGCGACGACGACATTGAGGATGCCTTCGTCACAGATGCCTTTGAGACCTTCTGTGATTTGGGTTTTGAGAACGTCTCCGAGTTTCCCAGCTTCTCGCTCTTGGAGCGTTTCGCCGATACAGAAGATCGGTTTCAATCCGTTGTCGAGGATCTTACAGTTTTTCGCGTTAATGAAGGCGTCTGTTTCTCCGAAAAGTGAACGGCGCTCGCTATGTCCTGTAAGGATGTATTCGACTCCGATTTCCTTGAGCATTTCTACGCTGGTTTCGCCTGTGAAGGCTCCACTGTCTTGATCGGAACAGTTCTGCGCAGCTGCGGAGAAGTTGTTTCCGGCGATCGTGCTAAGGTCGATGAAAGGAGCGGCGATGACGACGTCAACGGTGTTTAAGTCAGCGGCTTCGATTTTAAAGTTGGCGACGAATTCAGCGGCTTCTTTCGGGCCTTTGTTCATCTTCCAGTTAGCGGCAATGATTGGTTTTCTCATAGTATTTGTGAGTGATTTATTTTTTGTTATAAAGGCTTAAGCACAGGTAAGGGCTTCGATTCCTGGGAGAGGCTTTCCTTCGAGTAATTGCAGCGATGATCCGCCACCAGTGGAGAGGAAGGAGAGCTTGTCACCTACGCCGAACTTATTAGCAGCAGTTACGGAGTCTCCACCACCGAGGATGACGGTCGCGTCGATCTCAGAGAGGGTTTTAGCTACGGCTTTGGTTCCTGCGGCAAAGTTGTCGAGCTCGAACACTCCCATTGGGCCATTCCAGAGTACAGTTTTGCATCCGCGCAAGATTTCGCAGTATTCATCAATGGCTGAGTCACCAATGTCGACTCCCTCCCAACCGTCAGGAATGACATTCATGTCATCACCGTATTCGATGGTGCATTTGGTTTCTGCGGTTTCAGAGAATTCTTGTGTGATACAGGTGTTCTTAGGCAGGCAGAATTGGACTCCGTTTTTAGCGGCTTTTTCCATGAGTTCTTTTGCGAGAGGGACGAATTCGTCTTCGACTAGGGAGTTGCCTAGCTTATAGCCCTGAGCTTTACGGAACGTATAGGTCATCGCTCCTCCGATGATCATGATGTCAGCTTTATCAAGAAGCTTGTCGATGACCTTGATCTTATCAGATACTTTTTTACCTCCGATGATGACGGCAAATGGGCTTACTGGGTTTTCTAGTTTACCAACGAGGAATTCGAGTTCGCTAGCGACGAGGAGACCCATAGCGGATTGAGCTACATGGTGAGTTACGCCTTCTGTGGAAGCGTGTGCACGGTGCGCGGTTCCGAAAGCGTCATTAACAAAAATGGTCGCGTTTCCAGCGAGAGCTTTGGCAAAGGTCGGGTCGTTCGCTGTTTCTTCTTCCGCGAAACGGGTGTTTTCGATCAAGACGACATTGCCGTTCTCGAGATTAGCGCGGGCAGACATGGATGCTTCTCCGATGGTGTCTTCTGCAAAGAGGACTTCTTGCCCGAGGAGTTCAGTAAGGCGGAGTGCTACAGGCTTCAGAGTGTAATCGAGGTTTACTTGCCCCTTTGGTCGACCGAGGTGTGAGCAAAGCACGAGCTTCGCGCCTTTTTCGATAAGGAGTTTGATAGAAGGTAGAGCACCGGTGATACGGGAATCGTCAGTGATTGCTCCATTTTTTAAGGGGACGTTAAAGTCGCAGCGCATGAGGACTTCTTTGCCTGCTACGTCGAGGTCGCGAATAGAAAGTTTATTCATATTATTGTGGTTGAAAGGGGGGAGTAAAGGTCTGTAAAAAACAAAAATGACCTTAGGAACGCGTTGTTTCCTAGGCCATTGATAATATCACGGGTAGTGAATTAGAGTGAGCTAGCGAGCTTCTTAAGAGCGTCGGCAGCGCGGTTAGAGTAACCCCACTCGTTATCGTACCAGCCACATACTTTAACGAAGTTGTCGCCAAGCATCATGGTGCAACCTGCGTCAAGGATTGAGCTGTGAGGGTTTCCTACGATGTCCTGAAGAACGAGTGGTTCCTCGGAGTATTCGAAAACACCTTTGAGCGCGCCATTAGCGGCAGCTTTAAAGGCCGCGTTTACTTCTTCAACGGTCGTGTTCTTTTTAAGGATCGCAGTGAAGTCGGTAAGTGAACCTGTAGGAGTAGGAACACGGAATGCTCCACCATTGAGTTTACCTGCAAGTTCAGGGATAACGAGGCCGATTGCTTTTGCCGCACCGGTAGATGATGGGATAATGTTCTCCGCTGCTGAACGAGCACGACGAAGGTCACTGTGTGGTGCATCAAGAAGACGTTGGTCACCTGTGTAGGAGTGAATGGTACTCATGAATCCAGACTCGATGCCGAAAGCGTCATTAAGAACCTTAGCGATAGGAGCAAGACAGTTAGTGGTACATGAAGCATTAGAAACAACATTGTGTTTAGCTGGGTCGTATCCTGCGTCGTTGATACCGAGACACCAGGTGTAATCTACATCTTTACCAGGAGCAGAGATGAGAACCTTTTTAGCGCCTGCTTGGAGGTGCTTAGAAGCAGCCTCTTGGGAAACGAAGAAACCAGTGGATTCGAGAACGATGTCCGCACCTGTAGCGGCATGGTTGAGAGCAGCTGGGTCACGCTCAGCAGTAGCCTTGATTTTGTGTCCGTCAATGATGATGTGCTCGTCATCGTAAGCGACTTCACCGTCAAATTTACCTTGAGTGGAGTCCCACTTTAGAAGGTGAGCGAGAGTTTTGTTATCGGTAAGGTCGTTAATAGATACAACCTTCTGACGTTCTTCTTTAGACATTGCTCTGAGAACACTGCGTCCAATGCGTCCAAATCCGTTAATTGCGTAGTTTGCCATAATAATTTCGTTTTTAATTAAAAACAGCTTAGAAATGACAGTAGCAAACGGGTGAATCAAGAGAAAAAAGCATTGATGTTAGATAGAGCCCTTCAAAATCCTTGATGAATTATGTCAATTTGGGAGAGGATTGAACGATTTGTCGTATTTTTACACACAAGAAATGAATAAACTCTCTGGCTGAGTAGTCAGAGATAGGCAAGAGCACTTTTGCAGTCATTAAGATTGCGAAGTGTAAACCTTACAAAACTATGAAATTACTTTTATCATCTCTGGCCCTGGGCGCGCTGACGCTTACTTCGTATGCTCAACAATTTGGACATCAATCATATAACGGTGGGTATCGTGGAGGCGACGTGACGGCTCCGTATTATGCCACTCGTGCTTTTAACTACTTTATCGGGGGCTCAGTTGGTCATGCTGAACATGGTGATGACGTTTCGGACTCGCTTCATGGGGATACGTTATTTACCTTTGAATTAGGAGCTAAATACGATTTCAACTCAGCGTTGTATGGGGTCTTAAGTTTTGAGTTTATAGGTTCTGGAGACTCGTTCACTGGTGTTGATAGTGAAGGGGATCTGGCCGATGTAGACGCGACTTCGTTAGGGGTGTTTTTTAATGCGAAAGTTGGGGTGAAGTTTAATCGGTACGTCAGCGGTTATGTCGGAGTTGGTGTCGGAGTGAATTCTGCTTATATAGAAGCTGATTTTGCTGATGGCTTCAGTAGGGATAATACCGAAAGCGTTTTTGGATACCAGTTTATGGCTGGGGTTGAGCTTAAACCGTTCGGAGATCAATTCGGACTGTACCTCCAATACCGTAATTTAAATGGAGAGGATGTTAGTGGTACTAATTTCACTCCGTTTAATGACGACTTTTACGAGGTAGGTGCTCGCTTCTACTTCTAGGATAGATCCTTAGATAAACAAAAAGAGACGTTCTCCGGTGTTGGAGAACGTCTCTTTTGTGTGGTGGGGTCTTCTTACGAGATTAACCGTAACACCTTAGCTGAATCCCTGATTATGGTAGGCGGAACTTGTGCTCTGAATTCGGGTCCTTGGGGTCGAGAACCGTTTTTCCAGAGGGAATACCTTGGACGTAAACCGGGTTGTTATTGTAAGGGTTATAGACGTAACCTGGTTTTCCTGGAATTGGTAGCGCGACTGGGTAGCTAGAGATGGTAGGAAGGGCAGGTACGTTTACGTTAGAAGTTGTGCTGACTTGCTCGCGAATTACTTTTTGCGCTGG
>JALZUI010000035.1 GCA_023301545.1 Akkermansiaceae bacterium
TCGATGGCTTCCACCCGATCAATGTAGCCAAGCTCGTAATGGGTGACTCAACGGGATTCGTTCCTTGTACTCCTGCAGGCTGTATCGAACTCCTCAAAAGCGAAGGTGTCGAACTCTCTGGTAAGCGCGCCGTTGTTGTGGGCCGTAGTATGATTGTCGGCAAGCCTTTAGCCGCCCTTCTCCTTAACGAAAGTTGCACCGTTACCGTCGCCCACTCTCGCACGCAAGATATTGATGCCGTGTGTCGTGAGGCAGACCTCCTTTTAGTTGGTGTTGGAGTGCCAGAACTGATCAAAAAAGATGCCGTCAAGCGTGGCGCTTACGTCATTGACGTAGGAATCAACCGCGTCGAAGACCCTTCCAAGAAAAAGGGATACCGCCTTGTAGGAGATGTGGAGTTCAAAGGCGCTTTTGAAAACGCCGAAGCGATCACACCTGTTCCTGGAGGAGTCGGCCCGATGACCATCGCCCTGCTCATGAAAAACACGGTCAAAGCTGCTAAGCTACAAAACAGTTAACTGAGCAAACGCTGAGGTGCTACGAAGCGTCTCTTCCAGACACAAAAAAACGCGAGCTCTAGAGCCCGCGTTTTTTAGTTAAAAGAATACTTCGTTACGCGATTACGTCGCCAGGAACAGATCCACCATTCTTAACAATGTTTTCTACAACGATCTTGTGCATCTGAAGGTTTTGCTCTGCAGTTCCTTCGTAACCTGCGATCCCGAGTTCAACAGCAAGGTCTTTGCGCGCGCTGTAACTAGAATCTAGATCAAGAAGTTTAAGGAGGTCGACGATGGATACTTTCCAGTCGAGCTTTTCACCTTTGGCTGCTGCTTTCTCTGCGAAGATCGCGTCCACGTCTACTTGTTCCGCTGGAGCAACTGCTGGAGCTTCTAATGAAACTGTAGCTGCAACCACAGATTCTACTGGAGCTGATTCTGGACTCGCCGCTACTACTGCAGCTTCTTTTTGTTCCTGTTCTTCTTGTTTCTTCTTACCGAAGATTCCGCCAATTATTTTACTAAACATACCCATAGTAATTTTACAATGCGTTACTCATCGCCACCCCGCAACCTTTTTCTTGTGAATTGCGGGAATATCTAGAGCTTGATTTTGTCCAGTTTCCACAGAACTAAACAGAGTTCAAATCAATGAGGGGTTAGCTTATTTTATCAAACTGTGAGAGATCCTTAGAGAAACTGGCATTAGTTGTAAAAAATTCTTCACATAGGCCTCTAATGTCCTGTAGTGTTCTCATCAAATGGCTACAACAAATTTTGATGGAAAACTATTATCCGCTAACCGTGGGGAAATTGCAATTCGTTCATTCCGTGCCGCGAATGAACTAGGGATCAATACCACTGCGATTTATGCCGAGGAAGACCGCTTCTCGCGTCACCGCTTTAAGGCTGACGAAGCGTACCAACTCGATGTAACCAAAGGACCTGTTGGAGCTTACCTTGATTATGTAGGGATTGTAGATCTTGCTAAGAAGCACGGCATCACTCTAATCCACCCTGGATACGGCTTCCTCTCTGAGAATGCGGATTTTGCCCAGCTTTGTGAGGACAACGGCATCAAATTTATCGGGCCGACGCCTAAGCAGCTTGCGAGCATGGGGGATAAGACCGCCGCTCGTCTTATGGCCATCAATGCCGGTGTGCCCGTCCTCCCAGGAACGGAAGACGCCATCGATAGTAAGGAAGAAGCCATGGAAGTGGCTAAAGAAGTAGGCTTTCCACTGATTATCAAAGCCGCTCACGGTGGTGGTGGACGCGGAATGCGAGTCGTGCACGAGGAAGGCGAACTCGAAGCAATGTTAGAAGAAGCTCAGACCGAGGCCCTAAACGCCTTTGGTAATGGAGAAGTCTTCATCGAACGCTTCATTGGCCGTGCTAAGCACATCGAAGTCCAGATTTTAGGCGACCAGCACGGTAACATTGTACACCTTTACGAGCGTGATTGTTCCATTCAGCGTCGTCACCAAAAAGTGGTCGAAGTCGCTCCTGCGATAGGAGTTGATCCTCAAATTCGCCAAGATCTGTGTGATGCTGCGGTACGCCTAGCGAAGTCCATCAATTATCAAAATGCTGGTACGGTCGAATTCCTCTACGACATGGATCAGGAAGACTGGTTCTTCATCGAGATGAACCCTCGTATCCAAGTAGAGCACACCGTTACGGAGTGTATTACAGGAATTGACCTCGTTCGCTCTCAGATTCTCGTAGCTATGGGTTACACCCTTGATAGCCCCGAGATCAACATTAAGTCGCAAGAAGACATCAAGGTCAACGGCGCCGCCATCCAATGTCGAATCACTACAGAAGATCCTGCTAACGGCTTCGCGCCAGATTACGGCAAGATTGTAAACTACCGTTCAGCAGCTGGTTTCGGTATTCGTCTCGATGCAGGGTCAGGCGATGCAGGATCCGTCATTACCCCATTTTACGACTCGATGCTTGTCAAGTTAACGGCCTTTGCTCGTGACTATGACACCGCTTGCGACCGTATTGGACGCGCCCTTCGCGAATTTCGAATCCGTGGAGTTAAGACCAATATCCCGTTCCTGGAAAACGTTATCGATAATGATAAGTTCCGCGATGGAATTGCGACTACTCGCTTAATCGACAGCACTCCGTCTCTCTTTGAATTCAAGAATCGCCGCGACCGTGCGACGAAACTCCTAAGTTACCTCTCCGACGTAATCGTCAATGGGAATGACACCGCCAAGGGTTGGAAGTCAGACAAGCCTTTACCTGTCCCTCAAGTTCCGATGGGCGGAACGGGCGACATCCCTTCAGGGACACGTGATATCCTCCTCGACCTAGGGCCAGAGAAATTTTCCCAATGGATTAAGGATGAAAAACGCCTCCTCGTCACCGACACCACCTTCCGTGATGCTCACCAATCGCTTATGGCGACACGTATGCGTACGGCTGACATGCTCAATATCGCCGATGTTGTAGCGCGCCAAACGCCTAAGATTTTCTCACTAGAAATGTGGGGCGGAGCTACTTTCGACACCTCCATGCGCTTCTTGAAAGAATGTCCTTGGGAGCGTCTTGCGATGCTTCGTGAGCGTATTCCTAATATTCTCTTCCAGATGCTCTTCCGTGGATCGAATGCCGTTGGGTACACCAACTACCCTGATAATGTTGTCGCAGGCTTCTTGAAGCACGCTGCTGATTCAGGCATTGATAACTTCCGTATTTTTGACTCCCTGAACTACCTTCCAAATATGAAGGTTGCGATGGAAGCGGTGCGCGAGCACGGCAAGGTTCTCTGTGAAGCAACCATTTGCTACACCGGCAACATCGAAGATCCTAACAAAGCGAAATACGACCTTAAGTACTACGTGGAGAAGGCTAAAGAGCTCGAACGCATGGGCGCTAACATCATTGCGATCAAGGACATGGCAGGGCTTTGTCGCCCTGGGGCTGCTGAAAAGCTAGTCACGACCCTTAAGCAAGAAATCAGCCTTCCGATCCACTTCCATACCCACGATACCAGTGGAATTAACTCCAGCTCGATCCTCAGCGCTTCTAAGGCGGGAGTGGACATTGCAGATATGGCGATTTCCTCCATGTCGGGCTCGACCTCGCAGCCGAACCTGAACTCCATCGTGGCAGCTCTCGAATTCGACGAGCGCGCGACTGGTCTTAACCTAGAGGCTCTCAATGACATCTCCTACTACTGGGAAGATGTGAGCGCGGCCTACACGCCATTCATCACCGCTCCTCGCTCAGGCACCGCTGAAGTGTACGAGCACGAGATGCCTGGTGGACAGTACACCAACCTTAAGGAACAAGGTCGAGCAATGGGCTTAGGTCCACGCTGGCGCGAAATCGCTCACACCTACGCTGATGTGAACGATCTCTTCGGTAATATTACTAAGGTTACCCCATCTTCGAAAGTAGTTGGCGACATGGCCATGTTCCTAACGACTAAAGGAATCAAACCTAGTGACGTAACGAGCCTAAAACCTGGCTCCGTAGATTTCCCTCAATCTGTTGTAGGCTTCCTCCAAGGAGACCTCGGCCAACCAGAAAGCGGATTCCCTGCAGACCTCCAGCGCGTAGTGCTCAATGGTAAAGAAGCCACCACCAAGCGCCCTGGCGAACTGGCTGCTCCTGTAGATCTTGAGAAAACGAGAGAGGAAATTAAGTCCATCATCAGCCGTGAACCTACTGACGACGACCTCTTCAGTTACCTAATGTACCCTGATGTTTACCAAGACTTCCAAATCTCGCTTAAAACATACGACAAGCTGAGCCCACTTCCAACCCAAGCCTTCTTCTACGGATTAAATGTCGGACAAGAAATCAGTGTTGAAATCGGAACCGGAAAGACTCTCTTCATCAAGCTCATCTCTATCGGAGAGCCTAACCAGAACGGTCAACGCACCATCTTCTACGAACTAAACGGAATGCCTCGTGAATCCGTAGTGGTCGATAAGAGCGCAGCTAATACTGGTACGGTCGCACAAAAGGGCGATCCTAAAAATCCTAAGCAAGCCTGTGCTCCTATGCCTGGGCTCGTCACCGAGATCAATGTCAAGATTGGTGATGAAGTGAAGGAAGGTGAACCGCTACTAACACTAGAAGCGATGAAAATGCTGACCACCGTTTCTGCTTCTGCGGATGGAACGATCCAAGCGATTCTCAC
>JALZUI010000036.1 GCA_023301545.1 Akkermansiaceae bacterium
AAAACAAAGAGGCTTATTTTACTAAGCTAGGCCACCCCTTCGACTTGATAGGTTGACTTCAAGACGACGCATTACCCTGCGCTCATTACAAGCGAAGCGCAGGAAAGCCGAAGGCAATGGAATGTCACCGTAGGTCAGCACCAGGCATGACACCGCGCTTACTCCGCTTCTAGGCCTCGCGCTCCATTTGACTAGCTCACTTCGATCTACCTTTCAGCAACATGAAGCCGAGAACAACAATCAGCCCCACGATTCCAAGCAACCACCACGGAAAGGAAGCTGCATTGATTCCATGACCCTCTATATGCTCTTGTTGGTATTTCTTAACAGCTTCGATATGCTCTTTAGTATGATAATATACTTTTAATCCTTGAGGCACTGGATGCCCTATTTTTTCTAAATATTTAGTAGATATACCGTGAGTTTCAATGCGCCCCTTACGATCAAGTAAATAACAATAAAAGGAATCTTTAGCTTCGGGCCGAGCCATCAGTGCCAGAATTTTAGAGCTACGGTAAATTGGCAACCCTTCTTGATCAGCATAGTATGCAATATAAGGTTCTATTGGCTCGGAGAGTATCTCATTTAAATTATCTCCATCTTTGACGTTTATAATTTCACTCAGCTCGTTTGGAAAACTATTATGTGTTTTGTAATACATCATCAAGTTTCCTCTGAACGATATTCCAGCTTTAGTGTAATCACTCATTAAACCGTGAGCAAAAGCGGTACTTGTAAAAAACAATTGAATTATTACGAATATGATAATTTGTATTCTCATTTTATTCTCCCCAAGGTTTTGAAGTGGCTCTTAATCGGCGAATTGTTTTAGTGCTGATTAAGGGACTGGTCTGATTTTTCACCCAAGGTATAGCTTCACGAAGCAACTATCGTTAGATCATTTATTATCTCCAAATAATGTTTAGACAAATTCAATTGCTTCCCAATCGACTTAAGTTCTAACAGTTCTTCAGCTATAAGCGCAACATCGAACTCATAGTAATTCTCGGCAATAGTCTCAACAGCTATACCCACCTCTCCCGCGTTGATCATGCTAGTGATAAATTCTTTTCCAGCGGGTTGTGGATCATTTTTTTCAATTAGGTTTATTAAAAATTGTCTCATTTTAATTCGGGGAAAACGCGGTAATGACACCTTCGCCACGTGGTTCAACGGTTGCTCTAATAAATAATATCATTCGTCTTCCATGAGAAGGGTATGTCAATGGTTTATTCGGACGTAACACTTTGCAGAGGTTTCGGCTCTCTGACTAGGGGAGGGATTCCTGCTTTTTCTAAAGCTTGTTGGCGCAACTCCCCTCGGAGTTTATCTTTTGGGTCTAATGACAAATGCTTGTAGCCTTCAGGTGGCTTCACTTTCGTATCAGAGTCTTTCGCTAGTCGCCCCCCAATTGTGGGTTTAGTTTTTCCAGACCTATCATAGATGCCAAACCTTAATATATAAGGCTTTTCATCATTCATAGACGAGCTAAATGACAAATATACTCCATAATCCCCAACTTGAGCCCATGCTCCTATTTTCTCTTCCTGATTGGGTTTAATGAAAGGTTGAAAAAGCTTTTTAAATTCTCCAACCTTTTTTACAGCTTCTGGCTCGGTATAGAAAGCTCTGCCGTAATAAGAAATAAGATTAATTTGTTCACTATCATGAGTGGTAAATTGAATATCCCCTTTATCTAGCTTCAGAGTTTGATCATTAAACTTTATGCTTAGCTCCACATCTGATTCTTGACATTTTTTATGTCCTCCCAATCTCCATACAGGATGAAAACCATCATCAAAAACGCTTTTCCATGAGAGGTTATCTGATATCGTTAATGTCTTCTGCTCAGCCAAGCAGAGACAGTGTAGCAGGATGATCAGAATTGAAAAATAAAGTTTCATTTCATATCTTTATGGTCAGTCTCTTTCGCGGGAAGGAGTATGACCCAAACACATAAAAAGAAGGCCATTCGTCAAGATCAAAATAGTTTTCACAGCGCAACACGCAACCCAAAAAACATCAAGGATGACTCCCCCCCGTATCATAGAGAAATTAGAACGGTAATACAAGAAGCCCCACCGAAGAGGCAGGGCTTGAGTTGAATCATATGAGCGTCACAGGGACGCGCAACACGATTGATATTTAGCGTAACTTGTTTAGTTCTATCGCTTGCGACGCGCAAGAAGAGCTAGTCCACCAAGGCCTAGAAGTGCTGCTGAGGAAGGCTCAGGAACAGTATCAAATGTGATGGCGAAATTAAAGTTCCCTCCAGAGCTTCTTGATGGATCCGCTGATAAGGATGTGATCGTGTAAGAGTTTAGTGAAGCGTCGACAGGAGTGGCTATATCATCATTGCCACCATTAGCGTTAGAATTAGATATCGTTGTTCCGCTAACGTCAAATTGAGCTCCAACGTTACTGACTCGTATATCGCGCCAGCTATCAAAAGCAACGGATTCATTGATGAAATTAGAATTTAGACTTGTTACCGAGAAGGAAGCAAAGTCGATTTCTACATCAACGGTCTCACCCGCACCCGAATATGTAAACAAGTTAGACGTATCACTTACACCTGCACTTAAGGTTACTGTCTGATTCCATGTAAATTCAAAGTCAACAACTCCATCAGCGTCTACATCTACTAGTGATGTTCTTGTTGTCAGGTCGTTTGTGTTACCTCCTATACCAGTATTATTAAAGGCGATAAACGTAGTAGCGTTTGATACGAGTGTTAATGTCGAAATTACAGCGAGAGTAGTTATTTTTTTCATTTTATATTAATTTTGAGGTTTTTTTCCTAATTAGGCGTGAAGAGTGGGAATTCACTCTTAAATAATAGATAAAGCATGCAGACGAATGAGTCAATAACTAAAACACCCCCGTAACCTGACCCACGTTGAGCCAAATAGAATGACCCCGTAGAAAACCCGAAAAACATCAAGGTTGACTCTCCCCCATTCCATAGAGAAATTAGAGCCATGCATGAAGTCGCCATCGCCCTAGGCACGAACCTTGGAGAACGCCTCCAAAACTTAATCGCTGCCTGCTCCGCCTTCCAGCCGCTCCGAGCCTCCGACCGCTGGTACCAATCCTCAGTGTACGCCACTAGCCCCGTCGGGTGTCCCGAGGGCTCCCCGGACTTCTATAATGCGGTCATTGTCTTCGACTACAGCGGTTCACCCGAGGAACTCCTAAGTGAATGCAAGGCCATCGAACAACAACAAGGGCGCGACCTTAAGCTTAATATTACCAACGCCCCACGCCCTATTGACGCTGACATTCTTTACTTTGGAGCTCACACCCGCAGTAGCGAGAGTCTAACAATCCCACATCCGCGTATGCTTCAGCGTCGCTTCGTCCTTGAACCGTTGGCGGAAATTCGCCCAGACCATCAACTCCCCAACGCCACACTCAGCGTTCAAGAATTACTCCTTCAACTCGATTCTGCGGAGCCACCATTGACTCACATCACTAATAATTGGTATACTGAGGCATGAAAATCACAGCTGAGCAGATCAAAAGCAGAAAAACCTCTAAAGGTGACGCGCCGATTGCGGCCCTCACCGCCTACGACTACCCCACCGCGAGGCTATTAGATGAAGGAGGGATCGACATCCTTCTGGTCGGGGACTCGCTCGGCATGGTGGTGCTGGGGTATGAGGACACAACCCAGGTCACTATGGATCACATGCTACATCACGTGGCCGCCGTCGCCCGTGGAACGCAAAACGCCCTAGTCCTAGGTGACCTTCCGATCAATACTTATAACACCCCTGAGCAAGCCGTCGCTAATGCCCAAAGCCTAATTTACGTCGGTGCAGATGCGGTCAAACTAGAAGGAGGCCGTGAAAAAGAGGCCGAAATCAACGCCGTTATTAATGCCGGCATCCCTGTCGTAGGGCATCTAGGAATGCTCCCCCAAAGCGTCAAAGAAGAAGGCGGATATAAGAAAAAAGGAAAGACTCAGGAACAAGTAGAAGCCCTCATCGATTCCGCCAAATGCCTTGAGAAGGCCGGCTGTATCGCCATCGTATTAGAGAGCGTCGTCCCAGAGGCAGCTCAAGCGATCACTGACGCCATAACGATCCCTACCATCGGAATCGGTTGCGGACGGACAACAACCGACGGAGAAGTAGCAGTCATCACCGACCTCGTTGGCTCGTACCCCTGGTTTGTTCCTCCATTCGCCACGCCCCGCGCCTCTGTAGCCAAAGATATCGAACAAGCGATCCAAGGCTACATTAGCCATATTGGTAAAAAGGTTTAGTCGAGTTATGCGATTTCTAATCTTCACCCTCCTAGTTGCGCTTTGTAGCTACGCGCAACAAATTGCCACAATCGAACATGAAGGCGCAACCTATCGCACCTTTACAGCCTCGCCTGGAGAGGTTCATTTACACTGGAAAAATGCTCAGGGGGGAAAACTAAAAACCTTCACTGCTCTCTCCACTTACCTTACATCGCAAAGTATATCGCCCATAATGTTCACCAATGCAGGGTTATATGAAGACACGGAAACCCCTTGCGGTCTCCACATTGAAGCGGGATCAGAATTCACACCTCTTAACCTACGAGATGCCCCAGGCAACTTTTACCTTAAGCCCAACGGAGTCTTTTTCATCAGTGAGCAGAAGGCACAAATCTTAGAGAGCTCAGCATACTCTAAGGCTCAGTTATCACCCCGCCTGGCAGTGCAATCAGGGCCTCTCCTCCTGGATAAGGGAAAAATACATCCCAAATTTAACAAAGGCTCTTCTAGTAAACTACTGCGGAGCGGAATAGGAATTAACCAAGAAGGGCATGTTGTGTTCGCCATAACGGACACAGGAGAAGTCGTCAATTTTCACCAATTCGCGAGCCTCTTCCTCCACCTCGGATGCCAAGATGCACTCTTTCTCGATGGTAACATTTCCCAAATGACCACCAACGCGGCTAAGGCTCACAATAAGAATTACGCCGCTATGTTTGCGATTTACAAAAAGTAATTCCAGCTAATCACACTATGTGCAAAAAACTGCTCATCGCCCTGCTCTTGTGCCTTTCTCTCGGAAAAGCCACTCCATTGCGAATCTCTCTGGCCTACGAGCATGAGACTCTCAATAGTACAAAGATGACGACAGTCGGGAGTAAGCCGCAAGAATACTATATCGACCAAGAAGTAATTATCACTGAGCAGCAGGTCAAACGCGCCTCCGTGTCTGCATCTGAACGAGGGACTATCTACTTAACCTTTACCGAACAAGGTCAAGAGAAGTTACGCTCCCATATTACTGGTTCGGACTCTAAACTAGCATTTCTCATCGATGGAAAACTAGCGATAGTTCCCCCCGTACGGCCAAAGATCCTTGGTTCAAGCTTCTTAATTTCTGGCCTAGATTCCGAATACACGCAGGAGCAACTGCGTAATATGTGCTTACGAATGGAGGGAAAACCTAAACTAGAAGTCAACACCTTGCAAATCGAGTTCCCAACAACATCTCTCAAACCACTGAGCGGGGCTCCGTATATTGAATCCATTATCATCAAAAATAAATACGGAATGCAAAATAACAGAGGTCTCGAATCGCTCCAAAGACTAGCCCAGCAACTCCCTGCTCGTTTCAATTACTCTTACCAAGAAGAATCGATTAGCAAAAATTGTGATCTAGTCAACGCCCTAGCCTTCAATTACCCAAAGGTTGAGGCGCTTGTGAAAAGTACGAAAGGAAACGAAGTCAGTGTAAAATCATTATTCGACCTCTTTTACACTGACACGATGAAAATGTTCACCATTGGAGCATACTCTAACTAACCTAACTTACACCCCCACCACAGAGACAATGATCGTGCGCTGGTGAGAAGCGCGGCGGTGTTCGAAGAGGTAGATCGATTGCCACGTCCCTAAGGTGAGGCGACCGTTAATAATTGGAATGGTCGTGCTCGGGTTCGTAAGAACCATCTTAATATGGCTCGGCATATCATCAGGCCCCTCATCGGTGTGAATGAAATACGGAGTATCTTCCGACACGAGGCGCTCGAAGTATTCTTCCAAATCTCGGCGCGAGCGCGGATCCCCGTTTTCCATAAGAACCAAGGAACAAGACGTATGTGGCGTAAAGACGCAGCATTGACCGCTAGAGATGTCGAGACCACTAACAAAATCCTCGACTTCACGAGTAATGTCATACGTCCCCTTCCCGTTAGTGGGAACTTGAAAAGTTTGGTTCATTAGGCAAACAGGCTATTTATGCTAAAGCCGCTTTAATCTTATCAACGCAAGGGAGATCGCCTGGGCTCTCTAACACCTCTGCGTGAAGAACTTTGCCATCTTGCCCGATCACAAATGCGGAGCGCTTAGGAACGCCACCCATGATGAGATTTTTCTCAGGAAGGAATTGCTCGTACGCGATTCCGTAAGCCTCGGTCGTTTTGTGATCGTAATCACTAAGCTGAGGTAAGGTAATGTTCTCTTTCTCTGCCCAAGCAGCTTGCGCAAATGGACTATCGCCAGACACGCCAAACACTTTAGCGCCAAGATCGGCGTAAGCATTGAGGCCTTGTGAAACTTCACAGAACTGCGTAGTACAGACGCCTGTAAATGCCATTGGAATAAAGAGTAGAACGACCTTAGAGGACTTAAGCTCCTCGCTCAAGGTGATCAGTTCAGGGCCATTCTCAGTCATAGTGACGAGCGTAAAGTCAGGGGCGATATCGCCAGCTTGGATACTCATAATATAAGTAACTTTCGCCCCTCCTCATAAAAAGTCAAGACGCCACTACTCGATCGTTGATGGAGTGCGGCTTACGCAGCTACTCGTTTACGACGAAAGGCTCCGACCATCACGCCTCCGCCACCGATAACAAAGAGGAGCGGAAACCAGATCGAGTATCCCGCAGCCTTCGTATCGTGTTCTAAAATTGCCACAGTCGGATCATCAGGGTTCACCCAACAGTTGACCTCAGTTCCTGGTTTAAAGTCTCCGAGAGCGAGTTCTGCCTTTTGGCGTTCCTTAGCCCACATTTGTCCGCGCGGAGTTAATCGCTGGGAGGACTGTGTGCTCCCCTCATATTCGTATTCATACTCTACTTTTGCTGCGTAGTCAGTGGGAACATACTCCCCTATTTTACGTTCCTCGACCTCGGCCACTAAGAGCTGTGCGGGAACCTCATCCCACGCTCTCGTCGCCTTAGCGTTCAGGAAACTCTGCGCCATAATCCAGGTAAAGAGACCACCCACTAACATCGTGAAGCCACCTAGGATAAATAAGAAAACTCGTTGTGCTATTGTTCTATGCATTTTGGTAAAGGGTTTCTCCTTCTGATTTAGCCACCACGGAAGCAGCACAAGAATCTCCGAATACATTCACTGCGGTACGGCACATGTCAAGCGGACGATCAACAGCGAGCAGGGCGACAAAGGCAGCCTCGGCTCCTGGGATGTTTGAACTTTTTAGGATTAACATAATCGCAACCAAGCTCGCGGAGGGAATCCCCGCAACTCCTACCGAGGTCAATAAAGCCGCTACTACAATTCCAATCTGCGCCGCCACACTCAGCTCAACCCCCATCACCTGCGCAACAAAGATCACGGCCACACATTCATAAAGCGCCGTCCCATCCATATTTACAGTCGCCCCTAATGGCACCGTAAAGCTCGCCACGCGCTTAGACACTCCTGCATTATCCTGAATCCCCCGCATTGTGAGAGGAAGGGTCGCCGAGGAAGAGGCTGTCGAAAAGGCCGTCAGCAACGCTGTCCGCATCGCACGAAAATGATCCAGAGGATTCACCTTAGCGACGAAGAACAAAAGCGCTGGGAGTACGAGAAAAAGATGAACCGCCAGCGCGAGGAGAACGGTTAGAAAATACTTCCCTAGTTTCAAGAAAAGCTCTCCCCCGCTCTCATACACCACCGGCATAATCAAAGCAAACACCCCAATCGGAGCCACCTTCATAATCCATTGGGTAATCATGATCACAGCTTCATTCAGCGAGGTAAAGGTCAAGGCCAGGTGATCTCCTTGCTGCTCGGGAAGTTTTGTAATCGCTAGCGCTAGTAGAATAGAGAACACGATCAAACCTAACATTTGACCATTATTAGAGGCCGCCTCGATCACGTTTGGAGGGAACATTTGACGACCAAGATTCTTAATCAAATCAAATCCGGAGCGCTCAGAGTTCTCATCCGCCATTGCGATTTTAGAACTAAACTTCTCCCCACTCGCGCTAGCCTCTGCTGAAAACGCCTCCTGAATCACGGCACTCGGCTCTCCATTCTCTAATCCTGGTGCAATCGTATTAACTAGTACGAGCCCCACGACGATAGCCAGCGTTGTGGTCAGAGTGTAAAACCCCACCGTCTTTAGACCTAAGCGTGCAAAGCCCTCAACCCCGCGCAGAGTCGAAATCCCAGCCACGACAGAAGTAACAATTAGCGGCACGATAATCATCTTCAACGCTCGCACAAAAAGCTCTCCCACGAAGCTCGCGGTCTCAATAATAGAGTCAATCACTTGTAAGGCTCCCGAATCTGGAGCGATGCGCCCTGCCATGCTCTTCATTATCACTGCCAGTAGAGCAGAAGCCACAAGAGCCATCAAAATCGTCCAATGCGAAGCCTTTTTCATCTCTCATAAATAAACACTCACGCTAATAGTGACAACTATCAATTTCTAATCTTCACCGCCCTCATCGCGTGACAACTCCACAAAAAAAGCGCTCCGAGGAGCGCTTTTAAAGAAGTAGTTAGAATAACAAGTCTTAGCTAAGAGCTGAGACAACGTTTTCCTTAGTCATTCCGAGCTCTTTCATTACGAGATCGCCAGGAGCAGAAATACCGAAACGGTCAATACCGAGGACTTTCCCCTCTGTACCAACATACTTGTACCAAAGACCGGAAACACCAGCTTCAATCGCAACACGTTTTGTACATGCAGCAGGAAGAACGCTCTCACGGTATTCCGCAGATTGACGATCAAAGCGCTCCATACAAGGAACGGAAACAACACGGACGCCAGCGACTTCTTTCGACGCTTCCATAGCATGTTGAACCTCAGAACCGGTAGCAAGAACGATTGCCTTCAGCGCACCTTCTTCTTTCTTAGCAACGTACGCCCCTTTTACAACTCCTTCACGACGCTCTGCGACGGTGAGGTGGCTCATGGTAGGCATGCCTTGACGAGAGAAGATGAGAGCTGTCGGTCCGTCTTG
This sequence comes from Akkermansiaceae bacterium, assembly GCA_023301545.1. GTDB lineage: Bacteria > Verrucomicrobiota > Verrucomicrobiia > Verrucomicrobiales > Akkermansiaceae > WTJZ01. The sequence continues at coordinate 9,193 of JALZUI010000036.1, forward strand.
ACGAAGGAGTGACGCAGCGTAAGCACCTGCCGTTTCCTCTGGATCAGCTGGGCGGATTACATCCAAACCAGGAATAACACGAAGACCTGAAACGGTTTCTACTGGTTGGTGCGTAGGGCCGTCTTCTCCCACACCAACGGAGTCGTGTGTGAAGATGTAGGTAACAGGAAGTTCCGCAAGAGCTGCAAGGCGGATAGAAGGACGAAGGTAATCAGCGAAGACAAGGAAGGTTGCATTCGAAGCGTGGAAGAGTCCGTCGTAAGCGATTCCGTTAGAAATTGCGCCCATTGCGTGCTCACGAATACCGTACCAGATGTTACGGCCAGAGAAGTCATTCTTACTCCAGTCGCCACCGTCTTTGATGTAGTTCTTATTCGATCCGTAGAGGTCAGCTGAACCAGTGATAAATTGTGGTACTTGCTTAGCGATGTGTTGGATTACATCACCACCAGCAGCACGGGTCGCACCTTTGTAGTCAGCGGCAAACTCAGGAAGTGATTCCAAAAGATCGCTAGGAACGGACTTACTAACACCAGCAGAAAGCTCAGCAGCAAGTTCAGGGTTAGCAGCGCTCCAAGCACTGAACGTAGCTTCCCACTCAGCGTAAACACCTTGATTAGCAGCTGCTTTCTCAGCAAATGCAGATTTCACTTCACTAGAGAGATAAAATGTTTCAGCAGGAAGACCAAGCGCTGCGCGAGCTTCCTCGGCGAACTTAGCTCCACCTTCACCGTGTGCGCTCTGCGTACCAGCAACTTGTGGAATTCCGCGTCCGATTTCGGTTTTCGCGATAACGACCTTTGGCTTACCGTTTTTAGAAGCTTTCGCTTCAGTAAAGGATTTTAAAATTGCGTCTGTATCATGACCATCAATGGTGACCGCATCCCATCCTAAGGATTGGAAGTACTGCTC
>JALZUI010000037.1 GCA_023301545.1 Akkermansiaceae bacterium
TCTTTTACCTTTTCTTCAATATCGGCGTAGAGCTTAGCGTCTTCTTTTAGGGCGTCCTTGGCAGCGTCTCGCCCTTGAGCAAGTTGTTCACCATCATAACTGAACCAGCTACCTCGCTTCAAGATTAACCCATATTCGATCGCAAGATCAAGTAGTGAACCTACAGACGAGATCCCTTCATTAAACATGATATCGAACTCGGCTTCCGCAAATGGTGCTGCAACCTTATTTTTAACAATTTTGATTTTCGTTCTATTTCCTAAAACGGTGCCATCTGAGCCCTTAATGGCGCCAGTACGACGAATATCAACACGTACTGAAGAGAAGAACTTCAGTGCGCGACCACCAGGGGTCGTTTCTGGGCTACCGAACATAACTCCAATTTTTTCACGGATTTGGTTAGTGAAAATACAACAGGTACGGGCTTTAGCAATCAATGCAGTCAGCTTTCTCATCGCCGCACTCATTAGTCTAGCTTGTACCCCCACGATGGAATCTCCAATTTCTCCTGAAAGTTCCTGCTTAGTTACCAAAGCGGCGACCGAATCAAGTACAATGATATCCACTGCGTTGGAGCGAACGAGGGTCTCACAAATCTGGAGCGCTTCTTCCCCTGAGTTCGGTTGAGAAACGAGTAAATCGTCCAAGTTAACACCGAGGCGCTTAGCGTACTGAGGGTCAAGAGCGTGCTCTACGTCGATAAATGCAGCTAGACCTCCTTTGGCCTGTGCTTGAGCAATCGCAGTGAGCGTAAGAGTCGTTTTACCAGATGATTCAGGACCGAAAACTTCGACAATACGTCCACGAGGGAAACCGCCAACGCCAAGAGCGCGGTCAATAAGAAGATTGCCTGTAGGGATTACATCGATGTCTACACGGTGCTCATCTCCCATTCTAAGAATGGCAGTCTCACCGAAATCTTTTTTGATTTGCGAAATCGCAAGGTCGAGGTTGCGCTTACGTACATCAGCTGTTTTCTTATCCATGCCTGTAGTCTCTTTCTTAGTTGCAGTTTTGGCAACTGCTTTTTTAACTGGGGCGGGTTTTGTTTTTTCAACAAGATTTTCTTCGGGAATTACAGCTACAGAGTTCATTATATTAATTGATTAGATGAACACTATGTACTTAATTGAACACTTAGTCAATGGGAAATAATCAAGTGAACACTTTTTATGCTATAGCACGAGCTAATCCTAAGTAATTAGAACGAAGCACCGATCGAAAAGTGGAAGGTTCCTCTCGGTTCTCCTTCGTCTCGATTTAAATTATAACCATATTCTAAGCGGACTGGACCAATTGGAAGATCAATCCGTAAGCCTAGCCCTGCTGCAAAATTAGGATCATCAAAAGAGAGCTCGCTAATATCTCCGTACAGTTGCCCTGCATCTAAGAAGACAACCGCTTGCAGAGGGTCCAAAATTGGTCGAATAAACTCTAAGCTACCAACCCAGTAGGCTTCTCCTCCTAGCGGATCTCTACTAAATGACTGTGGCCCGAGCTCACGTTGTTCATAGGCTCGTTGCGAGTTCACTCCGCCACTAAAGAGTCGCGTATCGACCGGCAAAACACTGTCATTATTAACATGAAGCGTAGATACTCGGAAACGTGCGAGTAGTTGGTTTTTTTTATCGATATGATAACGATAAGAGCTTTCCAAGTCAGTACGGATAAAGGAATTGGAATCTCCACTACTTAAAACCCCACCTTCAAGCTGTAATCGTGTATGGAAGCCGTTTTTTGGAAGTAGGCGATCATCTCGGAAATCAAAGGTCTGCTCAATACCGAAACGAGAAATGAAATAATTATCCGCCCCAAGTTCGTCCGAGGTGAAATCTGTATCTGTGATATCACCATATTCTCCATTCCAATACAAGCGGGTTCGGTAGTGGTTATCAGGAGCCCAAATCAAATTCGTTTCGAGTCCTGTTTTACGAATATCATACCCCTCATTGAATCGCTCTACTAAAAAGGTACGAGCATTAAAGTCTAGCGGGGAATTAAACACCCGTTGCACAGATATCCCAACTTGGCCTAGAACACCACGTCCACTCACCTCTGCTCCAGTGTAGAATTTGATCAAAGACCCATAAAAATTGCTGTCACTAAAGCCCGCACCGATAATCCCTCCTTCATATGAACCAAATCCCGCGTAACTTTGGAAGGTCCGGGCTTTAGCCTCGGTGACTTTGATCTCCAAATCAACTAACCCTTCATCATTAGGGACTGGTTCAACTACTACGCTACTGAAGGCCCCCGTCTCTATTAATTTCGTGGTAATACGATCGATTTCTTTTTCGTTGTAATATTCCCCTTTTTGATTCCCAAAATATCGGCGAACTTTCCTTTTCTGCGTTTTTTCATACCCTGTAACCGTGAGGTCTCCCACTCTATATTGAGCGCCTGAGTCAATTGTGAACGTCAGTTGAGTAGTGGTATCCGAATGCTCTACATCCATTTCTACTTTTGCAAACTGGTAACCATTAGTTTCATAGTACTGTTCCACCGCACGCTTAACACGGTTGATAAGCTTGGAGCTAGCCGTACGCCCTGCTCTGACCTGAATATTAGGTTCTAGAAGTGATATATTTTCGACTTTCCCTCCTACAAACTTAATCCTTTCTAGTTGGAGTAGCTTTCCTGGAATAATTTCTAAATTGGAGTTCACTCGTTTCGTGCCAAAAGTCATCGACTCCGAAAAGTTTTGCACTGATGCGTTCCAATACCCCAGTGATTTAAGGTAATTCTCTACGTTCCTAGCTCCCTTCTCTTTGTATTCTACGATGTAAGGGGCATCATCGATACGAACAGCCTCCGTATCGACTAAAGGTTGTAAGTAATACTCCTTGATGAGCTCATTACTAATCACGCTTTCTTCTACTGGTAAAATCTCACCAAATTTGAAGCGATTCCCGAGAGCGACATCAAGCTGAATGAGATTGTTCCCCGGCAATTGAGGATCAATCGCGGCTTGGAAGTACCCTCTTCGCACCAAAATACGTTTTAAGAAAAAGGCCGCGTCATCCGCCCTCCACGAAGTAGCCTTACGCCCCTTGATGTATTCTAAACGAGGTTGATACGTTTCATTAATCTGTTCTGTTTGATCCTCAGAGAGCCCCTTAATGACAACCTCAGCAGCAGACACAACAAGCCCCTCAGTTGCAATAAAAGCAAGAGAAAGTACAAGCACTATTCTGAAGAGAAATGTCATAATTATTTAAAGCGAATAAGGTAAACGAGCAAGCCGCGTGCTCGTTGTTCATCATCAACTTGAGTGGTAAAGATCCAATGGTCAGTCAGGTCAACATTAGCAGAGGTAAAGGTCCGCCCCGTGAAGGTATCATTTTGGCCGACTTGAAGATTAAGGGTATCAATAAGGCTCGCTAAACCTCCAAACAACTGTCGCCCTCCAGGGATCGTCTTCCGGTCTTTCATTTGGAGGAGGAAAATTTGCAAAGCCTTAAGAGCTACCGCGTCCCTATTCTCTAAGGAGGAAGTCGTAGAGCCCGTTCCGAGCAAAGACATAATTTCCGGTTCAGGAAGAGGAGGGCTAGAGGTTAGGCTTGTTTGTGGGTTCGAGACATC
>JALZUI010000038.1 GCA_023301545.1 Akkermansiaceae bacterium
CCCTTGCTGCTTTGCTTATAGAAATAATCAGGAGAGCTACAAGAGACGAAAAACCCTGCGCAGAGAATGACCAAAAATTGAATAGATTTCATAACTAATGAGGAGACTACGGCTATTCCGTATTAATTCAAGAGGATATCGCTCGACCCCTCTTTTTCTTCATTCAGAGATTACGAGCTAACTGCTTGCGCATGGATCAGAATGTGCTTTTTTAGGATCATGTCAGAGAACTTAACGCTTGGTCAACCCGCCCCCCTATTTACCGCTCCCGTAATCGGTGGTGAGTATCAGGAAGAAACCACCCTTTCGCTCGCAGATCTCCAAGGCGAGACGGTCGTGCTGGTCTTTTACCCCAAGGACAACACCCCTGGATGCACCACTCAGGGATGTGAAATGCGGGATGATTGGAGCGAGCTCTCCCAACAGGCTAAAATCTTTGGGGTCAGTATCGATTCCATCAAGAGCCATCAGAAATTCATCGATAAACAAGAACTCCCCTACCCCCTGATCGCCGACGAAGATAAGGCGATCGTAGAAGCCTATGGTGTCTGGGTAGAAAAATCCATGTACGGAAAAACCTTTATGGGGACCGAGCGAACGACCTTTATTATCGATCCTGAGGGGAATCTGAAAACGATCCTGAAGAAAGTTCAGCCGAAAAAACACCTCTCCCTACTCAAAGAGGCATTAGAAAGTTAAGCTCTGCGCTTGATTTTTATATTCTAGAGGAGAGCATCACCTGAATGCTCTCTTTTATATCTGACTCAATCAAAGGCTACGTTATCGGAGCCGCTAATGTCGTCCCCGGGGTCTCGGGAGGAACGATGGCTTACCTCTTGGGGATTTACGAACGCCTGATCGACTCCGTCAAATCGTTCGATCCAGAGGCGATCAAGCTCCTCTTAAAATTCCAGATTGGCGATTTCGTCAAAAAAACGGATCTCATCTTCCTCATCTCGATCATGGTAGGGGTGGTTCTGAGCTTTGTCACCTTAGCTAAGCTACTCAGCTGGGGCTTTGATCATCACCCTCTATATGTTTGGAGTATCTTTTTTGGCCTCATCCTAGCCTCCATTCCATCCCTCCTAAAAAACGTCAAAGCATGGAGCCCCGGCGCAATCGTGTTTTGCCTAATCGGACTTGCTTCGGCAGGATCAATGGCCTTCCTCACCCCCGCCTCCGAAAGCACGAACCCGCTTTACCTCATTCTCTGCGGAGTAGTGGCGGCGGCTAGCATGATCATTCCCGGCCTCAGCGGCTCCTTCGTCCTCCTCCTCATGGGGAACTATAAGCTCATCATGCTGGAGAGTGTTTCGAACCTCGCCGACGGTGATTTTTCCACGCTTAAGGTTCTCATCCCAGTTGGCATAGGCGCCGTGCTTGGGATCGTTGTTCTCTCTCGACTCCTGAGCTGGTTGTTCAAGACGTACCATGATCTCGCCATGGCGCTCATCGGAGGCTTTGTAGCAGGCTCGCTAGCGGTCATCTGGCCGTGGAAGGATGCGATCACAGAAACGTTCCAAAAAGACGACGGTGAACTGAAAGAGAAGATCATTGGCTTTGGCAACTGGAGGTTACCTGACCTCACAGGCGCAACCGATTGGACAGCCTTGGCCTTTTGTGCACTAGGAATCGTGCTCCTCGTCCTGACCGAAAAATTCGGCAAAAAAACACCCAAGCCCGAGTAATCGGTAAATCCTCTGAAAAAAGCATTGCACCCAGGCAATGCAACACTAGTATCTTGACTATGGTGCAAACCGACAACGCCCAATCTCTAGAACAGATCCACCATTGCTACCGAGCGATGGTCATGTCTCGCACGCTAGAGAACAAACTCTCCAGCCTCTATAAAGCTGGAAAAATCGTAGGTGGCGTCTATCTCGGCAAGGGTCAAGAAGCGATCAGCGCGGCTCTAGGAACAGTCTTAGAGCGCGGTAAAGATGTCTACGCTCCTCTCATCCGTGACCAAGCTGGCCGAACCGCCTTTGGCGAAGAACTTCTCGATGTCACTCGAACCTATCTCGGCAAAGTAACAGGCCCAATGCGCGGGCGCGATGGTAACATTCACCGCGGACGCCCTACCGAAGGAATGCCTGCTATGATTAGCCACCTTGGGGCTTCTCTTTCCTACATCGCGGGCATGCTCTTTGCCCGTCGACTCAAAGGCTCGCTAAATGACTCGATCGGCGCGGCCACTTTTGGCGACGGAGCGACCTCGACAGGCGCATTTCACGAGGGACTCAACCTCGCTGCGGTCGAAAAGCTCCCCATGATCATTCTCGTGGTCAATAACTGCTTTGCTTACTCTACTCCCAACGATCGTCAGTTCGCCTGTGATAACCTCGTCTCCCGTGCCGAAGGATATGGAATCCAAGGACACCATGTAGACGGCACTGACTTCTTCAAATCTCTAGAAACCATGACCGCGGCAGCCGAAGCGGCCAGAGCAGGAGGTGGCCCGCAGCTCGTGGTTGCAGACGTTCTCCGACTCTGTGGACACGGCGAGCACGATGACGCTAAGTACGTCCCGAAAAATCTATGGGAAGGAAGCCGTGATTGTATGGATGTTGCTGAACAGCAACTCCTAGAAGCGAACTACCTGACGGAAGCGGAAATCGCCGAAATCAAGGAAGATGCTCGCTTAAAAGTACAAGAGGCCGTCGCCATCGCCCAACGAGAACCAACCCCTGATCCATACCTGGACGACTGGAGCGCCCTAGGCTCATAATTTTACCGACTTTCTATGCCTTTAACGTATATCGAAGCGATTCACCAAGCGCAAAGGGAACTCCTCGCCGAGTGCCCTGAGGTCTTCATCTATGGACAAGATGTCGGGCAATTTGGCGGCGCATTTAAGGCCACTCGTGGCTTATCTGAGGAATTCGCAGGCCGTGTCATTGACTCCCCTATTTCAGAAGATGCGATGGCAGGAATGGTTATCGGAGCGGCGGTCGAAGGAGCGCGCCCGATTCTAGAAATGCAGTTCGCTGATTTCTCCTCTGTAGCCTTCAATCAAATTGTCAATCAGGCAGCCACACACTACTATCGTACCGGAGTCCAAGTTCCTCTGACCGTGCGTCTACCCTCGGGTGGAACTCCTGGTTCAGGGCCTTTCCATAGCCAAAACATGGAGAGCCTCTACGCCCACTACCCCGGGCTGATTGTGGTCACCCCTGCAACCGTGGCTGACGCTTACGGAATGCTCAAGGAAGCCGTCATGATGGATAACCCAGTTATCTTTTGTGAGCATAAATTCCTCTACAACTGGCTCCGCGCCGACGAACTGAAAAAGAACGCCCTCCCTATCGGGCAGGCACGAATCGTGCGCCAAGGGAAGCACGTCACGGTCGTAACCTACGGAGCGCTGGTGCATGAAGCGGTCAAGGCCGCTGAAATGCTAGCCGCAGACGGCTGGGAAATCGAAGTGGTTGACCTAAGAACCGTCAAACCCGTCGACATCGACACCATTATGGCCTCCGTCTCTCGCACAGGTCGCTTACTGGCCCTCGGGGAAAGTTATCCTTGGGGTGGGGTCACCGCCGAGATTGTCTCCCAAGTCGTAACCGAAGGTTTCCACCTCCTCGACGCGCCACCGATGAGACTCAACTCTAAGGACACTCCTGTCCCCTACCATCCTGACCTCTGGGCCGCACACCGACCAACTCCTGAGTCGATCGTAGTCGCCCTCAAACACCTTTTACGCCTTTAATTTCCTATGCCTCAAGTAGCCATCATCATGCCTCAACTCGGCGAATCGATCGCCGAGGCCACGATTGTCAAATTCCTCGTCCAACCAGGCGACACAGTCGCGGTCGATCAAGAAATCATCGAAGTCGAGACGAACAAAGCCACGATGGGAGTGACCACTCTCTGCGGAGGCACGATCACGACCTTCCATGTTGAAGAAGGAGTGAGCTACGCGGTCGGTACCCAGCTCGGGGTGATCCAAGCCAGCGAGGAAGAAATCCAAGCAACTGGCGTCACTCCAATCGGGAGCGGCGGAGCAGAGCAAGAAGGTGATGGAACGCTAATCGAAAAAACCCTATCTCACGGGGACAACCCAGCTATTGCTCAGCAAAGCCAAATGGACATCCCTGATTCCATTGACATTAAGCCCAACGTACACGGCCTCCCTGTCCCTGTTGGCACCAAAGGAGCTAACTACATTTCTCCTAGAATGAGAGCTCGTATGGACGAGCTCGGGCTGCACGCCGCTGACATTTCCGCGATTCAAGGAAATGGCTCTGGTGGACGAGTCACCATTGAAGACCTCGAAGCCTTCCTCGTAGGAATTGAAGATTGGCCTAAGAGTAAAGCCTCGCCCATGCGTCTCGCTGTTGCCGATGCCATGCGCCGATCCTGGACGCGCCCTCTTGCTACAGTCGGAATGCCTGTCGTACTCGATAAAGTCCTAGCTCACCGCCGTGAGCAAAATCCTAAGCCTGGACTCACTCTATACATCCTCCGCGCCTTTGCCCTCGCCCTGAGAGAAGACCCTACATCTGCCGGCTACCTAATCGGGGAAAACATTGTGCACCCTAAGGCCTTCGACATCGGGGTTGCGGTACAAGTTGAGGACGGCGTGGTCGTTCCTGTTATCCGGAACGCAGACGTCAAAACCGTTCCCGAACTCAGCCAAGAGTACGCCGACCTTGTTGAAAAAGCTCGAGATCGTAAACTAGGGAAAGAAACCTTTGAGAAAGGAATCGCTACGGTCACCAATTTCGGAACCTTTGGCCTCGTCTCAGGAACTCCTATTCCCCTTCCTAATGAAACCCTAATTCTAGGGCTCGGAGCGGGGGTCAAAAAGCCAGTCTGGAGCGATGAAGCGAATGCCTTCATCCCTGTTACCACTTGCGAACTCGTCATCACCTTTGATCACCGCGTGGTCGATGGAGGAGGAGCAGGAATGTTACTGCAAAAGATTCGCGATTACCTCCAAAAGCCAGAAACGCTTTAACCTACCACTGAGTGATGGAAACAAACGATTTGCAAGCCGAGTTAGATACCCTAGGGACTAGCCTAGTCGAACTCTTAGAGTCTAATGGTGAAGATACCGCAAGCCAAGATTCGACCGTATTGAAACACCTAGAAACGGTGCGAGATCTCACCCTGCGCGCGGAAAAATTGGCTCCAGAAGATCTGACCGAAACCTTGGTCGATTTACTCATGATGAAAGCAGGCCTATTCGGGTTGCTCAATAAAAGCGCGGCACAAGACGATGATTTCCAAAAGCAAAAAGAACATTCGCAAGCAGAGCTAGAGGCCACTCAAGCACTCGATAAACTGCAACCGCAGAACCCTCTCACCCTAGTCAAAATCGCTGAGTTACAAGCCCACTTAGCCAGTGTTGAAAGTCATCTCGACAGCCCTGTCGAAGTAATCTTATCTCAACTAGAATTGGCTATTGAAGGGTATATGAGCCAGATCGAAATGGATCCAGCGATCAACAATCCATATTACCAAACGATCTCGCTGAATGGTCTCGCGGAGGCCATTGCTAATCAGGTCAATTTACTAGATGGAGCCGGGAAATTAGCTGAGGCTAAAACTGCCTGCTCTGATTTCCTCTCCTTCGCTAAAGCGGTACAGGCTTCCGATTTCGAAAAATCCGATGAGTTCCCCGACCTAACCGAGTTTACAAATTACCTCGAAGAGCTTTAGCCTTCTGCCCGCAGACGCTCATATATATCCTCCACGGACACACCCTGCGCTCTCAGCTCACGAATCGCTAATGCTTGATGACGCTTAGCAAATCGCTTCCCGTTTTCGTCGCAAATTAAGCGATGGTGATAATAGGTCGGTTCAGGATAGTTCCAAATCGCCTGTAATAGCCTATGCACATGAGTGGAGTCCAATAGATCCTCCCCTCTCACTACGTGAGTCACCCCTTGCGCTGCATCATCGACGACCACCGCTATGTGATACGAGGTCTGAATGTCTTTCCTCGCGACAACGACATCGCCCAACCTCAACGGATCAACCTCGATCTCACCAAAGCGAGTATCAGAGAACCTTAGCGCCCCTGTTAGTTCATAAGCTTTTTGAGCATTCAAGCGCCACGCAAACGGTTCTCCCGCCTTCTTTCTCTGCTCTACCGTTTCGGACTTCAAGCCTCGGCACGTACCGGCGTAAATAGGAGTACGTTCATGAGGCGCATCTACTCGGGCGAGTTCTTGCCGGGTACAGAAGCAGGGGTAAACTAACTCTCGCGCAATCAAGTCGTCCAGCGCTGCTTGGTACGCTTCTGATCGATCTCTCTGTTTCCAGGGAACCGCTTCAGGCTGAATCCCTAACCACGCCAAATCTTCGATAATAGCCTCGTAATACTCTTCCCGCACACGGGTAAAATCAATATCCTCAAAACGCAGAATCAGCTCTCCTCCGAGTTTCTTAGCGAGGCTCTGACATTCGATCGCTGAAAAGGCATGCCCTAGGTGTAAATAACCTGTCGGTGAAGGAGCGAAACGTGTCTTCATCTCAACGGTACGGGATACTTCTGCCCTCCATAAAAGGCTATTGTATGCGTAAACCCAGCAGCCAAAATACGAGTGCGGGCTTCATCAAAGTTACGGCCAACTTCGGCGGGCGCATGAGCATCAGATGAAACAACAATATCAACTCCCGCCTCCGCGCAGAGATCCAGAAATTGCAACGAAGGGTATTGCTCTTTACAGGGCTTATGCCACCCTGCCGTATTCACCTCGAGCACTCCTCTACTTTCAGAAATGGCTTCGATCACAGGTTCATAAAAGCGTCGTAAATCACCTTTAGGGCGATATCCAAATTTTTTAATGAGGTCTGCATGGCCAAAAATTTCAAAGAGGTCTGAGCGCACCATCTCCTCGTATGTTTTCCAGTACTGGGACCACACCGCTTCGACATCAACCTCCGCCCAGCGCCCTAACCACACCGGATTATCAAAATCCCATTTATCAGCCAGGTAATGCACTGAACCAATCATATAGTCCCAACTTGAGCACCCTCGGAGCTGGTTAATCCAGTCTTCACATCCCACTAACCAATCACACTCCAGCCCTGAACGCACTTGAATACGGTCGGCAGCATGTTCACGAGCCCGCATGATCCAATCGTAGTAATCCGTAAGTTGACTAGTAAGCATGCGCCAATCATCAAAAGGCTCTGGCTGCACCGGTGCGTGGTCGGCAATTCCGTACTCCATCAACCCCGCCGCGATAGCCGCGTCGACATACTCTTCCGCGGTTCCTTCTGCGTGCATACAGAGAGGAGTGTGCGTATGGTAGTCACAGAGGTTCATGAGTAATATTAAATAATGCTGATTAATCTTTGGCGATAGAAAAGTAACTCCTTCACATCCCTTTTGCTAAAGCCGCGTAGGCTCCATCCGCATTCATCAGCTCGCTATGCGTCCCTTGCTCTAACACTCGTCCTTTCTCTAGAACATAAATACAATCTGCATTTTCGATGGTAGATAAGCGGTGTGCGATAACAAAGGCGGTACGTCCCTTCAGCAATTCTTTGAGAGCTTTTTGGATCAATTCCTCAGTGGTGTTATCGACCGAAGCAGTGGCCTCGTCTAAGACTAAAATTGGCGGATTTTTAAGAATAGCCCTCGCTATGGCTAATCTCTGTTTTTCGCCACCTGACAGCTTCACTCCACGCTCACCCACGACAGTATCAAGCCCTTCCGAGAGCCCCTTCACAAACTCGCTGGCCTGCGCCGCCTCTAGTGTTTTCCATAACTCTTCATCACTGGCTCCATCGTTAGCGATTAAGAGGTTGTCGCGGACTGACCCATTAAAGAGGAAATTGTCTTGTGAGACATAACCAATGACCTGACGTAACGCTGTCTTGTTCAGCTCTTGGATATCCACCCCATCAATCGTGATCGTCCCGGAGTCTATTTCGTAAAAGCGATTAAGCAAATTCGCAATGGTCGACTTTCCAGCTCCCGTCGAGCCCACTAGAGCCACGGTTTTCCCCGCAGGAACATGCAGGTTCAGACCCGAGATCGTTTGCTTCTCTTCGTAAGAAAAATTAACCCCTTGATAACGCACTTCGCCACGAACGGGCGCGGTAAAATCACCTCCAACGGAGACGCCTCTTTCCTCATCCGCATCTAAGATTTCGAACACACGATCCGCAGCAGCTCTAGAGGAAAGCGCCATTTGGTTAATTTGGTGCAGCTTTCCGATCGGGTCATAAAAGAAATTCAACATTACAAAAACAGCCGTAAAATCACCCACCGTCATCTTATCAGCCATGACGGCTGCCCCCCCTTGCCAGAGAACGAGAACAAATCCGATCATCGCAATGAAAGACATCCCTGGCGAGTACCCCGCCCACCACGCCATCAGTCGTAAATTTGCACGACGCAAGGCATTGGAATAGTTATTAAAACGACGATGCTCCGACTCTTGAGCAGTAAAGGATTTGATCTGACGAATCCCTGCAATATTATCATGTAAAAGTGCATTCATGTTACTGGAAGCCTCTCGCGGGCCTTTGTAACGATCTCGCGCATTCTTGGTATAAATCCGAGCGCCTATCATAAGGAGAGGAATAGGAACCGTCGCCCACAACCCAACCTGCCAATCAGCAGCATAGATCAGCACGCCAAAAATGATGACTTGAAAAAGAGCCATCACGCCTTGCTCCACCCCGTCAATGAGAACTCGCTCCATCGCGGTCACATCTTCCGTGACTCTAGTCATCACATCTCCCGTACGGCGGGAGTCGAACCATTGAACAGGTAAGTTTTGAATCCGGCGATAGAGATCTGACCGAATATCAAAGATCACCCGCTGCTCAAAGTGGTTGTTGATAACGATCCGTAGACTGCTCAGACCTTCTTTCAGCACATAGCCGAGTAGAACCAGTAAAACCAGCGGGACAAAGCTATTGAGATCTTTCTGAGGAATAACCTCATCAATGATGTGTCGCAGAACATTAGGAAACACGGCCATGGCTGCGACCGAAGCCACCGCACACAAAAGCTGCCCACCAAACATTAGGCGATAGCGCTTCAAATACGATACAACTCGGAGAACAGAACCCATGAAGTTACAATGTTACAAGATTTCAAAAAAGCAACCGAGCTGGTCACTTTCCCAAAGCGGATTTAGTCCCCCGTCTTAAGAACCTTAATGAAGGCTTCTTGCGGGATGTTTACTTTACCAAACATCTTCATCTTCTTCTTACCTGCCTTCTGCTTCTCAAGGAGCTTACGTTTACGGGAAATATCACCACCGTAACATTTCGCGGTCACGTTTTTACGCATCGCGGAGATCGATTCACGCGCTACAATCTTCCCTCCCACAGCAGCCTGAATAGCCACAACAAACATTTGTTGTGGAATTACATCTTTAAGACGTTTAGCTAGATCTCGTCCGTGGAACTCAGCCTTTTCACGGTGCACGATCGTAGAGAAGGCCTCCACTGGCTCTGCGGCAATCATCATATCCATTTTGACCATGTTAGCAGGGCGGTACTCCGCATGCTCATAGTCCATAGATCCATAGCCTTTCGTAGTGGATTTTAATCGGTCGTTGAAGTCTACTAGGATTTCGGAGAGCGGCACTATTCCCGTTAGAAGAACACGATCTCCATCAATCGTTTCCGTATTCTCTAGCTCACCCCGTTTTTCCATGAGCAGTTGCATCATATCCCCGATATAATCACCTGGCACAATAATGTACACGCGTACCATCGGCTCACGGATTTCAGCAATGACAGACTGGTCTGGTAAGTACGATGGGTTATCAATTAAGACCTCTTCTCCATCACTTTTCGTTACCTCATAGATCACAGAGGGGTAAGTCGAAATTACATCCATATCGAATTCACGACGAAGACGCTCTTGGATAATTTCCATATGGAGCAGGCCTAAAAAGCCACAGCGAAAACCAAAGCCTAAGGCGGCTGAAGATTCTGTTCCGAAAGAGAAGGCTGCGTCATTAATTTGCAGCTTACCCATCGCAGTTTTCAATGATTCATAATCGCTAGAGTCAACAGGATAGATCCCCGAAAAAACCATAGGCTGAACTTCCTTGAACCCATCCAGAGGCTCAGCACAAGGGTGGACGTGGTTCGTGATAGTATCACCGATCTTAACCTCGGAGGCCGATTTCATGTTCGCGATAATGTAACCAACATCTCCCGCCACAAGCCCGTCGGTCTTGGTCATCTTAGGAGTAAAACACCCCGCTTCTTTCACCTCGTATGTTTTATTGGTTGCGAAAAGCTTAATCTTATCTCCCTTTTTCACTGCTCCGGAGACCACTCTAACATAGGAAATTACACCTCGATACGCATCGTAAATCGAATCGAAAACAGAAGCACGGAAAAGCCCGTCTTCATTATCAACTGGAGCTGGCATGCGCGTCACGACAGCTTCTAAAATATCTTCGATTCCGATACCGGCTTTTGCAGAAGCGGGAATCGCTTCTTCACCCGGAATAGCGAGCAAATCTTCCAGCTGTTTGCGACACTTATCAGTATCAGCTGCCGGGAGGTCGATCTTATTCATTACTGGTACGATGGCGAGCTCTTGGCTCATAGCCAGATTCACGTTTGCCATCGTTTGAGCCTCGACCCCTTGCGCTGCATCGACAATGAGAATCGCCCCTTCACAAGCGGCCAAAGAGCGAGAGACTTCATAGGAAAAGTCAACGTGACCAGGAGTATCTAGGAGATTCAGCTTATAGGTTTTACCATCCTTTGCGGGGTAATACATCGTTACGGGGTGGGACTTAATCGTAATCCCCCGCTCCCGTTCCAAATCCATCGAATCTAGTAACTGCGCCTGCGACTCCCTTTCCGTAACCGTCTGTGTAAACTCTAACAGACGATCTGAAAGCGTGGTCTTGCCGTGGTCAATATGGGCAATAATCGAAAAGTTCCTAGTTAACTCAATAGACATTAGCGAAGTTGTAAGGTGGAACTATAGAGGTTTAAAGATAAAAGTAGGATCATTTCCAAAAAAAACACCCTGAATTACAGGCTAATTACTCCTCACAAAGTTCCGCCCCCGTACAGTTGACAACGATCACGCTTAGTTTAGATTTTATCCATTCATGATCAATCCATTTCTTGACCCCTCCTTTCCTCCGAATTGGGCATTAATGACGCCTGAGCACCTAGAGTCAGCCATCACTGAGTCGCTCACTAAGGCCGAAGCCGCCGTCCAAGTAATTATCGAGCAAGACCAACATGCGCTATCCTACGCCTCCACCTTTGAAGCGCTAGAGGATTCCACCGAAGACCTTTACCGTGCATGGGGAAGAGTGAACCACCTCGATTCCGTCTTCAATAGCGACGAACAACGAGAAGTCCTCAATAAAATGTTGCCGATCGTGACAGAGTTCTCCTCTAAGATTCCACTCAATAGCGAGCTCTGGGCCGTCCTAAAATCCTACCAAGAGTCTCAATCCGGTCTCACCGCAACACAAAGCCGCCACATCGAGGAAACGTGCCTCTCCTTTATCAACGCAGGAGCAGATCTCCCTGCCAAAGAGAAAGAGCGTTTCGCCGAGTTACAATCCGAACTCAGCCTCAAAACCCAAAAGTTTTCTGAAAACGTTCTCGATTCGACCAATGATTGGGAATTAGTAGAGACCAGTGACCAACGCTTAGCGGGACTTCCTGAGTCGGCACTAAAAACAGCATCCGCTGACGCGCTCGCGAAAGGGCACGGATCAGTAGAAGTCCCACACTACCGCTTCACCCTCCAATTCCCTAGCATGTCACCCGTCATGCAATTCGCTGAGGATGACTCCATTCGTAAGGACATCTGGAGCGCTAATCAAAAAGTCGGCAATAAAGAAGGGTTTGATAACTCCGAACTCATTCGTGAAATCATCAGTCTCCGCCAAGAAAAAGCTCGGATGCTAGGCTTTAACTCATTTGCCGACTGGGCCACCAATCGCCGCATGGCCAAATCAGGCCAAAACGCTCTAGACTTCACCTCAGACCTTCACGGAAAAGTAGAAGCAGCCTTCCGCGTAGAATGCCAAGAGCTACAAGACTACAAAGCCCAGAAAACAAAGAGCTCCGCCAGCCCTCTTGAACCCTGGGAAACCTCCTACTGGGCAGAAAAACGCCGTAAAGAACTCTACGACTTTGACGAGGAAGAAGTGCGTCCATACTTCCCACTCGATCGTGTTATGAACGGCCTCTTCACCCTTTCTACAAAGCTTTTTGGAATTAAAATCGTAGAAGCCTCTGCCCCACCGTCTTGGCATAAAGACGTAACCTATTATGATTTAAACGACAGCGCTACTGGCGATCATCTTGGCTCGTTCTACGCGGACTGGCACCCACGCGAAACAAAACGCGGCGGAGCTTGGATGAACTCTTTTGAAACGGGAGTTCCCGCCCTAGGGGATTCCCCTCGCGAACCACACCTCGGATTAATCTGCGGTAACATGACCAAGCCTGTAGACGAGCAACCCGCACTAATGACCCACCGCGAGGTCGAAACCATTTTCCACGAATTCGGCCACCTCATTCACCAGCTTCTTAGTGATGTCGAGGTCAAGGCCCTCTCCGGCACCAATGTGGCCTGGGACTTCGTAGAGCTCCCCTCTCAGCTTATGGAGAACTTTTGCTGGGCGCGCGAATCTCTCGATTTCTTCGCCCTGCATCACGAAAGCGGAGAACCTATTCCGGAAGAGCTTTACCAAAAAATGCTCGCTGCTCGTAACTATATGAGCGCCTCTGGCTTCATGCGTCAGCTCCAGTTCGGTAAGCTTGATCTTGAACTTCACAACGACACCTCTTTAGACCTCTCTAAGAACTGGGAAGAGATCGACACCACCATTACCGCAACATACCGCGCTCCTCTAGCTACCCCATCAGCCAGTCTCGTTTACCGTTTCAGCCACCTCTTTTCTGGCGCAACAGGCTATGCCGCAGGTTACTACTCTTACAAATGGGCCGAGGTACTCGACGCGGACGCCTTTACTAAGTTTGAGAACGAAGGAATCCTCAACCCGAAAGTCGGCATGAACTACCGTCAATGCATCCTCTCGAAAGGAAATTCCGCCGACCCTAGCGAGCTATTCCATAACTTCATGGGCAGAGCGCCTGAGCTAGAACCTCTACTTAAGCGGTCTGGTATTCAGTAACATTGTAGCGGGCTTAGCAATAAGCCCGTCCTTTTATATAGCAGGACTCCGTAAGAGACCTCACCAAACTAAAAAAGGCACCCAATCGGGTGCCTTTTTTAAGTTTTAATAAATCCCCAGGAAGAAAATTAAGCTTGGCCTTTAGCCGCTTTGAATGTCTTCGACTTAAGGTTGATTGCTTTATTCTTGTGGATGTAGTTGCTCTTAGCAGCTTTATCAACTGCTGATGCGAACTGAGAAAAAACGTCTTTGAATGACTTCTCGTCTGCAGCGAGCACTTCCTTACGGAGTGTTTTAATACGAGTAGAAAGAACCTTGTTACGTGCGGTTCTTTTGACCGTTTGACGGTTACGCTTAGCTGCTGATTGAATGTTTGCCATAATTTAAAAAGAATTGGGGAGAACGGATTTAAACGAAATCGAGCTAATGTCAAGACTAGTTCTCTCAATTTTTTTTCACCCCTTCTATATTAGACTGTATTTCATAAAGCGCCCGCACTCACCGTTCATTGCATTCGCGTCCCTCACACTCCTAGTTATCACCCAAAAAATAAAGCCTAAAGCGAGATTGACGCTTTTATAAAAAAAATACTCGACTAAGTGACCCATATATACTTATCGTCCCTGCCCATGTCAAATTCACAACTCCTTCCAAAAGACCTCGGTCAATGTTCCCCTGCTGACCTTGCTAAGGCACAAGAAGAGAAAGGGAGCTGCCTCATCTCTCTCACTCACAAGCCAAACCTTCAAGTTGACCGCGACCAAGTTGCGTTCATGACTGGCCGTAAAGAATGGCGTTCAGGCACCCGCTTTGTATCAGCAGAAAAATTCGCTAAATACAAGGACGCGATCCTGAAGCTCGAGAAAAAAGGCTTCCTCTACGTTACTTCCCCAAATCCTGCGTAAGCTCGATTCGCTTCTATCGAAGCAGGCTAACTTCACTTAGAGTTAGCCACATAGTTTTACCTTGACCTAGCTCAAGGCAAACTTCAAATTTGTGATCAGATATAATCTGGTCACATTGTTTTTTATCCAATTTACAAACGACCACTTAATTTCCTTTCACCTATGGCAACTGAAAAAACGAGTTCTAGCTCTAAAGCAAAGAAAAAAGCACCAGCTAAAAAAACTGCTTCTAAGAAACCCGTTGCCAAAAAAGCGACCAAAAAAGCTGTTACTAAGAAAGTCGCCGCCAAAAAAGTAGTTGCTAAAAAAACTGCAGCCAAAAAGGCGCCGAAAAAAGAAGCTAAGAAAGCGACCAAAAAGGAATCCAAGCTTGATAAGAGCGTCCTCACTCAGACCGAGAACTCGGATCTAAAAGACAAGGTTCGTGATCTCGTACTGCTAGCCAAGGAACAAGGTTACTTAACTTACGATGACATCAATGATGCTCTACCGAAGAACATTGTAGAGCCAGCCGAACTAGAAAGCGTCATGGATCAGCTCAACTCGATGGAGTTTGATATCATCGACGCTGCTGAAGTCGACCGTTACCGTGACTCTAAAGGCGCCGAGACGGCAATTGAAGACCCTAAGGAGAAACTCGACATCCTTGACGACCCCGTTCGTATGTACCTCAAGCAGATGGGACAAGTCCCTCTGCTAACTAGAGAACAAGAAGTAGAAATCTCTAAGCGAATTGAAACTGCGGAAAGCAATGTCCAAAAGAACTTCCACAAGTTCGGTTTCACTGCCGATTGCTACCTTGAACTCGCTGATAAGCTCCAAAAAGGAAAGGAGCGTTTTGACCGTATTATTCTCGACAAGAAAATTGAAAGTCGTGAGCGCTATATGAAGGTTCTTCCGAAGCTCTGCGATCAAGTCATCCAGCTTCACGAATCCACAGCCTCCGCCTTCCGCAACCTGAACTCTAAGGCCGCTCGTAATAAGGAAGAGCACGCAGAAACGATTAAGAAAAACATCCAGACACTGGACCGTCTCTACAGTCGCTTCTACTACAAGCAAAAGGTCATTGAGGATTTTTGTCTCAATGTTGATGACTATAAAAAGCGTTTTGATAAGTACGAACACAAGCTCCAATCCTCACCAGGTGATAAGGAGTTCGAAACGAAGCTAAACGAAGTCCAGCAAGAAGTGTGGCACCTAGCCCCTGACTTCCAAGAAACTGAAGCCGAACTCAATAAGTGGATTAAAGCGGCGATTAAAGCGAAAGAAGAAATGGTCGAAGCTAACCTCCGACTCGTAATCTCTATTGCTAAGAAGTACACCAACCGTGGACTCTCCTTCCTCGACCTCATTCAAGAAGGTAATATGGGACTCATGAAAGCGGTTGAAAAGTTTGAATACCGCCGTGGGTACAAATTCTCTACTTATGCGACATGGTGGATCCGTCAAGCGATCACTCGTTCGATCGCAGACCAGGCGAGAACAATCCGTATTCCTGTGCACATGATTGAGACGATCAACAAGCTCATGCGCGTGCAGAAACAGCTCGTGCAAGAGTACGGACGTGAACCGACCGCCGATGAAATCGCGGAGGAGATTCACCTCCCAGTTGAACGTGTCCGTGCCGTCCTCAAGATGGCACAGCAACCAATCTCTCTCCAAGCTCCTGTTGGTGATTCAGACGACACATCCTTTGGTGATTTCATCGAAGATAAAGCGGCTGATAACCCAATGGAAGAAGCAGGGTTCTCCATGCTTAAGGATAAGATCAACGATGTCCTCGACACCCTTACAGAGCGTGAACGCGAAGTACTAGAGCAACGCTTTGGACTTAAGGATGGTTACTCCCGCACACTTGAGGAAGTAGGCCGCCAATTCCAGGTTACTCGTGAACGTATTCGTCAGATCGAAGCGAAAGCACTTCGTAAGATGCGTCACCCAACCCGTATCAGAAAGCTCGAAGGGTTCATCGACATGAACAACCTCTAGAATTAACTCTTAGGTAACAAAAAGGCGGACTACTACAGTCCGCCTTTTTTGTGAATTGAGCCCCCCTTCCGAGGTTATTTAGCGAGTAACCCCGCGCCCCTCTGCGGCAATGATAAAGTCGCGAATTTCCGCAATCAAGCCAGTGGCCTCTGTTTTATTTTCTAATGGCGTCTGCATATTCTGCTCTTTGTCTAAGAAGAACGCTTTGTACGCATTCTTAACCTCCCTGACCTCCTCTTTATTAAAGCCGCGTCGTTTCATTCCCACTAAGTTCACTCCTCGCAACTCTGCTGGGCTTCCGTCAGCGATCGTAAACGGAGGGACATCTTGAACAATTTTAGAACACCCCCCTATTATACTATGTCTCCCGATTCGACAAAACTGATGAACTCCTGCAAGGCCGCTGATAATCGCATAATCACCTACAACTACATGACCAGCAATCGTCCCGTTATTAGAAAAGATACAGTGATCCCCTACTTCGCAATCGTGTGCTACGTGAGCGTAGGCGAGGAAATTATTATCGTTCCCAATCTTAGTCGGCACCGTCTTACTTGTGCTTCGGTGAATGGTAACACTCTCGCGGAACACATTACGGTCGCCAATCACTAGAGAGGTTGGTTCGCCCTCATACTTAAGGTCTTGTGTTCGCGCTCCGATAGAGGCGAAAGGGTAGAACTCATTCCCCTCACCAATCGTCGTATTACTCTCGACCACAACGTGAGAGTGAAACTTACAGCCTGCGCCAACGGTTACCCCATCGCCAATAATCGTGTAAGCTCCAATGTGAACTCCTTCGGCAACGGTAGCGTTAGGCGAGATAATAGCAGTTGGGTGGATCATGATTTAGTTAAGTTATCTGAATAATCACCTCAAAAAAGCCAGAAATGCGAGGAGGAAGCAAAACTTTTCTGCAAATTCGGAAAGGCAAGCTTGACGCATGCCACTATTATGAGCACGTTGACCGACTTAAATCATAACACACACTGGAATTATGGCAGCAAAAATTTATACAGACGCAGATGCAAACATCGACGCGGTTAAGTCACGTAAGCTCGCAATCATCGGATTCGGTTCACAAGGACACGCACACGCCCTCAACCTTAAAGATAGTGGATGCGAAGTCATCATTGGTCTTCACGCCACTTCTAAGTCACGCGAAGTAGCTTCTAAACTTGGTTTCCAAGTAATGGATGTTGCGGAAGCAGTTACCGCTTCTGACGTGATCATGATCGCAACTCCTGACACCGTTATCCCATCCCTTTACGAAAAAGACATCGCACCAAGCCTCACCGCTGGTAAGACACTCTTCTTCGCACACGGTTTCGCAGTTCACTACGGATTCGTTACTCCACCAGAAGACGTAAACGTTGCTCTCGTAGCTCCTAAAGGTCCTGGTCACACAGTACGTAGCCAGTTCACACAAAACAAAGGTGTTCCTGGTCTCGTAGCAATCCACCAAGACGCGACTGGCGACACGCTTGAAATCGCACTCGGTTGGGCTAAAGGCCTCGGCTGTACACGTGGTGGTGTTTTCGAAACAAACTTCCGTGAAGAAACCAACACTGACCTCTTCGGTGAGCAAGTAGTTCTCTGTGGTGGTGCTTCTGCACTTGTTAAGGCTGGATTCGAGACTCTCGTTGAAGCTGGATACCAACCTGAAATGGCTTACTTTGAGTGTCTCCATGAGCTTAAGCTTATCGTTGACCTCATGATCGAATCTGGAATTGCTGGAATGCGCTTCTCAATCTCTGAAACTGCAGAGTGGGGTGACGTATCAGTAGGACCAAAAATCATCGACGCATCTGTTAAAGAGCGCATGAAGCAACAACTTAAGGACATCGAAGAAGGCAAATTCGCGAAAGAGTGGATGGCTGAATACGAAGGTGGTTACCAGAAGTTCAACAAGATCCGTGAAGAAGAATCTAAGCACCAGATCGAAGAAGTTGGCACACGCCTCCGTTCAATGATGAGCTGGCACGGTGGTGAGAAGAAAATTGAAGCTGGCATGAGCCAAGCTGCATACGTCTCAGGCACTAAGTAAGTTCTTCCTAGAAGATATAAATAAAAAGGCTCCTCCCAAATCGGGAGGAGCCTTTTTTATGCCCTCAAAATTAAGGATTATTACTGCCAGTAACGGAAACGGTAGAAATGACGATCTACAGTAGGAGCTGGCACCGCCCAAGTATGAGTTGCCCCAGTTGGAGTAAAGCTCTCAACAAAGGTAAATTCACCAGCAAGGTCAGGACTCTCCCAGACTTCATACTCTACTCCAGGGATTAAGTCAGAGAGTAGGATTTCACTATCAGAGACATCAGCCTCCAAGGGGGAAACAGCCTCTCCTAGATTAATCCGCCAAGCTAACGCCGCGTCAGTCGGGATTACTGCACCACTATTATTCGAGAGCGTCAGCGTGTAACTTCCTGGGGCTAATGAGGGAATGTGAATATACTCCACATTATCCACACTACTATCAGAGACAATCGGTGATGCGAGTTCTCCTCCATCTAAACTTAAACGGAGATCCGCTAAATCTTGAGGCACATAAGCCCACTGTGTATTATTACGCTGTCCAACTGATTGCTCTGTAATCTCTCGATGCCAGCAGAGGGCGACATTAATTTCGGCTCCATCTACTTGCTCAGGCACAGTGAAGCTATAGGTCAAATCAGAACCCGCTATGTCGTTAGGCCGAACCCAACCATATCGGGCAAGACTTCCACCAGCGTGCTCCCCAGCTTCAATAAGACGGTGAGTGTGAAAGGCATTAATCTCCCCTGCGCCAAACCTCTCGTCCAGAGGCCGAGTCTCTGAACCGTCCGTTGACATATTCGACCAATTAGGAAATTCTTCCTTAGTCGCCCCTGCCAATAAAATTGCTTTTTGTAAGTCTGTATTCCCTGTAACTGTCGTATCTCCCAGAGAGTTTGCAAAACCATAATTATAAGCTGCAACGGATGAAACTTGGCCAGTAGCAAAACTTGTAGCGGAATCTGGGCTTACAACATCAGGCTTTGTTCGCCCTGCCGTGATTCCAAACGAGACGTAAGCATCAGTAGTATCCCCTGAAGAATGGCCTCCATTCGTCCGGCCTACAGAGATTCCATTATAAGCGAGCCCCCAGAGCTCAGGCACCTGTGATCCAGAGCCATTATTCAGGCCAGTTACCATCAAAGTGTTCCCTTCTGAGGCTTGGTAGTCAAAGCGATTTATCCAATCCTTGTAATCTTCTTCTGAAATAACTCCAGCAGGGTCTCTGTCTGAAATCCATGCAAAAGATGCAACCTTTCCAGGGTAAGGATCCATCTGGTCAGATAGGTGATAAGAAATTCCTCCAATAGTCGTCTGCGAAGCCAAAAAAGGATTAACCAGATCAGAAAGAAAGCCTCCAGCTGAATAGACTGAAATATCATTCGTTCCCGTCATGAACGAAGCGGTGGAGAAATAGCGATTGCCCACAGTATTCGCGTGCCCAGATCGAGCAGAGGCCTCATCGCTAACATTCTCAAAGGTCTTATTCGTATAGATTCCAGATGTAACCGCAAAGGTCCCAGAACCTGCCGTAGGCATATAATTCCCCAATCCGTTGCTAGCCTCCACCTGCATCAGTGGCACTCCGTCTGTGTATGACGTGGGCAAATCTGACACTTGTAAGTAATCTAACAACTTTACCAAACCAACCTCGTCGCGCCATTGTGCTGAAACTGTTAGCGTGGAGGCGGAGATAAATAAGAGAGGTAAGTTTCGAGAAAAGGACATAAGCGATACTATTACAGCGTCACGATAGCCCCTCGTTACTTATTTTACTAATAAATAACTAAAAAAAGGGGCTCACAGAAAGTAGGCATCTCTTCGCCCTTTATCTTCGCGTAATAAAGCGGTCAACACTTCAAGATCCTCTGACTGCAATGCGATCTGGTATCGCTCGATGCGCTCCTTAACTTCCTGTAGATGCGCCGTAACCTTAGTAGAGTTTTCTGAGAGGATCCCGGCCCAGAGATCAGCATCACCAGAAGCCACACGAGAGGTGTCTTTTAAGCCTCCTCCTGAGAACTGCCCATTTCTCACATCACCCAACGCGATATGAGCACAGACTGAAGACAGAATGTGCGGAACATGACTCACCCTAGAAACCACTTTATCATGCTCCTCGGCAGTAAGCTGAGGAGCTTTCATCTTTAATGACTCCCAAAAGCTAACTAACGCTGATATGTGCTCCGTATTCGAGAAGGAATCAGGAGTAACAATACAAGTCGCTTCCAATAAAATTCGAGGATCTGAAAATTCAAACCCTTGCTGCTCCGAACCAGCCATTGGGTGAGAGCCAATAAAGGAATAGCCCTGGCTCCCTAAGTGGGGCTGTACCGCGTTCAATACCGCCACCTTCACACTGCCTACGTCAGTAACGAGCTGAGCAGGAGTCAGACCCGCTTCAATTAGCTGTTGCGCCATCTCAGCCATGTAAGGAACGGGCGTCGCTAAAATAACTAATTCAGCCCCAGCGATCACCTCCGACAAATCTGTAGAAGCCTCAAACCCTGCTGCCTTCACAGCCTCTAGCTTAGCCGCATTGCGGCCCCAAAAAGCGACTTCATACCCAACCTCACGGCAAGCGTAACCGATCGAACCTCCTAAGAGGCCTGGGGCAATTATCGCTATTTTGTTAAATTGTTTGATCACTCTTCTGATAGCTTGGTTTTAAGGTAGTTCATAGGAATTTCTACTCCATGATACAACCCATTTTTATCAAAGGACGTTTTTAGCACTTCGCCCATAGGGGTGCAAATCACGAGGCTCGGGTAAAGATGAGCCGGTGGAGAGAAATTCTCCTTAAACGCACTCACTTCAGATAATGAAATATGTGGGAACTTCATCCCCATTTGCTTAGCGTATTCTGCCATCTTAGATTCGGTCTTATCATCAGAAACTAAAACGATTTCAAACTGCGCGCCGTAAATTTCCTGATAAACTTCATAAAAGGTCACCAAGGTTGGACTAAACACCTTACAAGGCGCGCAGTAAGACGCCGTGTAATAAAAGGCGTAATACTTCTCAGGAGCCACGTCCTTACTTACGGAAGTCAAATGATCGCCAGACAACTCTACAACCTTCCCTGCTAGGTAGGCATTGAGGTCTATAGGTTCCTGCACTGAATTTTTGGGAACCGACACTGCGGGCGCTTCTGATTGCTTCTCTGAACAGGAGCAGAACGCAACAACCGCGACCACGCATCCGATGAACCTCACTGTCGCCTCGAATACATTCACTGCAAATTACAGAGCTAAGAAGTTCTTAAGAAGCAGAAGCCCATTCTCTTGACTTTTTTCGGGGTGGAACTGAGTTGCCAAAAGGTTTCCACGAATCACGCAGGCCGTAAAGTTCTCGCCATATTCGCAGCTCCCAGCTCGCACGGACTCATCGACATCAACCGAATAGTACGAATGGACAAAATAGAAATAAGGGTCTTCGGGAAGGCCCTTCCAAAGTGCATGTGAGGGGTCAGTGACTTTAAGAGCATTCCAGCCCATGTGAGGCACCTTTAGAGAATCGCTCTCAAACTTAACAATCTGGCCATCTACAATATCGAACCCTTTTTTCCCTGGCGCTTCTTCGCTACCTGCAAATAAGAGCTGGTATCCAACACAAATCCCGAAAAAGGGTTTATCCTCCGCAATCCATTTCAGCGAGGCCTCAACTAAATCACGATTTTGCAGTTTTTGCAGACAATCGCCATACGCTCCTTGCCCGGGGAAGAGCAAATGCGTCAAACCGTCCATATCAGAAGGCTTCGAAACCAAGTTTACTGTGTACCCCAGCGATTCAACCGCCCGACTAAGCGAGCGAAGATTCCCGCCACCGTAGTCCACTATCCCAACCTCAGCCATTACAGTTTCCCTTTACTAGATGGAACACCCTCCTGGCGAGGATCATTACTAGCAGCAATGCGAAACGCACGTGCAAAGCCTTTGAAGAGGCTCTCTGCAATATGGTGCCCATCACGCCCATAGAGACATTCCATGTGTAAATTACAACGGAGATTAAAGCTGACAGCTCGGAAAAATTCCTCCACTAAACTCATCGGGAAATTTGCAGAAGCATCTTTATCCGTAGGAACACGGAACTCTAGGTATGGACGGTTGCTAAGATCAATTACCACTCGGCTAAGTGTTTCATCCATCGGCAGATACATAGACCCATAACGATGAATCCCCTGCTTATCCCCCAAAGCTTCAGCCAAAACTTCGCCCAGGCAAATCCCCACATCTTCCACTGTGTGGTGACTATCGACTTCTAAATCCCCCACCGCTTTTACCGTGAGATCCACTAATGCATGTTTAGCAAAAAGCGTCAGCATGTGGTCAAAAAAACCAACCCCAGTACTAATCTCTGTTTTGCCAGAGCCGTCGATATTTAATGAGAGCTCAATCTGAGTCTCCGCCGTATTACGAGAAATTGTACCTGTTCGTGACATGATCGTTTTTCTATTTTTTTACGCACATATAGCTACCAATAGCAAGCATCTATGGAGTAATCATTACATTATTACAAAACAACCCACTATTCTCTACCTTAACATCACTTTTCATAATAAATTTCAAAATTATTATCGCCAAGTCGTAAAATACAGTATAAGCATCACCCCCTATGGCTTTAACAAAAAAGACACGTTTTTCACGTCGCGTACCAGATCACGTTACTGATGAAATCGTTAATGTTTTAACAGGAAAAGAAGAACACCTTCCTTTCAATGATCTCTTCGAGCTTGTCTTCGAGCGTCTCAAAGCAAGAAATGCAGTGAGTGGCGGTGAAGAAATGCTCCGCCTCAGAGCATGGGAAAAGCTCCAGAATTTGGAAACCCGTGGCATGATCGAGAAAAAAGAGAAAATGTACAAAGGCCTCGCTAGCTTACCTAAAGCACACAGCGACCAAGCTGAAAAGTAATCCATACTTTTAAATACAAAGCAAAAAAACGGAGTCGAAAGACTCCGTTTTTTTGTATTCACCATGCGCCACTTTACTTAACTGCCTGCCAAGCGGCTTCCATAACATCAAGATCAGCCGCCTTAAGGTCAGTTTCCTGAGCCTCTAACTCCTTTTCCATTTTAGTAAAGCGAGCCTTAAATTTTTCATTGGCCTCGTGTAAGAGTAATTCAGGATCCTTCTTAAGCTTCCGCGCCAAGTTCACCGTCGCAAAGAGGAGGTCTCCTAGCTCTTCTTCCAGTGCGCCTTGATCGTCCTTTTCGATTTCAACTTCTACCTCAGCCAGTTCTTCTTTGATCTTATCGATCACTCCAACATGGTCGTCCCAGTCGAAACCGACCTTAGCTACTTTTTTCTGAATCTTTTGTGCTCCAAGGAGTGCCGGCAAGCCTTCTCCCACTTTATGAAGATAGGGTAGATCTAGCGCCTCCCCCTTTTCTTCCCTCTTAATTTCCTCCCAACGAGTGAGCACGCCTGAGGTATCACCCACAGACTCGCCAGCAAATACATGAGGATGGCGGCGAATGAGCTTTTCGCTTATCCCCTCGGCAACATCATCTAAATCGTGTCGCCCCTCCTCAGTAGCTAATTCCGAATGAAACACCACCTGCAGGAGAAGGTCACCCAACTCCTCCTGGAGATTTGGAAAATCCTCTTTACGGATCGCATCAACTACCTCGTAAGTCTCCTCGATCAAATTTGAAACGAGACTCGCATGAGTCTGCTCTATATCCCAAGGACACCCTCCTGGAGCTCTTAGCCGATGCACAATGGCGCGCAGGCGTTCTAATTGGCGCCCCTTTTCGGTTAGCCCAATGATTTCAGCATCCGTCATCATCACTTCCGTTTCCACACTGTGACTTGAGAAACTGTCCACTGGAATTTACGCGCGGTCTCACGAATTAAGAATGGCTCGTTAGCCTCCTTAATTAGCTCAAAGTTCACCCCCATTTTCTCCTTCAACCATTCTAAGGTACTAGCATTAGGGAAATTTTCGGGCGGAGTAAATTCCTCTAGCCACGTGCAAGGAGTCGCCAAGACGACCACTCCTCCCGCATTTACTAGACTAGGAAGGCGATCTAAAAAGCGCTGCGGCTCAGGCAAACGGCAAATCAGATTAGCGGCCAAGACTCGATCAAAAGTCCCCAACGATTCTGGCAGGTTCATGGCATTCCCTTGTTCGAAATGAATTCCCTCTGGATTACCA
This sequence comes from Akkermansiaceae bacterium, assembly GCA_023301545.1. Classification (GTDB taxonomy): domain Bacteria; phylum Verrucomicrobiota; class Verrucomicrobiia; order Verrucomicrobiales; family Akkermansiaceae; genus WTJZ01. The sequence goes on from JALZUI010000038.1 coordinate 24,192, forward strand.
ATAGCAGGGCATTCGATTGTAATTTCGTCCCTAATAGCCCCCTCTACTAAGCGAGAGATTGTCTGCTTTTTATTTGTGCGTAGCTGATTTGCGGCATCGATGAATGCGTGGGAGAAATCAATCCCCACAACTTCCTCAGACACCTCTGACAAAACGTAAGAAGAACGGCCAACCGCCGCCCCCACATCAAGCGCACGTCCAACAGGAGCATCTGCAGCATAACGGGCTACTCGTTCAGGAAATCCGGTTGCATCCGTAGGTCCACCAGCCCAACCCAACACATCCTCGGGAGTCCCGTAGTGAAAGAGTAAGTACTCATCGACCAGACGTTGCGTTTCATAAATATTATCGCTCATGGACAACTGTTAACACCATTCTCTCTATTTGCGAAAAGAAAATCCCCTTCAATTACCTAGCATAAAAACCGCTTGGAAATTGAAGGGGATATTAAACGGGTCGAAATCTATGCAGCCTATGTTTACACTGGCGACATCAGATCTCAATCAAGGTAAATAAGCTTAGCGAGTCTCACCTCCACCGAACATTTTATTGACGATAGGCAACTGCGTACGGCGAAGGAAAAGTACGATCAGAGCGAAGACTAACGCTCCGATTGCAAGAAAGCCCATTTGACCGATTTCACCAGCAAAACCGAGCTTAGTAATGTGCCCGATGAGAGCTCCAGACATCAAGCCTGCCGCCAGAACAGCTCCGTACACGGCACTAGTAGGGACAAGAAGGAGGATACAAGCAATAAGCTCTAGAACGGCCGTGAGGTATCTGCCATTCGGCTCCATTCCGAGTTCCGTAAACAAGGCCACAGGAGGAGCTGCGCCCATAAACTTAGCAGGAAGAGTCATCCCTAAGATAACTGCGATTAAAATCTGGAAAACCCAGGCGATGGTATTAGTCTTTTTGGTCATTATTTTAGTTTGTTGTAAATGGTTATTTTAGTGCGCTAAGGCTGCCTTATCTTGAACAAACTCAGCGAGTGTTGTTCCTGATGGGACGTAAAGGTCCGCGATAGTCAAGTCTCTTACATTCGTTTTACCGGTAGCAGCCAAGAGTTGGTAGAAATCATGCTCTACATTCTCAACATAGTGTTGAATTCGAGCCGCTTTGTCAGAAATAACCACCCCGCCCTGTAACTTAGGATCGTGAGTAGTAATCCCAACAGGACACGTATTATTTCCACACTGCAACGCTTGGATACAACCTAATGTGAGCATGAAGCCACGAGCGGAGTACAGTGCATCAGCCCCAAGACAATAGGCAATCATCTGGCGGCCTGGGCCGATTAGTTTACCTGCGGCCATAAGCTTCAGTTTACCGCGAACACCTTCTTCCTGCAAGATTGTGTTTACGCCATGTAACGCAGGGAAAAGGGGCATTCCGTAGTTATCCATAAAGGCCTTTGGAGCAGCACCAGTTCCACCCTCCGCCCCATCAACTGAGATGTAGTCAGGGAAAACGTTTTGGGTCTTCATTTCCTGCACCAACTGGCGAAATTCGTTTAGACTACCTACACAAAGCTTGATTCCAACAGGAAGCGCACTTACATCCTGCACGTGTTTGATAAAGCCTACTGTCGTAGGAAGGTCTTTACATTCTGCATGGTGAGTTGGAGAAACAACATCTTTCCCTTGAGGAACACCACGTAGTTCAGAAATTTCTTGAGTTATTTTCTCCTTCGGAAGAAGACCGCCTTTTCCAGGCTTAGCTCCTTGAGAAAGCTTAATTTCAACCATTTTAATCTCTTCCTTAGCAGCCAGCTCACGGAGCTTGGCGTCATTCAATGTTCCATCATCGTTACGAACTCCGAACTTAGCGGTTCCTAATTGGAAGATCAGATCACAACCTTCCATCATATGGTATTTAGGATAGCCACCTTCTCCGGTATTCATGCTGATTCCTGCCATTTTTGCGCCACGCGCAAGTGACCTAACCGCATTTTGTCCTAATGCTCCGTAACTCATCGCACTGATTGTCATCGGCTTAGTAAAGGTATGTAGGTTCTGAATTCCTCGCTCTTCACCAAACGTCACCGAGTACTTTTCAAGTGATTCTTTAGGAGTCGGGAACATCGTGTGGCGAATTTTGATCTCCGTTGCGTCGAAGTTTTTCTGCGAGCCAAAAGAAGACGCGGAATCTACATTTTTAGCCTTACGGTACACTTCCGAACGCTCCTCACGGTTAAAAGGCATTTCCTCTGTATCGCTGGCGAAGAAGTACTGACGTAACTCCGGCCCAATCGACTCCATCATATATCTCGCCTGCCCCATAACTCCGAAATTTCTCAACAAACTGTGAGATTTCTGCACGTGTCTGTAGAAGAAGTTAATAATGGTAAGGAAGATGAAGAAAACACTTAAAAAGTGAATGTGGAAGTTTACGAAGGTCCCTCCTAATAAAGAGAGAATAGCGAGGACCGGGATCACCGCGTTTGTGAAATTTGCCATCTTGTGCAAATCGATTGAAATTTTAGAGCTCATAATTTTATTTTTTACTTATTTTTTACTTATTTT
>JALZUI010000039.1 GCA_023301545.1 Akkermansiaceae bacterium
GCGTACTCACGACGAGCACTTGCAAAAAGGGCGGCTACGTCTGGATGGAAGAAGAAACGCGGATAACCAGCTTCCAGCGCGCGAATCACACGGTCTCGTCCCTCTTCATAGTCAATCACGCTCTGCCAAGTAGGCATACAAACAGAGCACGCATGACGAACATCAGGGATGGGCTTCCCTAAGTCTTCGCTTTTCCACAGTGGCTCTACTTTTAAATCTCGCATAAATTGCTAAAAATTCCGACTTGAATTAGTCAGATCTTAGTCAAAAAAAAAGACTTTTTTTCATAACTTCTACGCTCTGTAACTATTACTCCTTCTATGAAGACTAAACTAGCCCTCATTTTAGCCATCATCGCTTTGGTTAGCTACATCTACTTAAACCCTCAAAGCAAGCCCCAACAGGCCAGCGAAGAGGAGAATAAGGTAACAGATTTTAAGCAGAATCAAACGCTGCCCGAAGCCATGCTTTTCGAGAATCAGTCTCGGGAACGCCTTTCTGGTGCCAACGCTCCCGAGGGAGCACTCGGTAACGAGCGCCTCTTACAATTTAAATCCGCTGCTGAACTGCAAAGTTTCCTCCAGAGCTCCGAGGGCTCAAATCTAACTATTCTGGGTCACAATAGCCATACCAATACTCTCCGCGTGGGCTTTCGGAATTACCGTGATCTTGCTCAAATTTTACCCGCAGGTGTTGATTCTCTCTTTAACTTTCCTGTAACCCCTCCACCTCCGATTACCGAAGGCTCACTGAGCCCGAACGCGCGTCCCTTTCAAGGGCGTGTGAAAGAATGGTTAGGCATTACTGGGGATAACTCTCAGTGGGGCGCAGGTGTCCAAGTAGCCGTATTAGACTCTGGAATCTATGACCACCCTGCCCTCGCCGGAGTAACGGCTCTTTCTCTCGTTGATAGCGGTGTTACCACTGCTCACGGAACGGCCATGACCTCCCTCTGGCGCTCAGCTGATGGTAATATCCCCGCCATCGCCCCGGCTGTCGATCTGACCTCGATTCAAGTCACAGGCGAATCTGGAGCCTCTGACCTGTTCACCCTTGCGGAGGGCATCTTCCTAGCCGTTGATCAAGGGGCGCAGCTCATTCCTATTTCGCTCGGGTCGACTTCTACGAATCCTCTCCTAGAAAGCGCAATCGCTTATGCAGTCGAAAATGACGCGTTGATTATCGCCTCCGCTGGAAACTCTGGCGACGACACTCCGTATTATCCTGCTGCCTACACGGACACCCTTTCCATCGCGGCCCTAGACTTTAACCGGAATTACCCAGGATTTTCCACGACAGGTGACACCATCAGCCTCGCTGCTCCTGGGGTTGGGCTTGTTGCCGCTAATGAAAATGGGGATTACAGCCTCAGCACAGGCACCTCCCCTGCTGCTCAAATCGCGGGCAACGTCATCGCTGCCACCATGTCCGAACTCGAAATCGCAAGTCCCTATGATGCTTGGGAGGTTGTCTCGAACAATCTCAATGAACTTGGCATCTCTGGTCAGGATAACATCTTTGGACTAGGTTACCCTCAGCTCGATGTAATCCTCAACCACGAACAACCAAACCGTTATGACGGGGCGATTGCTTCTACCGTTTATAACGCTGCTGATGATGCGGTGCAAATCGTGGTCAGTAACCCGGGTACAGAAAACCTCGCAGGCGCCTCTCTGAGCTTTGAGGTCGCCGGTCAGAGTTTTACGACCCCTCTTCCTGAAATCGAAGTAGGAGCGAGCCACGATTTCACGATCCCCTTAGACATTCCCGCAAACACCGAAACCGTGACCATTCGATCAGAAGTCTTGCTCCCTGCAGGACTAGAGGACGTGCGTCCGAGAGACAATGGGCTTACGGCTCGATTTGAGCTCTCGCCATAAAGTGCACTAGCCTTTTGGAATAAGGCTTGCTCATAGCCTCTCCTTAGATCATGTAGAGTTTATGAAAACTGAACTCCTAACCGCTGACCTTTTTGAATGGAAAGAAGCCGCGGAACAAGCCGCTACCATCCTTAAAAATGGAGAGATCGTAGCGATTCCAACCGAAACTGTTTACGGACTAGCGGCCTCGATTGATAATGAGGACGCGATCAAAAAAGTCTTCGCCGCCAAGGAACGCCCAAGTTATGACCCGTTGATTGTGCATATTGCCTCCATCGACGATCTTAGCAAAGTGGCAAAAATCCCCGCCGAGATTCAACCGATCGTTAACGAATTAGCAGAGAAATTCTGGCCTGGAGCGCTCACTTTAGTTCTCCCTAAACAAGATTCCATTTCAGACCTCATCACCAGTGGTTTAGATACGGTGGCGGTTCGCATGCCTGCACATGAAATCATGCACGAGGTTTGTAAATTGGCAGGCCCCCTAGCCGCACCGAGTGCAAACCGTTTCGGACGAATCTCCCCCACTTCTGCCTCTGCGGTTGAGCAAGAGCTGGACGGACGCATTCCCCTCATCATCGATGGCGGCGCTTGTCGCGAAGGATTAGAAAGCACGATCATCAAGATTTCCGCTCCTCCTAGCGAAGGGAAAAAGCCAATCTTTACTCTTCTCCGCCCCGGAGCCGTCTCACGCGAGCTTCTCCGCGAATTTGGAAAAATCGAAAAACCAAAGCCACCTAAAAAAGGAGAAGAAACAAGCGCCCCAGCGGTCGAAGCTCCAGGGCTCCTCGACTCGCACTATGCACCGAGAACTCCCCTGTATCTCTACGATAAGTTTGAAGACTTCAAACCCGAGCCTGGCAAGAAATACGGACTCCTCAGCCTCAAAGGCGAAAACGGAGACTTCTTTGCCAAACACGAATGGGATAAAGAGGTCACCCTCAGCCCAGGCAGTGGTAAAATCTCCGAAGGTGCAGTTCGCTTCTTTTGGGCCCTGCGCCAGTTAGACGAAGCAGGACTAGACGCCATCATCGCCGAACCAATGCACACTGCCAACGCGGGAGAAGCGCTAATGGACCGCCTAAAACGCGCCGCCGTAAATCGTTCTTAATTAAATTATTGAGATCCCTCGAATATCAGCACGGGTGAGTGATCTAAAACTGTTTCGTCTATAATAAGAATACACGATGTGGAAATCTAATAAAGATCGACTAGGCAGAGAGCCTGATTTTAAGATCCGGTATCGATTCATCTCTCATTCTGATGGCGGGCGTGTGCAGTTACCATATCAGGGGCATCGATCAGACTTCTGTTATGAGGGTGAAGATCCTCAGGTTGACGGTGTTTATATGATTTGGCCCGAGTTCCTGAATGCGGATGGGTCAGTAATGCTTGAAGATCAGATGATGGTTGCTCCTGAAGGAGAGGCTTATATGTGGATACTCAACTTTGACGAGATGAAGGAGCATCATCGAGCTAGAGCCATTCCAGGGAAGCAAGGCTGGTTGGTTGAGGGAACTAAGAAAGTTGCAGAAGTAACCGTTATTGAACAAATTAGGCTCCTAGAATAATGCGGCCGAACAAGAGTAGATGAGAAGTCACTACACCATTGAAATAGTCTCAGGAAATCGTGCTCAGCAGCTATGTCCTTTTCCCTTGAAACTAAACTCGTTCATAGTAATCTAAGGCGTAACAAATAAGATCAACCCATTATAACTAGCTAACTAAGCGAAGTGCGAATATCAGCACAGGTGAGTGATCTAATATTGTTCGGTTAAAAAATATGACCTTTATGAAAAAAATATTACTACTACTAATCTCGCTATCATTTGTAGCTAATGCAACCGATACAGAAAAAATACCATCAGATATAGATGTTTTTCTCAGCACTCGTCCAGAATACAAACCCGCAGCTGAAGAGAGCATCAATAATCATCAACTATATATAGTCGATTCTCTATACATAAAAAAGAGTGGGAATAGTTCTGTTACAGTATTAGTAACCAATAAAAAAATCATCGGGTATTTCGTTCTGATTCAGGGTGGCACAGACATCCATAAACTCCGTAAAGAATTAAAGGTATACTATCCTGAAGAACAATTCAGAGAAGATGGTCAGTTTTCACAGTCAGTAGGTAAAATCTATTCTCAGGGTTTTTATTTCATCGATAAATCTGTTTACGATAAAGCCCTAAAAGAGCAAATTGAGTCGCTAAAGCCATAACATCTCGCTTCAAAACTAGATGCTTCAGCATAAGGCGTCGGACTCGAAAATTACTGTTTCAGGATTTTTACAAGTCATAGTTCACCCTTGCGGTATTGTTGAGTCACCTTTAACGTTACGATGAAATGAGTTCATCTTTTAATGTCATATTAATCTTAATGCTTCTTACTCCTGTGATATTCAGTCTCGCGTATATAAGTAGAGAATTAAAAAAGATACGCGAGCTTATGGAAAGAGCTGAGCAGGCGAGGAAAACAGGAAGAGATTGAATTTCTACTGATAGTTCTAGCACTTCGTAAGGTTAAGTTGATTGCCTGCCTTAGGTTCTCTTTGGAGAACTCCACCCTTTTCCTCTTGAGCCTAAACTCGTACTTAGTAGTCTAAGGCACAACAAACGAGATCTACCCATTCAACTAGCGACTAAGCGAAGTGCAATACCTACACGAGTGAGTGATCTAATACTATTCTACGCAAAATGAACCTAGATACCGTCTACTGGACAATATTCATGATTTTCACCTTACTAAGCCCAGAGCTTATAAGGAGAGGGAAATTCAAAGTCGGATATTTTTTCTCAATTACCGCAATTGTAATGATGATGTCGGCTACAGCGTTTAGAGTGTATCAGGGAAAAGAGTTGCGATTTTCTGATTGGGTTACTTTATTGATTCTCACCTTTTTAATCTGTGCTAGCGCATATTTCGCAAGACGAAGTAATAAAGTATAGTTTACATATAGCATAAGGTGTCAGACTCGAAAATTACTGTTGATACCAGAGCTTAAAAAACTAGACAATCACGGATACGTACATTATAATGTCCATGTGAAAGCTATAACCTATACTGCAGCTCGTGAAAACCTTGC
>JALZUI010000040.1 GCA_023301545.1 Akkermansiaceae bacterium
ATACTTCTACGCGCTCTTCTTGACAGAGGGACAGACGAATGATATTGTGAGGCAACTCGTAACATCCTCGATACCAAGGCCAACAATTATAACGATGGCAGCACCGTTTCGAGCTTTGACTATGTCGTCAATGCTATTGGTCAGCGCACCAGTGTTAATAAAACAGGCTCCGCCTTTGGGGGCACAACCTCGATCAATTGGGGGTACGATGCACTAGGGCAAGTCACGCAAGAGACTTACACCAATGAGTCTGCTCTTGATCAAGTTTATGGTTACGACCAAATCGGAAACCGTGAGAGCAAAGCGCTCAATGGAACAACCACCGCTTACGAAAACAACGCTCTGAATCAAATGACGAAAGTCGCAGCTGCGGAGCAAGCGTATGACGATGATGGAAACCTCCTCACCTCTTCCGAGGGACTGACTCTTGTCTGGGATGGTGAAAATCGCCTTCTTTCCTCTACTAAAGGCAATGTGACCACTACTTACCAATACGACTGCCTGAGCCGTCGTACGAGCAAGGAAACGAACGGTGCTACGACTCGCTTCCTCTATGATGGATGGAACATGGTAATCGAATATGCTGGTGATGTCGTTGATACGCGCTATACTTGGGGCATGGATCTAAGTGGGAGCATGCAAGGAGCAGGGGGAGTCGGAGGACTTCTCGCTGTTACGGATGCTTCTAGCAATCATTCCTACCCAACCTATGACGGGAACGGAAACGTCAGCGAATACCTCACAGCTGATTCTAGTATCGTAGCTCACTACGAATACGATGCCTTCGGCAATGAGATCGAGAGTAAAACAACAGGCGCCTCAGCCAATGACTACGCACACAAATTCTCAACCAAGTATCAGGATAAGGAAACAGATTGTTACTACTATGGTTACAGATACTACAACCCCGTAACAGGCACTTGGCCAAGTAGAGATCCTATCGAGGAGTTTGGACATAAGCAGTTAAAAAGTTTAATTTATTGGGAAATAGCGAGTGGAGCACTTATCGCTAATCCATATAACTTCGTTAAAAATAATACACTGAGGTATTATGATATAAACGGAGAAGCAGCCGGTGTTATTGCAGGTGGAGCGGTTATTGTTGGTGCTATTGCACAGGCCGCTTGCTTCGGAATAGTTCAACGGTTTTCGAAACGATGTGCGGCTAAAACTACAGCGGCGCAAGGTAAATGTGATCTAGATTGTGAAACATTCGAACCATGGGATGAGTCTCTAACTTGTCTCGGGGCATCGTGGAGCGGACCATGTGGAGGGCAATGCGTTAAAAATTGAAAAGTTTCAATTATATGCAAAGGACTTTATTATTTTTTGTGGTGATAGTTGCTATGCTATTTCCTTATTTTTCGGAACTTTTTATTAAACCAAAAAAGAGCTCCTATTTTGAAAATTGTGTAAAAGTCAAAGGGATAAGGTTTAAATCATTGAAAAGAACTTTAAGGTTTTACCAGGTTGAAATTTACGGGTTTTCTTGGCTCTACGGTAGTTTTAATTATGTTTCTTTTGCATCTAAAGACAAGAAAGCAATCCTTAAGCGTCTAAGTAATTGTTCAGTTTATGAATGTGAGTGACGGGATATGCGTAAATTAAACCAAAAAATCAGACCTGTCACCTAATCAGTAAAAAACCGCCTGACCAAAAAATGTTCATTTGGTGTGTGAACTCGGCTCGTATGAAAGCGCCTTCTCATCACGAGAAGGCTTATCACCATTGCGTATCACGGGTCGTGAACCGTGATTATGTGTTGAAGTAGCAGGAAAAAGAACACTTCGTAAAACTGATGCGAATGTATGAAAAGCTCTCCGCAGTCCGAGTGGTGACCTTTTGTATTATGTGTAACCATTTCCACATTCTCTTAGAGGTTCCCAACAACGCCCAGAAACGCTTTTCTGACCAAGAGCTCATCTCTCTAGTCCAAAGGAATTAATTTTGCCTACCCCTTCATAAAAAACACGACCCTAAAAAGGCAACGAACGAGAAGGCGCGCTTCTAGGTGAGATGTGTTGAGGCGCAGGAGAGAAGGCCACGCGTTTACTCATCTTCCAGTTGATTACCATGCAATAGGCGAACCACCTACGACGCCACCCACTACGACCAAAGCAACGACCAAAGCAACGAACGAAAAGCCCTGCTCATGAACCAGTTTCTAGAGGCGCAGCAAAACAAGCCCCACCTCACCTCAGTCCCCAAACAAAACCCGCCCAAATTCGCGGTTTTTTATGGGTTCAACAGCCAGACCTTACGGACTAGGTTAACTAGTTTACCTCTTTCAGAAGGCTATATGCCGATGGATATCGGCGGTCCATAGGAAAGCCCTCGCCCGAACGCACGCGCATGGGAAAAAAAGACTAGGAAAATGGCTGTATTCCGCTATAATGAAGCTATGACAAGCGTCCTTGAAATCGAGCAAGCATTGGTAAAATTACCACGTATTGATCGCACCCATCTTGTAAAAAGCCTTCTTCGTTCTTTGGACAAACCAGAGTATGTTAGTGACGAAGAAAAAGAGCTTTTAGAGAGGCGCTCTAATGAAGTGAGGACTGGTCTTGTCACCTCCTTGAGCCTTGACGAATTGCAAAGTCGAGTCGGCAAAGTATGACGAATTTAATCATCCACCCAGAAGTTGGGAGGGAACTCAATGAAGCTTGGGCGTACTATCACGGCATAGACCCTGAGCTTGCGGCAAGAATGCTCGAAGAGGTCTATGAGCGAATGGCCTTAGCGCAGGAAAGCCCGCTTCACTTCCGAACCTTTCACAAGCAGTTTCGTCGTGTTTTATGTAAGACCTTTCCTTACAAAATCGTTTTTGAAATCATTGAGGAAATGCAAGCAGTTCACATAGTTGCTGTGCGTCATCAAGAAGAGCATCCAGACACTTGGAAAAAACGTCTCTAAAATAACTCTTTCAGGGGGATTATGCCGATGAATATCGGCGGTCCGTGCTAGTTGGCGAGTTGCTTGATTTGTCTGGGGCTGAGGTAGCGTTGGGGCTGCTGCTGGGTGCCTAGAGCGGTGTTTATATGGAGCTGTTGTAGTGAAGTGAGGGGAAGGGCGGCGTAGCGGGAGTTTTTGAGTTGGTACTTGGTGTCTTTTGTTGAGATGGCGTAGCTTTTGTGGTGTGCGATGGGTGAGCATTGGGCTTGATGCGCGTGTTTGGTTAGCGCCTTGTGGCTGTTGAGCTGGCTGTCGTAACGGACTTTGACGACTTCACGGCCATTCATGAATCCAGATTCGGTGGCGATGACGCCGGGGGCTTGGGCGAGGTGGACTTCTCCCGACCAAAAGCAGTACATTTCGTAGTAGGCGTCTTTGATGTGTGGATTGTTTTGCGCTTCGAGCTCGGCGACTAAAAGTTGGAAGTATTCTGGGGGTGTTTGTCCTTTGGTTTTGAGGGCGTGTTCTAGGGTTTTTAGTAGTCCTAGGGCACTGTAGTTGCCAGAGAGTCTAGGCACGATATTATCAGATTTACTATCGATGACTCTTACGACGGGGTTGTTCCAGCTAGGTTCATTGAAGAGTTCGAGGACGCGGGCGTCTTCGCCTTTTTTGTTATTATGGATGGCTAAAGGAATGAATAAGTCTTCGATAATTTCGACCATCAGAGGGTGGCTTAATACATGGTTTCCGTAGTTTCTGCAGGTGAGGCAGCCGGGGACTTCTTGGAAGAGGAGGAGGATGGGTTTGTCTTCTTTGCTGGATTGGCTTAGAGCCTGCTCGTAATCTCTCTGCCATTTGATTTTTCCTAATTCCTGGGGTTGTTGCGCATGGGCGGTGAGGGTGAAGAGAATAAGTAATAAAAGCTTTAGATAAGGCATGAGAATAGGGGCTGGAGGATTAGGTTTTTGGGGGTGGTGTATGCGTAATATAGCGTTGAGCCGGTTAGTTTTCTTTTAATTTTAGTGAGCGTTTTCTTTCGCGAGTGGAGGGTGAGTAGAAAATCGCTGTAATTTTTAGCGGAATTTGGTAGTACTAAATTAAGCGAGCTACTGAGGGCTTGGACGATATTACTTTTTTAGATATGAATTATACACTGATTATTGTAGCGCTCCTTTTGGCTAATCTGGGGCTAGCTCAAGACACTCGCCCCGCTAAGCCTAATGTTTTGTTTGTTCTAGCCGATGACTTGGGCTGGCAGGATGTGAAATGTTACGATGTGGACGAGCCTAGTCCGTATGAAACACCTCACATGGACAACTTAGCAACGGAGGGTGTTCTGTTCTGGCAGGGATATTCACCGACGCCTGTTTGTGCTTCTACTCGTTGTGCGATTTTAAGCGGTTGGCATGCGGCGCGGTCCAATAAGACAAGTGTGATCGGAGGGCATCCACCCGTAGCGCACATTTATGAACATTCGCGGTTGGTTTCGCCTTGGCAACGGGGGAGTATTTCGACCGAGCAACCTAATTTAGCAACAGTGCTGAATAGTGGAGGGTATACCACAGGTCATAGTGGGAAATGGCATGTAAATATTAAGTTCACGGCAGAGCCTCGACCAAAGGGGATTGGGTTTGACTGGTCCCGTGAGAGTATGGGCCCCGCGAGACCGATGAAGCCTAACCGTGCCGAAGGGTTTGCTACGAAATCGCCAAAAGATCCGTGGCGCCTAGATGAGCAGGATTTCCCAACTAACGAAATTTTCGTAGATGCGTTAGCCTTTATGGAAGAGTCTAAGGCCGAGCCTTTTTTCCTCTTTTGTGCGTCTCGATTGGTGCACTCCCCGATCCAAACGCGGAGTAAGCCTCTATTAGAGAAGTACTGTAAGAAACTAGGCGTTGATCTTCCTACGACTCCCGATGCGATCAAAACTAAAGGGCAGAACAACCCGTACTATTGTGCGATGGTGGAACAGTTTGATCACTATGTGGGATCCTTACTAAATTACTTAAAAGAGACTGATGACCCACGTTGGCCTGGGCATAAGCTTAGCGAGAATACATACGTGATTCTGACCTCCGATAACGGAGGGGTGGAGCAACTACAAGGTGAAGGGGTGACGGATAATAGTCCATTACACGAGGGCAAGATGTCCCTCGCAGAAGGAGGGGTACGTGTTCCGTTCATCATCTCAGGGCCGAAAATTCCGGCTAATGTGCAGACTGAGGTAATGGCGAATGGCTTAGACATTTTCCCTACGGTTTTATCGATGACGGGAGTAGAGGCTCCTAAGGATCTGTTATTAGATGGGTGTGACCTGAGTTCATTGTTGCTCCAAGACCCGCAAAACGCAGAACTTGTTAAAAAGCAGGATGGGAGCGCACGTGATACGATGGTGTGGCACTACCCCAATGGAACGACGATGTTTAGTACGATCCGAGAGGGTGGGTATAAGCTAATCCGTTATTATGATTACATCAACAATCCGAAAAATAAGAAGCCGTTTGAACTCTTTAAGTTGTACGAGCCGGAGGAGGGTAAGGCCGGTCGTATTGATCTAGAGGAGGCAAAGGATATATCGGAAGCGATGCCAGAAAAGGTAGCGGAGCTAGATGCGAAGCTAACGACAATCTTAAATGGGATGAATGCTAAATACCCTTATAAAAATCCATTCTACAAAGGTGCGTCGGATCATAAAGAGAATGTACCGAGCTTCATTTCTGAAGAGATCGAAGGGCAGGTGGTAAAGGCGAAGTTTACGGAAAACGGAGCGAAGGTTGTACGGGCGCAGGTTATGTACACGACCAATGGCGGAGATCAGCTGGAAGAATGGTTCCCTGTAGTAGCGGAAGTCCAAGGTGATACGATCACGGCGACCTTACCTGCGGGAACTACTCACTACTTGTTCAATGTGATCGATGAGAACAATTACCTAGTTAGTTTTCCAAAATTGGCGGAAGAGAAAAGCTACCGCAGAAAGCCTAGGGTATTTTCATCTGATGCGCTGAGCGTTAAGTAATGCGTAATTAGCGTACGATACTTGAAAAAGAGGTGGTTTATCCGCCTCTTTTTTGTAGGTTAGAGGGACTGTGGAACGGACTCGATTAAGTAAGACGGAATGGAAGGCGCGATCGGAAGCGCATTTTGACCGGGTGCATACCTTTGCCCAAGGGGCGAGGAAACGAGCCTCACGCCGGGAAAAGCATCCTGTGTATGACTTTCTGACACGTTACTATCCGTTCTCCCTCGGCAAGTTTGAGAAATGGAACCCTGGCATTGGATTAGCGATCGAGGGAGGTGATGAAGAACGGTTTAAGCGAAAAGAGCACCAGTATGATGCCGATGGGTATTGCTGGGCGGATCCCTCTCTATTGGATGATAAAGCACGCGCGCGGCACCAGTTTGTATTGACCTTACTAGAAAACACGCAGGGGCGGAAGGCGGTGCATTCGTGCTTTGGGATGCATGAATGGGCGATGGTTTATACGGGAGCAGACGTGCGGCACCGTGAGACGGCACCGCTACGACTGTCGCAAGAGGAAATTGACGCCGTAGTTAGTTCCCGTCCTTTGGTTTGTACCCACTTTGACGCCTTTCGTTTTTTCTCCCCACAGGCGCAACCTTTTAACAAACATCAACCGAACCTCCACGATCGACCAAATCTAGAGCAACCAGGGTGTATTCATGCCAATATGGACCTTTATAAATGGGCTTCTAAATCGATGCCGTGGGTGTGCAGTGAGTTAGTGTGGAAGTGTTTTCAATTAGCGCTGAAGGCGAGAGCAATCGATATGAGGGCGAGTCCGTATGATCTCAGTAATTGGGGGTATGAACCCATCCGTATAGAAACAGAAGAGGGGCGCGCGGATTACCAGGTTGAACAGAAGGTTCTAGAAGATGAGGGGCGAGTCCTGCGCCAAGAACTGATCGAGGTCTTACGTGAATTAGTCAGCCACTAGTGTGACGATGCACTCAAGGTGTCGGGTCTGGGGAAAAAGGTCTACAGGCTGGACGTCGATGATCTTGTATTGTGCTTCGTGGAAGGCTTTTAGGTCGCGCGCTTGGGTTGACGGATCGCATGAAATGTAGACCACTCTAGTAGGAGCAAAATCAAAGAGCTGCTGGAGGAACTCTGGATTACATCCTTTACGCGGAGGGTCGATGAGGACGGTGGTTTCCGCTGCGGGGTAGGAAATATCATCGAAGATTTTCTCAGCGGAGGCGGTAAGGATTTGAGCGTTATCGATCTTGTTAAACTCGGCATTGTAGCGAGCCCAGTCTGCACCTGTAGCGGAGACTTCAACCATGGAGACGGCCTCGAAGTCACGTGCTAGGGAAAGCCCGAAAAGCCCCGATCCACAATACGCATCAATGAGGTAGCGAGTCCCTACGGCAGCTTGCTTACGGGCGTAATCGACAAAGTCGTTGAGAATGTAGGGGTTGTTTTGAAAGAAATCGCCTGCGAGAAAGTGAAAGGTGAGGTCGCCGACCTGCTCGGACATGATTTCGCGAGGGTTGTCATAGACGCGCTCTTCATTGGTGCGAATGAGGAGGGTTTCCCCATTACTGTAGCTTTTTGCTCGCAAACGAACGCCATCGAGGAGTCGCGGGAGTGCTTGATTAATGTGAGTATGCGCAATTGGGCACTGCTTAATATCAAGGAGGTCACGGGAGGACCCTTTTTTCAGAAACCCAATCTCTTTTACCTTCCCGTTTTTTGCTTTTTGAAGGTGGGGGGTGATTTTAGACCTATAGTTCCACTCTTGCGGAGAGGGAAGGGGCGCATTTACAGAGGCGGTTACGCCTGCGAGGTGATTTAGGAGCTCGCCCACTTGTTGCTGTTTCCAATGGAGTTGTCGTGCGTATGAGACGTGCTGATATTGACAGCCACCACATTGGCCAAAATGAATGCATCGAGCTTCAACCCGATCGGGGGAGGGCTCTAAAACTTGTTCGACCAGCGCATGGGAGCAGTTCTTGTCATTCCGCTGAATCTGGATGCGAACCTTTTCTCCCAGAAGAGTAAAGGGAACAAAGATGACCCAAAGCGAGTCTCCTCCGTCCTCACTGGTGACTGGAACTTTAGCAACTCCGTCCCCAAGGTTAGAGATTGATTCGATCTCGACCTCCAGAGGTTGTTGAAACTCAAAAGGGTAATTATTGAAGGGGCGCTTCTTACGAGACATGTGAGAGGGATCGCTATTCCGCTGCGCGGATGGTGGTCGATTCTTCGGAAGCTTTCGGGCTGATCTCCTTTACTGGTGAGGTGCCAGAAATCTGTGTGGCGCTAGGAAGGGTAGAGACAATATCGGGAAGCCGAAAGCCAGTATTAACGACCTCGAGCTGAGGTTGTGCGGGGGCTAGAGGAGCCACTTTCGGAGTTACTTGGGGCTCAGGAATAGAAGGCTGGGTGGGCTCCTGAGGGAGCTTAGGAATAGCGGCCGAGTTGATCGCTACGGGGCCGTCGTCGTTAGGAGAGAGTTCTCCCCCTTCCGGCGTGAGGGCGCAGGAAGATATAAATATCGTGGAGAGAATGAAAAGTAGAATTTTGTGCATAGCGTACCCGTATCAATTACACTATCGGCGATGGGCGATAAAGCTTTTTTATTCCAGCGATTAAGAGGTCTTCTTATTGTATAAATGAAAAGAAATGATTATTTAGTTTATATTTATTGGTTCTGTGTTATCTTAATAATGTTCAGCAGAGAGTGGCTCTGCTATTAAAACGAACAATATAAAATATGCAAATAGCTAACGAAACCCCAACATTGACCCTGACCGTAAGAAACGAAACCGTTACCGAGGCACTACGTGACTTTGTACAAAAAAAAGTCGCATCACTAGAGTTTGATTACCCCAAGATAATTGAGGCCAAAGTCGTTCTGGATGTGAGGAAGGGGGCTCAGTTGGCGGAAGTTATTCTCTATTGCGCTAATCATATTACCATCGATGCCAGTTCAACTACGGATGACATGTACACGAGCATCAATGAGACCTTTTCTAAAATCGCACGACGGATGCGGAAGCAAAAAACGCGCCTTCTCCGAAAACAAAAAAGCCCCAAAGGGAGAAAAGAGCATAGCATCCGCTATCTTGATGAAAAAGTCTTTAATGAGCTAGCGCTGGATCACCCAGGGGAGGCGGAGAACGATCCTGAACCAGTGATTGTGCACAAGGAAAACTATAAGCTAAAAACGCTCCTTAAGGAAGATGCCCTGATGGAGCTAGAACTCAGTGATAAGCCGTTTCTACTCTTTAAAAACGCGCGCCGTGGAGTCCTGCAGATTGTTTATCGTCGTACCGATGGCGAATTTGCGATTGTCCCTGTTCCTGAGGATCATTGATCATAGCGAATAAAGTGATCTCGAGCCTAGCTAGTGTTAGGCTCGATTTACGAAAGAGTTCCCTTTACTCCTAAAGTCGTGTCGCTTAAGATATCTTAATTATGTTGAAGCAAAAGATTCGTGAAGTCTCCTCATTGACCGTTGGTGAATTCTATAATCGTCATAAGGACGCCCTCGACCTAGTTTTAGTAGGTGGGGAAGTAGGGTTTAATAAGAAGATTAAGGAACCAGCCCCGAACCGACCGGGCTTGGCGTTATCTGGTTTTTTGACATATTTTGCACCTAAGCGGGCTCAGGTTATTGGGAATTCAGAGGTGACCTACTTAGTACAGCTCGATCCTGAGGTGAGAAAACAGCGCCTTAGAGATCTCTGTGCGGAAGGAATTCCATGCCTAGTTATCGCCCGTAATCGTCGCGTGCCACAAGATATTCTAGAGGTGTGTGCAGAATGTAAGGTGGCGGTCTTTAAGACCCCGCTATTGACGATGAAGTGTCTGAACCGCATGACCTACTTGTTGGAGAAAGATTTTGCTAAAGCGACCTCATTGCATGGCTGTATGCTGGATTATCGCGGAATAGGAGTCTTGATTGTAGGTAAAAGTGGCTCTGGTAAAAGTGAGACCGCCCTGGGTCTCCTAGAACGTGGTGCGGCTCTAGTCGCTGATGATTTGGTACGAGTGAAGCAATTAGGCAAAGAGCTTCACACGGAATGCGCTACCATTGCACAAGGCTTTATCGAGATGCGAGGGATCGGGATTATTAATGTTTCTAACCTCTATGGCTTGGGCGCGATTCGCCCTGAGAAACGGTTAGACCTAGTTGTAGAGCTCAAGCCTGCTAGTGAACTCAATAACGTCGACCGTCTAGGAATGAGTCGTAAGACGGTGACCGTCATCGACCAGGAAGTTCCTTTGATAGAAATCCCAGTAGCAGCTGGGCGTGACACGGCGCGTCTAGTGGCGGTGGCCTGTCTAGATATGCAGTTGCGTAAGCTGGGCTACGATATGGCGAGCGAGTTTAATGACCGCCTTTTGGCTAAAATGGATCCGCAAGTTCCGCCTAGCTTTTGAGCGTCCCGCAATTAAGCGAAAATCACCCCTTGAGTGCGGATTCGATCGTATCAACGAAGGTTGGGATCGTGCTCTGGGTGGCTTCTAAGTGTGGTTTATGACCTAGTTTTTCTAGGGCCTGAGAAGTGATTGGTCCGATGCTGGCGATTTGGCAATCAGCTGGGATATCAGGGTTCATCGCAAAGAAATTCTCAGCGGTGGAGGCACTTGTAAAGGAGATGAGGTCTGCGCCTTCCTTTTGGAAGCGAGCAAAGTTACCCGTGGGGTCTTCGGTCTCGGGGATACTTTGGTAAGCAACACAGATATCAACGATGGCGCCTTGTTCCATGAGTCCTTCGGAAACGACTTCGCGTGATTCCTTAGCTTTGACCCAGAGGATGGTTTGGTTCTCGATCTGGTGATTGGTGAATTCCTCGACCAGTCCTTCAGCGACATACTTCTTAGGGAGGAGGTCGGTGCCCAGGTGGTATTCGCTAATAGCGTCTCGTGTACCTGGACCAATAGCGGCGATTTTGACGCCTCCGATGGAGCGGGCGTCTGTGTATTCCTCAAAAAATTGCTTAAAGAAGCGGTGCACTCCGTTCGGGCTGGTGAAGATGAGCCAGTCGTATTTATGGACATCGGTGACGAATTCCTTGAACTGGTCAAGATTGTCAGGCTCGGTGATTTTGATGGTTGGGATTTCGATCACATCGGCTCCGAGAGCTCCGAGGCGCTTGCTCATTTGGCCTGCTTGCTGGCGAGTTCTGGTCGTGACGACTCGCTTGCCAAGGAGGGGGCGTGATTCCTCGAACCAGTTGATTTTCTCCCGCTCATTCACGACTTCACCAACAACGGCTACGGCAGGCGATTTGAATCCAGTGTCGATGACCTTCTGTCCGATATCAGAGAGCGTTCCTGTGATTGTTTTCTGACGACCTGTGGTAGCCCAACGGGTGAGGGCGATCGGAGTCTGCGGGTCGGCTCCTTCCTTGATGAGGGTGGAGCTGATCTCAGTCATGCGTTTTACGCCCATGAGGAAGACTTTCGTTCCGGGGGTTTTGGCAAGCTGGGCGTAGTCGAGGCTGGTTTCGCCCTTGGTTGGATCCTCGTGCCCAGTAAAGAGGGTGAGCATGGAGCAGTGATCCCGATGAGTAACAGGGATGCCTGCGTAACAGGGGCCTGCGATGGCCGAGGAAATGCCAGGAACGATTTCGTAAGGCACTCCTGCTTCGGCGAGTTCGGCGGCTTCTTCGCCACCGCGACCAAAGATCATGGGGTCGCCTCCTTTGAGACGGACAACGGTTTTCCCTTCTTTAGCGAGACGGACGATGAGGTCGTTGGTTTCCTCTTGCTTGAGGATATGCTTTTCTGCCCGTTTGCCGGCGTTGATTTTTTGGCAATGGTCGGGAACCCAGGAGAGGAGTTCGGGATTAGCGAGGGCGTCATAGACGAGCACGTCGGCTTCTTCGAGACAGGCCTTGGCCTTGAGTGTGACGAGTCCAATGTCGCCAGGTCCGGCGCCTACGAGGTAGCATATTCCTGTTTTCATAAGGGAGAGTTAGTTAGTGGGTGAAGAAGGTTTGTCTCTAAAGTTAATGAGCGCACAAATAGGGAGAATGACGGGGATTAAAATGGAGAGAGTAATCCAAACGGGGACTTCTACCCCTTTTCCGTTTTTCAGGATACGGCGAATAGCAAAAAATGCTAATGCTATTAGGATGACGGAATTAATGATTTGAGCTATTAAAAAAGCGGAGTTTAGCCCGAATTGGTTACTTAATTCGGCAACGGCGAGGAGTGTATTCATAGTTCAGGTTTATCTCGGAAATAGAAGAGAGCGGTGGCAGGGCAGATGATAGGGATAAGGAGAAACCCTACGATCCAAAGGACGAGTTCTTTGCCTTGGCTACGCTTAAGGGCGAGACGGAGGGCGGCAACCATCATGACGATGGAGATTATAGGGATGAGCAGGAGGGCTGCCAACAAAGGGAGAGGCAGAGTATCGGCCTGAATGGAGGAAGTGAAAGGAGTCATGATACCTTTAAGGCGGTTACGAGTTCTTCTGCTAATTTAGCAGGGTCGTTATGGTTGGCGGTGGCGATGAAGGGCGTTGGGTTTTTGGGTTCCCAGTAGCGCGCTTCGGCTTCGATCGCCCCGGAGTCGGTGACGGAGGCCATGATGGAGACAGGCATGTCACAGGTGGCCCCGAGCTTGTGCATGAAGGCGCGTTCGGCGGCGCATTCAAGCTTTGTCTGTGGGCAGTTGAGGGCGTCGAGCGTTTCCGCGAGTTCGGCCTCATGCTTAGTAAGGCATTCGATGGCGATTACCCCTTGGCCCCCAGGAGGGAGGAATTCCTCTGTACTGAGTCGGTGAAGGTAGAGGGGAACACCTTCATCAAGAGTGAGGATCCCATCGACAGGGTATTCTAGGCGCTCTAATCCAGCAGCGGCGAGCATGGTAGCGTCGATTTCGGGGTTTTCGGCTGTTTTCTTAAGGCGAGTGGGGACATTTCCTCGGAACTCGATGATATTAAGATCCGGGCGGAGGGTCTTGAGCTGGCATTGGCGGCGAACTCCTCCTGTTGCGACGGTTGCGCCTTGAGGAAGCCCCGCGATTCCATCGGGGTGTTTGGAGACGAGGACGTCTTCACGTGCGGCGCGGGGGAGGAAGGTAGGGAGCGCAAAACCATCATTCATGGTGCTAGGCATATCCTTCAGGCTGTGGACGGCGAGGTGCACGCGTTCCTGCTCTAGCGCTTCTTCGAGCTCTTTGATAAAGATGCCACGCTGGACTTTTGCTTTCTCGGACACCTTTGAAAGCGCGGTCTTGCGATCCTTGTCACCGATGGTTTTAATGATCTCGATTTTGGTTTCGAGGTCCGGATGCGCGTCGGCCAAGAGTCGTTGCACGAGGTGTGCCTGGTAGAGCGCGAGGGCGCTACCACGAGTGCCAATAATGAGCGGTGAGATCATACGTGGGGAAAGGTCTATCAGATTCTATCCCAAATCAAGCGTTTTTACAGAGAGCTTCGACCAATTTTTGGAAGTAAGCGCCACCGCCTTCTAAGTCCTCGACTGTGATAAATTCGTCCTCTGTATGAGCCTGCGCAATATTGCCGGGGCCGAGGCAGACGGAAGGGAGGTTAGCGGCATTGAGGTGGGAGGCGTCTGAGAACCAAGGAGCGCCTACGCAGCGGGAGTCAGGGTGGATGTCTTGGATGGCTGCGATCCATTGGTTGTCAGCGTTGACTTCCATGGGCGGGTTTTCAGGTCGGTAGAGAAGTTCGATCTCGCGCTCGGCACAGAGCGCTTCAAGGAATTTCCCTGCCCCGCCTTCAGTCCAAAGTTCGGGAATGGTACGAATGTCGATGTCGAGCTCAGCATAATCTGCGACAACATTAGGACTAGTGCCTCCAGCAAAGGTTCCGAGGTTCCAAGTGGATTGCCCGAGGATGGGGTGGCTGGCACTGGAAAATTTTGCATTCATTTCTTCCATAAGCTCTTGGAAGTGGGCGAAGAGGTTTAGAATGGCATTGCTTCCGCGTTCGGGCTGCGAGGCGTGGACGGCTAGGCCTTTGGCGGAGAGCGTAGCCCAGAGGCAACCCTTGGTGCAGTTGACGATTTGGAGCGAGGTGGGCTCCCCCGCGATGGCGAACTCGTATTTGTTGGCGTGATTTTCCGCGAAGTGTTTTGCTCCGAGTTGCTGCGTTTCCTCACCCATGAATCCAACGAAGTCGATGGCGACAGGAGCGGAGGCGAGAAGGGCGGCGTTTTGCTTCAATCCCCAGAGCATAGAAGCCATCGTGCCTTTGGTGTCACTGGCGCCTCGCCCCCAAATTTTGCCCTCGCTGATCTGAGCTTCAAACGGAGGGATGGTCATCGTTTCGACTCCGACGGTATCGAGGTGAGGCCCGAACAAGATGCGAGGGCGGTCTTGTGGTCCAGGGGCGCGCGCGATGATGTTAGGGCGGCCGGGGCGGACTTCTTCTAGCGTGACATCAAAGCCTGATTCCTCCAGAAAAGGCTGAAGGGCCTGAGCGAGAGGAAGTTCTCCATAATGACCAGACGCAAGAGCCGCTTCACTTATCCCCTCAGGATTAATAGAAGGGATTTGAATGAGGGACTGGAGGAGTTCGGTAGCGGATTGAGGATTCATGATGGATGGCTGAGAAAATATTATTCCCCAGTAAGAGACGCGATTTCGTCGTGGAGGAATTGCTTTTGCTTGTTCCAACGCTTGGCCGGCATGATGCTGGATACGGCTTCCTTAATTTCCTCTAGGACGACGCGTTGAACTCCGTAGTTCTTAAGCTGAGTAATCTCTTGATTGAGGGATTGGAGGAGGGCGAGCTCGATCGGACACTCGATTGTATCAAGCATCTGGGTGACGGAGATCCGAACGTCGGGCGTATAGAACGGGAGGTGAGATTTAGCCTTTTGGAGTCCGACTTTACTAAGGAGCTTTTGGACGCGAAGGTATAGGTCTTCAATTTTAAGGAGGCTCCAGGGGCAATCGTTTTGGAGGTAGTGTAAAAGGCCTTGATAGAGGTCCATTGCGACTTGCTCGTCACCCATTCCGGCCTTTTTTAATCCGTCGGAGAGGGCGCGATGGAGCCACTCGGTATCGTAGTCGGCGATCTGATGCGATCCGACTTGGAGAATAGGGAGTTTAGAGGCGAGGCAAATCATGAGCTTACTTAATTTGTTCTTCTAGTTGTCTGCGGTATGAGGGGTTCTCTAGGGATTGGATTTCCTTGATGAACTCCTTTACGTTATCGAATCGGCGATAGACGGAAACGTAGCGAATGTAGGCCACGTGATCGAGCTCATGGAGCTTACTCATGACGCGTAGACCGATCTTACGAACGGGGATCTCCATGTCATGATCACGGTGGATGTTGTTAATTATGGCGTCGACCGCTTTGTTAAGTTGATCAACGGAGACAGGGCGTTTTTCACAGGCTTTGACCATCCCTTGAAAGAGCTTTTCACGATTGAGGCTCTCGGATTTTCCGTTTTTCTTGATGACCTTTAGTTCTGTGCGTTCGACGTTTTCGTAGGTCGTGTAACGGTGGTCGCATTTTAAGCAGACACGCCGACGCCGGATGCTCGTCCCGTCCTTACTGATACGGGAGTCGATCACTTTGTCCTTTAGGTGTCCACATTCGATGCAACGCATAGGTAGTAGTGGATAGGGGTTTTTACGTAAAGAGGAGAGAGGAATTAAGAAATTTATCAGGAAGTTTAGCGAGAGGCGCTTTTCTAAAATTTTTCTAAGCTAATCGTGAGACTTATGGTTAGGAGCGGGCTTTTTTTGTATTTTTTAATTAAGAAATCCTGATTATCAAGTTCGATTGCAAGTTGGGAGCAGTAAACTAAGTTGCAAAAAGCTTGCATCAAGAGGCGGGCTTTTTGTATTGTTGACTGATGAGTTTGGCGGTTGAAATCGATCAGTTGACGAAAGAGTTTCCGACCCCGTTTCGACGTGAAAAAATCGAAGCGGTCAAGGGGGTGTCTCTTTCGATCGAAGAAGGGCAGATCTACGGATTGATCGGGCCTAATGGGTCAGGGAAATCTACAACAATGAAGGCGCTTTTAGGGCTTTTGGCGCCAACGTCAGGAACGTGCCGCATTTTTGGCCGTGATTCGGTGAAGGTAGATTCTCGCCAGGATGTAGGTTATGTGCCGGAAAACCCTTATTTTTACAAGCATTTGACGGGGGAAGAAACCTTGAAATTTTATGGGAAGCTCTGTGGGCTTTCGGGGGCGTTCTTAAAGGGGCGCATTACGGACTTACTGGAGCAAGTTTCCCTGACTCATGCGAGAAAGCAGAAGGTAGGAACGTATTCTAAAGGGATGTTGCAGCGGATCGGATTGGCCCAAGCGCTGATTCACGAGCCTCGGTTGTTAATCCTCGATGAACCTACTGCAGGGGTGGACCCCGTGGGATCCCGCGAAATTAGGGACCTGATCCTAGAACTGAAAGAGGCCGGCAAAACGGTTTTTCTTTGTTCGCACCTTTTGGAGCAAGTGCAGGCGATTTGTGATCGCGTAGGTATTATTTTCAATGGAGAGTTAAAGCGTGAAGGAACGCTAGAAGAGCTGATCACCCTGAAAGAGCAATTTGAGATTGTTGTTAAGGGTGACGCGGAGTCACAAGCCAAATTATTAGCAACAGCAGAAGAATTTAGAGGCTTAGAAGTTGTTTCAAGCGGTTCTCCTAAGACCTCGCTGGAGTCGCTCTTTATACAAATGTCAAAGGAGGAAAAATGATCGGATCACTAAAACGAATTTCTGTTATCGCCTCGCATACGTTTACACAGTTAATGCGGATGAAGGTCTTTGGCTTTCTCGCGGTTTTTGCTGTTATTGTTATTGCGATTAAGTTTTTTGAACTCCCTACAGGGAATTCACCACAAAAGGCCTCGCTAGAAGAGCTGAGAATGCTGAAAAGTACCGCGATGGGGACGATGGGGCTATTTGCGATCATTTTCGCAGTGGCTGCGACGGGTTTATTGCTGCCGAGAGATGTTGAGGACCGGACGCTCTATACGATCCTCTGTAAGCCCGTGCCTCGGATTGATTACCTGGCGGGTAAGTATCTGGGGGTTTTGATTATGATTTTTATAGCGCTGTTCTTGATGGATCTAGTTCTGATGGGGGTTTTACATACCCGTACAATGGGCGTGCTAGCGGAACATATGTTGATAGCTGAGAAGTCAGGATGGAGCGCAGAAGAGACAGCAGTGGAACGTGCTGAAGTACTCTCGCAAGGAGTTACCTGGAGCATGCAGGCGGGCGTTTTCGCGATTTTTCTGAAATCCATAGTGGTGGCAGGGGTGGCGTTGTTAATTTCGACCTTCTCTACCAGTACGCTTTTCACGATTATTATGGGCTTTCTGATCTACTTCATCGGTCACTTCGCGGGAGAAGCGCGGGAGTTTTGGTTGAGCCAGCAAGGAGAGGTCGGAACGCTTGTGAAATATTCTTCGCATGTGATTTCTGTGCTCTTCCCTGATTTCAGGCTTTTTAACGTAATTGACGCGGCAGTAGCTGGAGAGACGATTCCTAAGGGGGTAATCTGGAAGTTGACAGGGATTAGTTCAATTTACGCTTCCGTGTATTTGATTCTTTCTTGGTTCACCTTTGCCAAAAAAGAGTTTTGAGCATCGCTTATAGAACTGAACTCTACTTTCTCAAATTATGCTTATTGTTATTTCCCCAGCTAAAACGCTCGATTTTGAAACCGCGCCTCCGACCTCGACTAGTACTCAGCCGGAGATGCTAAAGGATAGTGAATTACTGATCGAAATACTGCGGGAAAAATCCTCAGTAGATATTGAGAGGCTGATGAAGGTGAGTTCGAAAATTGCGGAGCTGAATGTGGCCCGTTACCACTCCTGGTCACAGCCGTTTACCGTTGATAACGCCAAACAGGCTGTTTTCGCATTTAAAGGCGACGTTTATACAGGGTTAGAGGCTGAGACGTTTTCGACCGAGGATTTAACCTACGCGCAGGATCATTTGCGGATTCTCTCTGGGCTCTATGGGGTCTTAAAGCCGCTCGATTTGATGCAGCCTTACCGATTAGAAATGGGAGTGAGATTAGCCAATCCTGAGGGTGCGAATTTGTACAAGTTCTGGGGAAGCGTCATTACGGAAAAGCTCAATGAGCAACTGGGTGATAGTGAGCTTCTGCTAAACCTCGCTTCTAACGAGTACTTTAAATCCGTGCAGATAAAATCCCTGAACGCTAAAGTCGTTACGCCTGTTTTCAAGGATTGGAAAAATGGGGAGTACAAGTTGATTAGCTTCTATGCGAAAAAGGCTCGTGGAGCTATGTCAGCATGGGTGCTTAAAAATAAGGTGGACTGTCTAGAGGGGCTTACGCGCTTTGACTCCGATGGATATAAGTATAGCAAAGAGCTCTCTGATGAGCTGAACCCTGTGTATTTACGGAAACTATAAAAAGATGGGCGAAAGTAATACAGTGATGCCGTTTACGGCGAAGGTGGTGGCCATGCTTAATCGTAAGTGGGGGCAGTTGGGCGTTATTTTACTCAGTCTATTGTTGATGGGAGAGCTATTAGTTAAGCCTCAGCACAACTTAACTAATGATCTCCGTACGGCGCAGCTCTTACCTGATGAGCTTTCTAGCGAAAATCAAATCGAGATTGGACAGACGGGCGCGGCTGTCGCCCTGGGGGGATTGCGCTCCCTGATTGCGGCAGTAATGAATTTACAGGCCTATGGCGCTTTTGAGGTTCAGGATTGGGTCGAACTAGAGCAGTTGTATGAAATGACAGTTACGCTACAACCGAAGAATACGTATTACTGGGAGTCGGGTGGCTGGCACTTGGCTTATAATGCGTATTACGACTTTGAGGATAAGCTCGGGATGACCTCTGCACGGGCGAAGTTCAAGCAACGAGAATATCACAGCAAAGGAGAGGAGTTCCTCTTGCGAGGGGCGGAGGAAAACCCAGGAGATCTAAGCTTATGGCAAGATCTAGGACGTCTCTACACCGCTCCTCACAAGCCATATGATTTCGCACGGGCGGCAGGCTATTTTGAAAAGGCGTTAGAATCCCCTCGCGCCGATGACCGAATGAAGCGGGAATACTTTTACACGATTGGTCGGGTTGCTGGACGCGAAGAAGAAGCTCTCCGCCTAGGGGATGAATTATATGAACGCGGGAACAATTTTCGCTACAGTTCGATGCGGGCTTTGTATTACGCTCTCAGGGTGAAAGTTGACCCTGCATTAGCGAAGGATGATGCGCTGATAGAGAAGGTGTTTAAGGGGGATAAACGTAACGCGTATCGCGATATGGCAAATTATTGGTTGCGGACTAAATCTGAGCGCTTTCCGAGAGAAGGGTTAGCAGTGGCAATTAACCGGTTGGCTATCGAATTAAATGTTTCAGACATTAACAACCCTCTTAAAAATTCCAAAATGGGACGCTTGCGACTCGTTAATTAGATAGGTGTCTCGGAGGGGCTTGTGGCGACTGATTGGATAATTTATTCCCGTAGTGTCGATAGGGTTTTATCCGCTCATTTATCCATTTATTTTTAAGAAGTGGTAATTTTTTTGTAAGTAATGCTTGCGGTGAGGTCCCTTTACTCTTCAAATAGGAGGCTCGATCATTAAATATGAAAGCACACTTCTTAAATAAATCATCACACTTTTCTAAAGTGAATCTTACATTACTTGCGACAGCTGCTACTAGTACATTAGCTCTTGCTCAGGGGACTAAAAAATCAGTACTTGAAACGTACGTAATGGATGGGGGGCCTACAATGCTCCTTATTCTTGCCGTTTTCCTCATCTTGGTTGCACTGGTAGTTTACAATGCAATGAATGTGTCGCGTGCTAAATTTCACCCAGACGATCTAAAGGCTGAGCTTATGGACCACATGACTAACTGCCGTGTGCGTACCGCGATTGAGATTTCAGCGTCAGATCCAAGCTTCCTAGGTCGTATGCTTGCTTTCGCTCTTCCGAATGTTGATGCGACTAAGCCTGAAGACCTCGGTCGTGAAGGTGTAGAAGTCGCGGTAGCAGACTTTACTGCTAACGAAGCGCGTAAAAACATGGTTTGGATTAACTACATTTCACTTGTAGCGCAATCGGCACCGATGGTTGGCCTTTTCGGTACTGTTCTTGGTATGGTTGGCGCCTTCGCTACTCTCGCGGAAGCAGGTCAAGCGGATCCAAGTCAACTGGCTTCGAAGATTTCTACTGCTCTCTTAACGACACTTTGGGGTCTGATTATCGCAATTCCGGCACTAGTCTTTTACTACATGTTTAAGAATAAGCTGAACGCCTTCATCGCTGAAGCAACAACAACTTCTGAAGAGCTTGTTAACGCGTCTTTACAGACGATTAACCAAGACGCGTACTTCGCTAAGATCCCTGAAGGTCTCGCGTAAGTCGTCGGTTGATTACTGTTCCTTAATCTACACTCTCTAGAACTATGGCCAAAACCAGAAAAAGACCCGAAGCAGAAGCTGATCAATCAGTGGATATGTCACCAATGATCGACTTGGTGTTCCTCCTGCTGATCTTCTTCATTGTAAACGCGAATTTGATTACGGTGGAGATGGATAAGTCTGTAGAGGTTCCTAGTGCCAGCAACTCTGTGCAGGTGGAAGATGCTAATGGTCGAATCGTTATCAATATTAGTGAGGACGGAACAGTCAAAAATGACGGAGGCCAACTCCTAGAGAGCTCGTCGGCTATACAGGATTACGTGGAAAATCAGAAACTCCTCGTAGACAGTCTTGGTTATGCTCCTAAGCTTCACCTCCGTGGTGACCGCCGCGCGATTTTCAAGCATTCTCGCAAGGTGATCCGTGCGGCTGCTAATGCAGGAGTTGAGGACGTCCACTTCGCAGCCTTCCTTAAAAGCCCCGGCTGGTAGTTTTCGATCAGCCTCCTACTAACCCACTTACCAATTTATTTCCATGGCCAGAGTTAAAAAAAGATCCGCCCTCGATGCAGACGAACCAGGTTTAGACATCTCATCTTTAATCGATGTTTGTTTCCTTCTCCTCATTTACTTCATTGTTTCCACTAGCATCAAGGCGACTGAGCAGGACGTGAATATGAAGTTGCCTTCACCTGGCGCTCCTGATGAAAATAACATTACTCAACCATTTTTCATCAAAGTTGATGCATCAGGTAATATTTCAGTAGGTGGAGGAGAGGCTTCCGAGCTATTAGACACGGATCCAGAGGATCGAAAGGTTCCTCTTTTGAGTCAGCGTTTAGAGACTTACAAGCAGGGTTGTGATCTCTCAGGAGACAACCCGGTTGTACAGGTCAAAATCAGTGGCGATGCCAAGCAGCAACGAGTGATGGATTGCCTTAACGCAATCAGCAAATACAAAATTACAAGCGTTACTTTCACTGACCTGCTAGATAACTAATTTAGGCAAACAACAATATTTCTATGAAGTTTAAAACTTTTTCTAAGGTGCTCGTTATGTCGAGTGTGTGTTTCTTTGGGGCTACTGTTCAGGCACAAAACGTGCAGAAAGTGTTCACGGAGAGTATCGAGATGATGAAAACGAGTGATTGGAGTGGCGCTTTGGCTTCGATTGACGGCTTCTTGAGTAGAATGGACGACGCGAAAGCAATGAAGCTGCACGGTCCGATGTTCGGCGTTTTTCACTACAACCGTGCTATATGTCTAGACAACTTGGGTGATTTCAAAGGAGCAATGGCCGCGTATGATACGTGCCATTTGAAATTCCCTAACGGGGGAGGTAAGTCTGAAAACTTCTATTTTGTGTATTCCCTTTTCAAAAAAGGGGAGACTGCAATGAAAGCGGAAGATTACGAAGTTGCGGTTCAATCGTATGGGGCGTTTCTAGGTAGTTATAAAGGAGACAAAGCTTCCGCTAAGACGAATTGGGGGAGCTTCTTCGTTAATTACGGGTTGGCACTTCTAAAAACGGGAGACAAAGAGAAGGGCATGGAAATGATCGAAAAAGCCCTCAAAAACAAAGAGAAATTCGCCATTGCTCCTGCGACAATTTACAAAGCTTTTGACGCGTTGAGCGCGGTAGCTATTGAAAATAATGATGAGCGATCAGTGCTGAAATTTTTAAAAGATTATAAATCAGCCCTTCTGTCAGATCCTGCTGCAGTGAGTCAGTATGCGCGTGGAATGATTGGCAAAGTGTCCCAAGCGATTCAAGCCGACATGGAAGTCTTACCGGTGGAGCTCTTATCGTTAGTTCCTAATACTCAAACCTCGCTCAATAACCTTAAGGCCCAAGCGGGGACATTAGAAGGAGCAACATTTTCCAAAGCGATTCGTGATGGTTACATTTTCTTGACCCCTGACTACATCCAAAAGCTTCTGGCAAGCACCCAAGCACAAGCTGGTAGTGATGAGCCAAACGAGGCGTACACCCTAAACCTTAGCGCTTACCTATGGTCTAGAGCGGGGAATAATAACGCTGCTTATAGTGCGTACAAAGAATTAGAAGAAAGTTACCCAAAAGCTAAAAATCGCGAAGAAAACCTTTTCGCACTAGTTCAAATGGCTAATGCGGTTGGTTATGTAAAAGAAGCGAATGCTTACGGAAATACATTCCTTACAGCTTTCCCTGACAGCGACAAGATTGAAAAAGTTAAGCGCCTGATGTTAACCGGTCTTTACCGTGACCGTAAGTATGCAGAGTGTATTGAAGTAGCAGAAGAACTAATGCCCAATTTAGAGAAAGGAAGCGAAGCGCATGAGATCGCTCTCTTTGTACTTGGTGGATCGAAGTTCTATACGGGAGACATTTCTGCTGCTCAGAAACTCCTCACTCAACATGGAGAGGAATACCCAAAGAGTGCCTTTATTATTGAAAGTTCTTATATGGAAGCCTCTTGTTGCTCGCGCTTGGGTCAATTTGACAAGGCGATAGGTAAGCTTGAGAACTTCCTAGAAAAGTACAAATCGGACAATACCGCTTTTTATCCATACGCACTCTTTGATAGAGCTAATGCGGCTTACTCAACAAATGACAATAAAACGGCTCTAGCAAAAATCGATGATTTAGAAAAAGGATACCGCTCGACCCCTATCATGGCAGCGGCATTCAATCTGAAAGGAAACGTGCTGGAATCAGAAAAAGATTACTCGCGCGCAGAAGAGTACTATAATCGTGGGCTAACTAAGGCAGGAGAAAGCTCTGACAAGAGAGTTGCCTCCGAATCGGTCTTTTACTTAATAAACCTCTTATCGGACTACCCGGGTGAAGGTGACCGCTACAAGGATGCCGCGAAATACTATGATCAATTCTGGGCGGACTACGCCAAAGATTCTCCTTACCAAGCTCAAGTCGCCGTACAGGGCTATAATGCACTTAAAGAAATTGGACGTGCTGATGAAGGCTTGAACAAGATGGAAGATATTGTAAACACAGTCGCAAAACTACCAGGTCAGCCTCAGTTAGAAGCGCTTGTTAATACATATCGTGATAACTACCTAGAAGCCAATGGGATTGAAGAACTTAAGAAAAAGTTCAATAATTTCAAAGGTGTTAGTGACGATGATCGAGAAGCGCTTGCGTTGATTAAGATTTCACTAATCGGGGCGTATGAAAAAGAATTGGATAAGGCCAAGAAGAAGCGAGATGAAGAGGGGGAGACTAAGTTACAAGCTGGTATTAAAGTTGTCTTTAATGAGCTTAAAAACGAGTTTAAACCAACTAGCCTAACTCCTGCAGCATTGAGCAAAGTAGGAACATACATTCGCACAAAAACCAATACTCCTCGTGGAGGATTGCCGTATTACGAAGAGATCATCAAAAGACAGGATGCAGCTCATACAAATCAAGCACGCTTCGGTATTGCTGATATTTTAGCTGGTTCAGCTAAGGGGGCGGAGCAAGCTAAAGCTTCAACTCTCCTCGCGGAAATCTTCAAAAATGAAGGAGTTAGAGGCAAGGACAGAGCGAGGGCGCTTTATAGGCTCATTCAATTGAATGAATCTCAGAATGACTGGGGAGGGGTAAAAGCTAATGCACTTCTCTTCTTTAAAGAAAAGTACACTTATGAATTGTCTTATGTTTCATTCTATTACGCCCAGGCGCTGGACAACCTAGGGGAAAAAGATTTGGCGCTTACCAATTACCAGAAAACCTACTTCGGGAACCAAGGCTTTGTACCTGTAGCGGCTCCGTCACTTAAACGCATGATGGAAATTTACTGGGAACGGAATAGACCACAGGTTCTGGGAGAAGATAAGCTTATCAAAACGATTGGAGACCGCCAGTTCGCCTACAATTCAGGTTGGGTATATATCGACGCTACCCAACGCTCTATTGATAAAATGAGTGATAGTGAAAAAAGCCTCCGGGAAAGCGTGGCAGGACTCGTTGCTCAATACGAAGCGTCTAAGCAAATCGTTGATATGGCGACACAGAAGAATAATAACCAATAATTACGAAAACAGATTTATATGAAGACTATTTCACTCACATGTTTAATCCTCGTTTCTCTAGTAACTTCTGTTTTTGCTGAAAATGCTAAATCGATTGTTACTAAAGGCGGCGCTTCAAAAGAAGTATATATCCAACTCGCATCTAACAAAGGAATTTCCTTTTTTGAAGATACTCGGACAACAAAAGCGACGACAATGGCGCTGAAAGACATAGATAGTATCTTTTTCTTCCGCCCTAAGGAGTTTCAAGAGGGGTTAGAATTCTTTAACGAAGGTGACTTTTCTAAAGCGAAAAAGTCGTTTATTAGCTGTAAAGAAAAGTACGCCAAGATGGCACCTCTTTCTGAGAATTACTTTTCCCGTGCCTACTTCTATGAAATGGAGTGCGCTCGACGTGAACGTAAATTCGACGAGGTTATTAAATTAGAAAAGGGTTTTCGTGACGATGTTATTAAAAATGAGAATCACCTCAACCAAATCAAACTTTATGCATTCTGGAAAGCGTACCACCAAAAGGACTGGAAGCGACTCGTGCAGATGGAACGGACATGGGATGGGGCTAAATTACCTGGTTACCAAAAAGCTCAAATTGCGTACTGCTATGGTGTAGGACTAGAAGAGACTGGAGATGTAAAAGGAGCCTTAATACAATTCAATTCAGTGCTTGCTCTATCTGAATTCAAGGAGATGGAGCTTGTTCTAGAAGCAGGTACCAGAATCATGGATATCCACCTCGCTGATGAGAGTGTAGAGGATTGTCTCAAAAGTCAGGCGACAGACGATCCTGACCGAAAGAGCAAAGCCTTTGCAACCCTCCTAGAAGCGGCTTCAATTGCTCGACTCTGGGACAAGTCAGTTGGCGTCAAAAAGCTCCCTACAAAATATAGCAAGCTAGTTAGTATTAAGCCTGACCGTCCGAAAGCGGAGAAGGAAGAAAAAGCTAGTAAGGAAGAGAAGAAGTAAAACTACTCTGAGGACAGATCTTAGAAAAGCGCTCGTTAGAGCGCTTTTTTTGTGCTTCAGCTTAGGGGAAACGCAATCGAGCAGTTTGCAAGTGCGGCGATTCCTTCCTCGCGACCGACAAACCCCATTGTTTCATTAGTGGTGGCTTTGATGTTAACTCGGTCTTGCGTAATTTGGAGTGCTTTGGAGAGGTTTTCGATCATGGCCTCACGGTGTTTCATGACCTTTGGCGCTTCGGCAATGAGCATGGAATCGACATTGACGAGGCGGGCTCCTTTTTCTTGAACTAAGGCCGCGCATTTTTCTAGTATTTTGAGGCTTGAGATACCCTCGATCGAATCGTCAGAGGGGGGGAAGTAGTACCCAATATCAGGAAGCCCAAGAGCGCCTAGGATAGAGTCTGCGATGGCGTGGCAAAGTACATCGGCATCAGAATGCCCGAGCAAGCCTACTTCATGCGGGATTTCAACGCCTCCTAAGATACATTTTCTATTTTCTGCAAATTGGTGGACATCATAACCTATTCCACTGCGGTATTCGTATTCATTCATCTTTTAAGTTTGCTTAGTAAATGGATATCTGCACATTGGACAGAATAATTTACGCTTTCCTTCTATGCTCCGCAGCTTAATGACCATCTCAGGCTTTACCCTGATTAGCCGAATCCTAGGTCTCGTAAGAGATGTGCTCCAAGGGATTATTATAGGGATGAACTCATATTCAGATGCGTTTTTTACGGCGTTTCGATTTCCGAATATGGGGCGGAGGATTTTTGGGGAGGGGGCGTTTAATTCGGCGTTTGTTCCTTTATATGGGCAATCAGTAGAGACGGAGGATCGTCTCTCTTCGGATCGCTTTGCTTCGCTTGCGTTCTCGTGGCTCGTTGCCGTACTAGGGGTTTTGACCTTAGTGGTGATGGTCGGAATGCGGTGGTTTATGGCGTTTGTCGCTCCTGGTTTTTTGAATGGGTTTGATGAAGTTGTGGCGCAAGGCATGGCTGGTTTTTCTGATGGATCTTCCTGGGCATGGATTAAGGGACAGCTACTTAACCCTCAAGGAGGGGAGAAGTTTGATTACACGGTGGAAATGGGACGTATTATGTTTTGCTACCTTTTGTGTATGGCTTTGGGGGCGCAACTTAGTGGGGTCCTGAATACGTGGAAGAAATTCGCTATAGCGGCTTTTGCGCCTGTGTTACTAAATATCATTGTTCTCCTTGGGTTTGTTTGGATATGGTTTTTGGAGATTGAAGAGAAACGCCAAATGACGAATATCCTGTCCTGGTGTGTATTCATCGCAGGCTGGGCTCAAATGGCGTTGCTGTTTTACGGAGTGAAGAGGCAGGGAGTGAGTATTAAGGCGACCATACCTAAGCTTACTCCTAAAATGAAGCAGTTGTTTATTCTGATGATTCCTGGCGTTGGGGCCGCTAGTGTGCAGCAGATTAACTTACTCATTGCAGGGCAGATCGCCTCAACGAACGATAGTTCCATATCGTATATCTATTATGCAGATCGACTTAACCAATTTCCGTTGGGAATGATCGGAATTGCGTTGGGTATTTCGCTACTACCTACGATTAGTCGTCAGGTGAGCGCACGTAACTGGACGGGTGCGAGTGAAAGTCTTGGTGATGGAATTAAAATAGGCTTACTACTGACGATCCCCGCAGCGATTGCTTTAGGGGCGATGCCTTACGAATTAGTTAAATCGACCTTTGGTTACGGAAGTGTGACGGAGAGTGGAGTGGTGGAAACGGCAAAGGTCTTGGGCGCATTTGCTCTCGGGTTGCCGGCTTACGTTTTGATTAGAGTTTTGCAGACTGGCTTTTTTGCACAAAAAGACACGAAGCGTCCGATGAAATACGGGATCGTCATGGTGATCGTGAATATCATTTTTAGTTTCGCCCTCTTCCCAACATACAAGCACGTTGGCCTAGGCTTTGCGACGAGTATTGCGGGATGGGTAAATGTGGTCTTGCTCTTTATGGGGCTGCGAGGGTTCTTTGCGATTAAGAAGCCGCTGGTAATGCAAATTGGCCGCATTATTCTCGCCTCTCTCTGTATGGCGGTCGTTATTTTCGTAGCGTCCAAGTATTGCGCTCCATGGATCGCAGGCTCCTTTGTTCCGCGAACGTCTGCACTACTTGTACTCGTAGGTTCAGGGCTGACGACTTATGCCTTAGCTGCGATTGTTTTGAAGGCGACTTCGCTGACGGAATTAAAAGGGTATATGCGTAAGTCGTAGACTCTATCAGGAGCGCTAGTTTCTGAGGGAGTAAGTTGGGCAGCTTGGAGCTATACTTGTTCGAGGAGCGCGAGCATTTCAGTGTTCCAACCGGTAGGGCCAGGTTCTTGAGCGTAGATCACTTTCTGAGCGCTTGGCCGTAGCTTCTCCTTATTGGGGATGACGACTGCTATATCGGCAGCATTGAGCATGTTGAGGTCGTTTGGGCTATCCCCAAGGGCAATTGTAAGTAGTTCTCGTTGAGGGTGCTTGAGCTGGTAGAGTTCGTTAAGCTTGCGGAGGCCGTGTGCTTTATCGGAAAGGCCCGAAATGTGAATGAATCGCCCTCCTGCAACGGCTTGGATTTCATATTGAGCCAGTTCGCCCAGAAAGCGTTTATAAGCCTCATCACTGCCATGCCAATGAATAGGTTCGGTGCCTTGGCGAGTATGAGAAAGGTGGGCCTGTTCTATGGGGAGTCCAGTGTGTTTAGCGACGTCTTCTGCAGACCAGTCGCTATAGCCCTCGAAGCGGTATTCGGGGTTGCTTTCACGAAGCTTATGTAAGGTTTCGATGAATTGTCCTCTACTGCGTCCTAGGTTACCGAGCCAATAGTTTTTGGTTACTTCGATGGACGGGAAATAGGTTTCAATTTCAGAGAGGGAAAAATCTCCATTGCGAGGAATGGCAATGAGGGATCCGTTTTCACAGACTAGAGGGTGGCTAAGGTTGAGCTCAGTAGCGAGCTCTTGCATTTCCGCTAAGGTTTTAGAGGAGTTAAGGATGAGGGGAATGCCAAGCTCCTGTAATCGAGTAAGCGCAGGGAGGGCAGGTTGCCATGAATACGTGTCGTGATTCAGTAAAGTCGCGTCGAGATCTGTATGAACGAGGGGATAAGGAGGGCGGAAAGTCATAGGCAATTTAGAACTTATTTCTTGTTACAAAAAAGCTCCGCTTTTGCGGAGCCTCTTACTCAACAGACATGAGTGTTAGGGTCGCTTATTGGGTATCTTCACTAGCCTTAGCTTGTGCTGTTGTTTCTACTTCTACAGGAGCTATAGAAGCAGAGTAGTGCTCGTAGCTTTGGGTAGGAATAGGGCGGAGGAAGGAGACTGTCATCCATAGGATGAGTACTGCGGCAATACCGAGCATTGAATAAGCGAGTTTCATGAAAGAGCGGGTTGTTAGGGCGAAAACAAACTAAGGAAATCTTAGCTAATTTTGCATTTTGACAAATTAAGTCAAGGATGAGTCACACTTTTTTCATAAAAAAAGACAAAAATTGAAAGGCATATTTTTAATGCATCATAATGTCGTGAGCCGAATTGGGTAAGAAAATAGCCGAATTAGGTAAGAAATTTAAATTTCTCTCGTACTGGTAAAGAATCAACTTAACTTCCTTTATAGTAATGAAATTATCGTTTTCTCTTCTCTCTATATTTTTCACCGCAATCATCGGTGTCGCTAAACCATCTGACTCGAATAAAGCTCTAGAATTATGTTATGATAAGCCCGCGCCCGATACGGATCTAGGGTGGGCGAATGCGTCTATTCCGATGGGGAATGGGTACATGGGAGTGAACATGTTTGGAGGAGTAGATAAAGAACGCCTGCAAATCACCGAGAATAGCCTTTACGGGTCGGGATCGGGAAAGGGTATGAAGCGCTTTGGATTGAATAATTTCGCAGAGGTTTACTTGGACTTTAATCACCAAAACACGAGTGAGTATGAGCGCGGTCTGGATCTGAATGAGGGTTGTGCGTATGTGAAATATACAGAAGGGGACGTTAAGTATGAACGCGAGTTCCTTACGAGCTATCCTGATAAGGTGATGGCAATTCGCCTGAGTTCATCAAAGGAAGGCGGGCTCACCTTTACACTGCGACCAACAATCCCTTATATCGGGGATGAGAAGACCGGTGAGGTGTCAGTAAAAGACGATACAGTGACCCTATCTGGCGAGATGACGCATTATAAGATCCAGTTCGAAGGGCAATTTAAGATTATTCCAGAAGGAGGGACGTTGGAGGCCGGTACAGATACGCTGACTTTGTCAGGGGCGAATAGCGCGCTTGTATTAGTAGCGGTCGGAACGAACTATGTATTCGATTCGAAAGTAGTTTTAGAGCAAGATGCGGCTAAAAAGTTGGCAAACTCTCCTCACCCTCACGCCAAGGTGAGTGAAATAATGGCTAAGGCTGCGGTAAAATCATTTGCGGAGCTAAAGGCTAGCCATCAAGCAGATTATCAAGAATTGTTTCACCGTGTAAGCTTAGATTTAGGCGCGAAGAAGGCAACTGTAACCACAGATAAATTGGTTGATGCGTATCCTGGGGGAGAGTTTAGCCGATACTTGGAAGAGCTAGCTTTCCATTATGGGCGTTACATGCTGATTTGTTCGTCACGAAAAGGGGCTTTGCCACCGAACCTGCAGGGGATTTGGAATATGTACGAAAGAGCGCCTTGGGCCTCGCAATACCTACATGACACCAATGTACAGATGGCTTATGGGCCAGTCTTCACCGCGAACCTCCCAGAGCTGTTTGAGAGCTACGTGGACTTCTTTAAGACCTTTGAACCGAGACAGCGCTTGTATGCGACGGATTACATTAAAAAATATAACAATTCGCAGTTAGACCCTGATGGAGATAATGGTTGGTCAGGGCCGTTTTGGGCTAACCCTTATAATATTACAGGTAAATCTCCAGTTGCAGGTTTTGGTACAGGTTCATGGATAGGGCTCATGTTCTGGGATTACTACGATTTTACTCGTGATGAGTCGATATTAGCAGAAACGGTGTACCCGGTAATGTATGAGCAGGCGAACTTTGTCTCTCGCTTCGTTACAGAGGTAGATGGCGCTTTGTTAGCTAATCCATCGTCTTCACCCGAGCAAGAGAAGAGAAACACTATAGGAACAACCTTTGATCAACAAATGTTTTACGAAAATCACCGCAATACGCTTGCGGCTGCAAAAATATTGGGGCGATCGGAGAGTAGACTAAAACTCTATGAGCAGCAGTTATCTTTACTAGATCCTATTCATATTGGTAAGTCGGGTCAGATTAAGGAGTTTCGGGATGAGGAGTACTACGGAGAGTTTGGTGATCCCCATCATCGCCACACATCGATGCTATTAGGGGAATACCCGGGGCAACTGATCAATGATACGACGCCTGCATGGTTAGATGCGGTTGAGGTTAGCTTAACTGAACGAACCAATAAATCGAATATCGGATGGGCGCGTGCGGAACGGGTGTCATTCTGGTCTCGTGTACACAATGGTGATGAGGCATACATCTTTTACCAAGACTTATTGGGAGGGAATTTCCTGCACAATCTTTTTAATGACCACCGTGGTGGCCCACTCTTCCAGGCTGATGGGAATTACGGAGCTACGGCGGGAGTTGCCGAGATGCTGATGCAGAGCCACGATTATGTAATTTCACCTCTAACGGCCCTTCCTTCGGCATGGCCCAAAGGGAGTTATAAAGGGCTTCTGGCTCGTGGTAATTTTGAGGTCTCTGCTGAATGGAATCAGAGCAGGGCAACTCGTATAGAGGTATTGTCTAAGGCGGGAGGGATTTTAAAATTAAGGTACCCGAATCTGGCGCAGGCGACCGTTCAGACAAAAGCTGGTGCACCAGTAGACTTCACTGTGACAGGAAGTGACCTGATCAGCATCGATAGCATTAAGGGCGAAGTGTACGTGGTAACGGAGCTTCCAGAGTTCACTGCCACTACGGCTCCTAGTGATCTTACAATCAAGGCCAACGGAAGGAGTAGAATCGAGCTTTCCTGGAAAGCCACTGATGATGCCGAGTCCTACAACCTTTACCGAGCTGTCGGGAATGCTCCTGATTATGAGTTGGTCGAGGCAGGGATTAAGGCGCCATCTTTTGCTTACAACCCAAGCGACTTAAAAGGAGTCGCTCAAATGACTCTTAAAGTTACTGCACTAAAAGGCCCTAGAGAAAGCAATAAAGGCGCCACCACGATTTGGATGAAGTCAGCTAAGTAGTTTTATTAGCTTCGTGATGGCGGGCTAAGGAAATTAGTTGGCTTTTTCGAGCTCTTGCATATCAAAGTTAAGCAGGGGAATAGCTCCTCCTCCGCTGAACTTAGGGAGTACTCCGTCCCAGCGTTCGATAGAGCGGAGTTTAATGAGCTCTGGGTTGTTGCGTAGCGCTTCTGCTTCACGCTTGATAGCTTCAGCTCTAGCGATTGATTCTTCGCGGATGCTGACGGCTTTAGCTTCGGCCTCTAACTTAGCACGTTCTTTCTGTGCTTGAGCTTGGATGATGATTTTTTCCTTTTCCTGCTTCGCTTGAAGGGCCTGCTGTTCTGCGGTTACTTTCGCCTCAATCGCGGCATCGAACTCGCGGGAGAATTTGAAGTCGGTGATGGCGATGTTGTGAATGTCAACACTGCTGCCCAGTTCTTTCATGGAGAGAGATTTGGCGATGAATTCCTTCAGCTTCAGCTCCACCGCGTCCTTGACCTTGGAGCGTTGAGTTACGAGTTCTTCGGCAGTGAATCCAGCGGTGACAGCCTTGAGACATTCTTGCAGGGCTGGGTCGATAATTGTGGTCGCAAAAACTTCGCGGGTTCCAATTTTTTGGTAGATTTTAGGAACCATTTCACCACGTAGTGAATATTGGACGTCAATACGGGTAGATACCGTTTGGAGGTCACGAGAGGCGGCGGTCGATTGGGCCGTTTCCTTTTGTTGGCGGATATCGATTTGGGTGATTTTATCGATTCCTGGAATAGCGAAGTGGAATCCCTCTGGGAGGGCTTTAGGATTTACTTTTCCGAGGGTGGCTTTAGCTCCGGCATGTCCAGGTTCGACGATGATCAGGGCGTTCTTAAGAACCATGATAAGAACCAAGACTATAATGACGAGAGGGACGAATTTCAGGAAAGCAGGTGCTTCCGAGACATCGATGGGTTTACGTGTTGTTGACATAGGGATTAATCAATAACACAGATGATGAAGATAGAGAATTATATCTTAACCTTCTTTTTATAACGGCTGGGAAATTACGCCTTGATTAGTAGTGCGGCAAAAGCGCCGTCGGTTTGATCTGCAAAAGGGGTGATGTGAATCTGTTTCTCACAAGTGAGCTCTGGATAGGTCTCCGTGAGCCATTGAATCATTTCTTCGTTCTCCTCAGGATCAATTGAGCAGGTGGAGTAAATGATTCGCCCGCCTGACTTAATACAGGGGAGAAGGTTGGTCATGATGGCTTCTTGGAGTTCGCGCAATTCGGTGAATTGATCGTGCTGGAGTCTCCATTTAACGTCAACGCGGCGACGGATCACTCCGGTATTGGAGCAAGGAACGTCAGCCAGAATGGCGTCGAACTTGTTGTGCCACTTTTTAGGAGCGGCAAGAGTCCAGTCATGCACGTCGATATCCGCATTTTTCACACCGAGACGTCGGAGGTTTTGTTCAAGCCTAGGGAGACGTTTTGCGTTAGAATCCGTACAGAGGATATTACCTTCATTCTGCATTTGAGAGGCGATAAAGGCAGCCTTCCCACCGGGGGCGGCGCAGGCGTCGAGAATGCTCTCGCCTGGTTTAGCTGCTACTAAGTCGACCGCGTGACGCGTGGCGAGGTCTTGGACGTATATACCGCCGCTTTTAATGAGATCGTATGGGAGTCGCTCAGTGACTTTATAGAAACGATCGTCCACGGTGGCTTCTAGCCCGAGAGCAGCAAAATCGACCTCGGTAGGGAGTAACGGGTTGAGCCGGACATAGTTATCTGCAGGTTGGTTATTCCACTCTGCGAGGGCGACAGTGTTTTGGGTGCCAATCTGCTTGCGCCAACGTTTCCAGAGCCATTCGGGATGGCTGTATTGGATGGGAAGAGGTTGCTCGTCGAGCTCCTCGTAGAAGCGCTTACGGAGAAGGAGAGTTTTGCGTAAAATGGCGTTTATAAGTCCGCGGGCAGGTTTGCGTGCGCAGTTGACAGTTTCATAGACGGCAGCGTGGTCAGGAATTTTGAGAATCATGAGCTGCGCTACTCCTACTCGGAGGATGTCGCGGACTTCATGGTCGAGTTTCCCATCGCGAATTCGCCCAATCCAGTGATCGAGCAAATTACGGTGTCGGAGTACGGCCATAATGATGGCTTGTAAAAGGGCGCGATCCTCAGTCGAAAGTTCATTCTTGAGTGAATGCTTGTCGATAAGTGATTCAGCATATTCATGCCCGCGGGACCATGCTCTTAATGCAGATACGGCCGCACGGCGGACATTTTTTTCCTGTTTTGCCATAAAGGTGGGTGCTTATACTCCGGTGGCTGGGCGGCCGATGGAGTGGTACTCGAACCCTTGCTTTTCAGCTGTTTCAGGGTTGAGGAGGTTGCGTCCGTCAAAGATGAGGTTCGCACCCATTTTTTCGCGAACGGTGGCTAGGTCTGCATTGGCGAACTCGGGCCATTCGGTGGCGACAATGAGTGCTTCCGCGCCTTCAACACAGCTGTAAAGGTCGTCAGCGAAGGTTATTTTCCCATCGAGATCACCAAACTTTTTAGCGGTTCCGATGGCTTCTGGATCGTATGCAGTGATTTGAGCTCCTTCCGCAAGCATGTCGTGGATGAGTTTGATGGCTACGGATTCACGGACGTCATCAGTGTTTTGCTTGAAAGCGAGTCCCCAAACGGCGATTTTTTTCTCTTGGAGAACCCAGAGTTTTTCGCGGATTTTGTTGAGGAAAAGCTCCCGTTGGTCTTCGTTAATTTCTTCGACTTGTTTGAGAAGGTCGAAATTGTAACCTAGTGATTCAGAGATAGCGATGAAGGCTTTAACATCTTTAGGGAAGCAGGAGCCACCGTAACCGAGACCAGCATTGAGGAAACGACGTCCGATACGGTCGTCCATTCCGATTCCTTCGGCTACTTTTTCGATGTCTGCGCCTGATGCTTCACAGATCCGTCCAACGGCGTTGATGTAGGAAATTTTAAGAGCGAGGAATGAGTTGGCAGCGTGTTTAATGAGCTCGGCAGATTCGACGTCGGTTACTAAGACGGGGGCGACAAATGGTTCGTAAACCTTTTGCATTATAGTGGTGGCGCGCTCGTCATTAGATCCGAAGACGATGCGATCAGGCTTGAGGAGGTCAGCAACAGCACTTCCTTCACGGAGGAATTCAGGATTGGAGGTGACACCGAACTCACAGCCAGGTTTAGCATAGCGTGCGAGGGTTTCTTCGACCTTTTGGCCTGTTTTTACAGGGACCGTGGATTTGTCCACAATGACCTTGTACCCCATTTCAGGAGTAAGAAATTGTGCGATTTCACGGGCGACTTTCTCGATGTACATGAGGTCGACAGATCCATCTTCTTGTGGAGGGGTAGGGACTGCAATGAAAATGACCTCACCACTACGAACGCCGTCTTCAGTGGAAGTGGTAAAGTTGAGGCGTCCTGCATTTACATTCTTCTTAACGAGCTCTTCAAGACCAGGCTCGAAAATCGGAATTTTCCCATCTAGGAGCGTTTGTACTTTTTCCGCATTATTATCGACACAAGTAACCTCATGTCCAACTTCAGCAAAGCACGTGCCAGTGGTAAGTCCAACGTAGCCTGTTCCTATGATTGTAATTTTCATTATGGATTACGTATCAATCCTTTTTTTAGATAGCAAGTGCTTTTAGTTATACTTATTCTGTCAGGCGCGTGCGCTCAAAAGTAACGGAAGAAGGCTCGACTCAAGTGTTACGAATTGATAAAAGTATCAGATTAATAATATAATATATTATTTCAATCATTTAGCTTGATAGTTTTAATTAAATCGTTTAATAAATATCTTATGAGGTCTTTCTGTTGTTGTGGGGTTGAGTTCTTGAAAAAGGGATTTAGTTTGCTTGAGGTTTTCTGTGTTATTCTAATTACGACTGTGCTTTTTGGGGGGATTGCTTTGAATCTAGCGCATTCGAATAAATCGAGCGAGTTGACGAGATCTGGTACCCGCGTGCGCTCCATGGTCAATGGAGTAAGGATGGAGGCGAGAAGTACGTCTTCTAATGTCGCGTTAGCGCTTCGGCAATCAGAGGAGAAGACCTTATTGGCGATGGCGCGTGAGAACGAGTCGGGTCGATGGGAGCCTGTGCAACGATGGGCTGAGATAGAGGGACAATTTGAATTAGTATATCATACGACGGATCATGCTAATGCTTGGAGTTGTATGGATGAGGGAGATTATTCTGGAATATTGATTTTCGGCTCTGAGGGGGCTCTTTTGACTAATGAGGAGGGGAGGTATGTTCCTTATGTAAACACGGATTCGGATCAAAGTCAGGGAGCGTATCTGATTGTAAAACATGAGGGCATAGAGATGAAGTTTGAAGAAGATCTAAGCAAGGCAGTGTTGATGTATATCAGCCCGTTGACAGGAAAGGTGGTGAAATTATGAAAGGCGGAAGAGGAACCGCCGCGGGCTTTGCGTTGGTGGAGTGTTTGGTATCAATTAGTGTGTTGGGACTGATGCTACCTACGGTGCTAATGGTCATTAGTACGAGTTCGGTTCATCGCGAAAAGTCTAAGGGTTTGTTTAGATGCGCTGAGATTGCGCAGGAGGTTTTTGCGGACTTGCCCTCTCTATGGAGTGAAGCCCCCGGATTGATTTTTGGAGAGGGTCAGATATTTGGTTTTCCCGAAATTGGGGAAGGAGCGAGCTTTTTGTTCGACTCAGAGGGAGGGGTAGCTCCATTGCCCAGCCCAGATATAGCGCTGACCGGAGGAATCGCAGCGCGCTCAGGTTTTGTGGTATCGGTAAGGCAGGAGGAAGATAGCACCCTTTTAGGCTCTGAGGAGTTTGTAGTGGAGGTGTCCTATCCAGCAGGAAGACCAGCAGCGCGGAGGGAGAAGAAGGAGTATAAGCTTCGTTTCAGAGCGCGATAGGGGAGAGATATGAGAGGAGGGTTCACATGGATTGAGGTATTGGTCGCTTGTTCGATCACGATTATCCTTATGTTGGTAGTGGGCTCGTTAGTTCCTCTGAGTCTTGATAGTTATAATTCGGTTACTGACAACTCTAGGGAAACGGAAAATGGAAGAACGGCTTTAGATTTACTGAGCCGCGATTTAGAACGTATCGCACTGGATTATCCAGTGACATGGGGCGAGGGAGTTAGCGGAAATGGAATGGCTTTTGTAAAGGGTGGCGCATGTGCTTGGGACGCGGGTTTCGGGGTGAATTGTCCAGAGGAGACGGGGCGTCCTTTACCTAATGATCGGTTAGGCTTTTTCTTAATTACTCCGGCGTCCCAGGAGGTGAACGGAATGACCCTGGCGCATGTACTGTATTTTACGGCTTTGACGAAAAACTCCGGAGGGGAGGAGTTACTTCCAGCGAATTCTGATACCGAAAGGGGTTACGGTCGTAAGCTTTATCGCCTTTATACTCCTCCAGACCGCGTTTTTGATCGGTTGAAGAAGCTTGATCCATCGAGGGGTGTGGGTGATGGAGCCATTCCTAAGGGGCCGAATTATTTAGGTGCGAGCGTGTTTGCTGATGACCTGGGCTGGTTTGATACTGAGGTTTCACCTGCGGTGCTCTCATTAGTTGCAGATAACGTGGTGCAGTTTTCTGTGGCGCTGGCGGGGAGATATGAATCAGGCAGAGGCGTCTCTTACCTAAAAGGGATGAGCGAGGG
Organism: Akkermansiaceae bacterium; assembly: GCA_023301545.1. Lineage (GTDB taxonomy): Bacteria > Verrucomicrobiota > Verrucomicrobiia > Verrucomicrobiales > Akkermansiaceae > WTJZ01. Next base: position 37,094 of record JALZUI010000040.1, read on the forward strand.
CGGCCCGTCAGAAGGTCGGTACGCGAGTAGTATTCACGCAATGTTGATGGGAGAGGAGTTAGATTTCGCATTCTCCTTGAATTCGCTAGAATTAGGGTTGAAGGCCTGTCCCTCAGCGTATGGGGCGACGAGGACAGTGGATCAATGGGAGTCGATGGGAAATAATGAGGAGGAGGTAAGTTTTCCGCATTACAATTTTAGCTATTCGTTCAAACGATGAGGGTGAAGAGGGGGGAATCATCGGCCCCAAAAGGATTTTCGCTACCTATGACTTTATTGGCGGTCAGCGTGTTGGCTGCTTTGGCGGTGGCGAGTTTGATGCAAATTCGGCCTTCGCGAGCGAGCGGACATGCCTATCAGCGGGGTGTTACTTTACAACTTGCGGAAAAAAGTGCGCGGGAGGCTGCACTAGGCCTTTTAATAGTCGCGACGAATCGGCCTAGTTTTGTCATTCACATGATCTCGGACGAAAAGAATCGCCCGCAGTATTATGTCGCTTCTTGGTATGAGCCTAATAGGCAAGAATGGATGCATCAGCCATTAGTATCTGCGACAGAGGTAACTCAGTTAGCATCGACGGATGGGAGTGACCGTTATCTCGAATATAATGGAGAGTTGAATGAAGGTGAGCCTTTAATTGAAATGTTGGAATTAAGTTGGGGCACAGCAGGTCGTTTTTCCCAAGCCGTTCCAGCAGTGGAGTTGGAGAATGGATTGTCGTATTCTTATTGGATAGAAGACCTAAATGGACGGATTGACTTTGAAGCTCTCAACTATCAGAGCGCCAATGATTCATGGAGTTATGATCGCTTTTTAAGCGAGGACGAACAGGAACAACGAGCGAGGGATATGGTGCGAGATCATCGCCATTTAGGACTGACGACTTTAAGCTCGGGGGCAGAGGGGATGACGGAGTTCCCTGTGAATTATGAGGAGCCTTTTAGACCCCGCTTAGTAAATGACCTGGAGAGCGTAAGCCCGCCAGATCACCCGTTGGTTGAATTTTGGGAGCTTGGGCTACCTCCGTATTTGGCTCGAGCGGAAATCGTCCGTTCATCTCTGGAAGATGAGTACAAAGACCTCGTGGAGTATTGTTCCTTTGGGCTAGCGGATACGATCGAGGTTGAGGCGGTTCCATATGGGTTAGAATATGCTAATGCAGGGGCAGTAAAATTGAACTTGAACGAGGAGTTACGCCTTTCTGAGGTAGATGGAGGAGAAGCGTCAGTAGATAAGGTTGCGGAGCGGATTAAACAGGTTCGGGGGTTTAAGGATAATGCAACAGAATATGAGGCGGTGGGGATTGAGGTGTCGGAGGAGTCCCCTGTGGAATCCCGATACGGTGGGTTTCCTACGGGGCGGCAATCGTACTGTAAAACGCTGGCGGCGAATATTCTGGATTACGCTGACCGGGATCATATTCCATCCCAACCAGCAGGAGGAAATAGCGGGAATTATAGAGGGGTCGATTCGTACCCGTTTTATACGGAGAGCTCTAGGCGTTATTATCTATCGGATGCGACGGAGTTAGGGGCGGTTTTGCAGATTCGTAATTTTATTGAGCTCTATAATCCTACGGATAAACCGATCCATGGCTTCTTGAAGACCCGTTTCAGTCCTAGTGGACGGCACCGAGTTTCTCTAGGAGGAGCCGAGTACGCGCTGCCGCCCGAAGAGCTTTTTTATTGGGATGGGTTGATCGTTATTGAGCCTAATTCTTATAGGGTGTTAGAGCTTACTCAAGATTTGGATGGAGATAAGATCGGAGATCCTGAGGCGTACCTGCACTATGAGCTAGCGAGTGGAGGTGGCGGCAACGCGATCACGGCTAGACGTACCGCTTCCGAGGGTAATCAGTTAGAGATTTATTGGAGCCCTGCGGAACCAGAGAAGGAAGAGCCTGATCAGTTTTATCTGGTTGATGGCTTAATCCATGGAGGGTTCGACATTTCCTCGACGAGCTTAATCGATACCCTAGAAAAAAATGCGAATAATACGCTGCACGGAATAGCGCTTTACGAGGGAATGACAGGAGACCCGAGGGCGACCTTTTATAATCAAAATGAAGATGTAGGAGCATTGAATTACGCCCTAAGGACTTCTTTTGGTGGGCCGAATGATTATCAATTGGATGAATCGGGAAAAATTAATAACGCTAGTCTTTTTCCGTCGCCTCATCACGATGCGCTCAACCACGGTAAGGATGTACGGGGTTGTACATCAACTCCGAGTAGGGGGATGCGTTACCCCGGGGAACATGGGTACGTAAAGTGGGATAACCCTGAGGGCGTAAAGGGCCAAGATCTGGAACTCGCGTCGGGAGACATGATTAGCCAATTTTATGTGGAGCAGTCTAGGGACCACCATTTACGGTCGCTACAGGCGATTTCTAACCAGGGGTATTTCACCAGTCTAGGGGAGTTGGGAAACGTGTTCGATCCAGCACAGTGGAGCCAAGTGTATCAGCCGACGAAGGAAGTAGATGGAGAAATCATAAGGAATCCAGACTACCTGATTGCTAATTATGGAGAGGATAAGAACGGGGCTCCCTTAGAGGCGGAAGAGCTTGGGGTTTTTGGAGGTGGAATGACCTTAGCGATTGGGAGTCCTGAGTTCCATTGTTTCGCCTCATTGGATGGAGATGCTCGTAGGGGCTATGAGGGTGCGCGCCTGTTAGATCAATTTCGCGTTACGGATTCTCCCCTGCGCTCTCTGAAGTCACGTATTAATCTGAATACGGCTCCACGTGCTGTCCTCCAGGCTTTATTTGCAGGAATTACGAACAAGGATGATGAGGTGATGAAAAACTTTACGAGAGCCCCTAGGAATGCGGAAAATGAAGTGGCTAGTGTCTTTGCTGATGGGATTATTGCAGCGCGAAAGGAGCGGCCTTTTCTAGCCCTCTCTGACATCGCTCTTGCTAAGTCCCTTTATGAGGACGAATCCCTCCCTCTTTTCGGAGAGAAGATTTGGTATCAAGGAGGCTCCTTTGATGTAAGGCGCGAGCTCTGGAGTGACCTAGGGCGCGAAGAATTATTCCGGAAGAGCTGCGACCTCTTCACTACTCAATCACGCTCGTACCGGATTCACATTCAGGTGGAGCAAGAGGGAGGAGATTACACCTCTACCATTCGTAAATCATTCGATGTTACTCTTCATCCATATTTGAATGAGGATCGTTCCATAGATCAATCTCGCCCTCCTCAGGTTAAATTCCACCACCAATCCGAAAAATGAAACTACTAATCAGCTTCCTTATCCTTCTAATGAACGCTCTAGCTCAGCCTGAGGTTGGGTGTTTGCAGGTTTATAACTTCTTGTCGGAGCCCGTGCGATTCCACACGAAGCACAAGGCATTGGGAGTCAATGCCTTGGCGCCCGAGGGGGTGAGCTCGGCGTACCTTTTAAATCGCGGGGCTCATACAATTCAGCTTCAGATTGAGGGAGGTAATAAGCTGAGCTATGCGGTCGAGATCGTAAGGGGTGAGACTGTGATACTATGTCTGATAGATCTTTATGACGTAAAGGCAGGGAATCCGAATCCTCGTGTGTTAAAGCTGGAGCCTGGTAAGGGGCGGGAGCTTAGCTTGTGGTCCTTAGTCGATCGTGACCAGAAACTCTCAATATTAGGGCGCGAGCTTATTTTGAAATCTAGGGGGCAGACGACAGTAGAGGGCTGGGACGGGCGAGGCTTTGACCTCAAAATTGATGGGGAATCCCGCGGTAAACTAGAGGTGGAAGATAGAGGAGTACCTCATGCTTTAGTGTTTTGGCAGCAGAGCGCGGAGCAAACGAGAGCGGAGCTCATTACACAATACCGATTCGCAATCCCAGCTAATCTGCGCGACGACTTCACTTACGGGCGCAAGCGCGAAGATATTCCGGGGCTCAAAACCTTGCCGCCTGTTGAGTGAGCTAGGAAAGCGACTTACCCTCCAATGAGGAGGACTTCATTTTTCTCTAGCCCCGTTAATTTTTGCAGGTCCTTAGAGTGCTTGAAGAGGATGGTCATTAGGATGATCATCATAGGAACGAGAATGACGACAAATCCCCATCCCATAATTTTGGCGGTTCCTTGGTTGTAGAGTTCACGAGCATTGTCTGCGGTAAAATCTAGATTACCTAAGAAGTAGTAGGCGAGACAGACATTGAGGACGGCACTAATGGCAAAGCTTCCACAAAACATGATTGTGTTTCGTAAAAGAATGCCTTTGTAGGCTTCCTCAGCCTCGTCTTCATTGACCTTCTTTTCGATGCGGCCAATATCAAAGATGTTATTATTGTAGATGAACTCGCGGAAGAGAGGGTTTTTCGTCCAGTGAGAACCGAGCACGACTGCACCCAAGATTAGGGGTTGGACTGCTTCTTTGAGCCCAAACCAAAAAGCAGCATCAGGCTTTACGCTTCCATCTTCATTCCAAAGGTAAAGGGTGACTCCGCCAGTGAGTAAGACTGAGAATACGCCGATTGCAGAAAAGAGGTTGAACTTCTTAGTCTTGATGAAGTGATAGATGCCGTAGGCTAGAGGAATAATAAGGGCGATGAGGAGCGCTTGGTATGGACCCACATGGTAAAACTGAGGATCTCCATCTATCATTGAGGGATCTTTACTCATTTTAGAAAGCACGATAACGGGAATGAGAACATTCACCATGATGTTCACTAGGGAGTTTTCGTCTTTCTTTTTAGCGGTAGCCATAAACCAGTGCATAGAGGTAATGTAAATGCTTGTCAATTCATGAGCCTCATAATGGGGAAGCGAATTTAGCCTTCGTTATTTCAAGGGAAGTATTAAGGGGCTTGTTTTCATAGAAAAAGGGGAAGAGAACAGTTGTTATCTGGATTTGATTTTTGTAGGTCTAAGGGGTGAGTAAGATTCCCATTCCCAGTGCAGGCTTTTCATCGGAGCAGGCTTTAGAGCATTTTTTTCAATGGCTTAAGGATTCAGGAATTGAGCCTTATGACCACCAGGAAGAGGCGATTCTAGAGCTTTTTTCGGGGCGAAATGTGATCCTTAATACTCCTACGGGTTCGGGGAAATCACTAGTGGCTTTAGCTGTGCATTACCGGGGGCTTTGCTTAGGTCGGACGACGTACTACACCGTGCCGATTAAGGCGTTGGCGAACGAAAAATTCCTCTCGCTGTGCGAAACCTTTGGCGCAGAAAATGTGGGATTAGTTACGGGTGATGCATCTGTGAATGCGGATGCTCCGATCATTTGCTGTACCGCCGAAGTAGTCGCAAATATGGCGCTCCGCGAGGGGTGCTTGGCTAAAATAGATGACCTCATTATGGATGAGTTTCATTACTACTCTGATCGTGAGCGAGGGATTGCGTGGCAGGTGCCTCTGTTGACTCTTCCCCAGACGCGGTTTTGCCTGATGTCTGCTACAATTGGGGAGACGAGCGTCTTTGAGAAAGGGCTCACGGAGCTTACTGGTGAGCCGACTATTCTGGTAAAATCTGACCAGCGCCCTGTTCCATTGGAATTTGAATACTCGGAGACCCCACTGGAGGAAAATATCACTCAGCTAGTTGAGGCTAATAAGGCGCCGATTTATCTCGTGCATTTCACACAAAACTCCACCGCACAAACCGCGAACAATTTAGTTTCAAGGAGCTTTTTGAGCAAGGAGGAGCGAGCAAAGCTGACCGAGGCGCTGATTGACGTAAAATTCTCCTCTCCTTACGGAAAGGATCTCCGTCGACTTCTCTCAAACGGAATAGGGGTGCACCATGCGGGGCTTTTGCCAAAGTACCGGATTCTCATCGAAAAATTAGCACAGAAGGGGTTACTGAAAGTGATCTGTGGCACCGACACGTTAGGAGTAGGGGTGAATGTCCCCATTCGTACGGTGGTCTTCACCCAGCTCTGTAAGTATGACGGGGAGAAGACAAAGATCCTGACAGTGCGCGATTTTAAGCAAATTTGTGGCAGAGCCGGGCGTCGAGGCTTCGATGATATTGGATATGTGATCGCCCAAGCGCCTGCGCATGAGATTGAAAACATTGTAGCAAAGGCGAAGGTAGCGGAAAAAGCGGCGAAAGGGAAGAAGGTTAAGTCTCAACCCAAGAAATCCCCCCCCGAGTTTGGTTATGTTGCGTGGAAGGAAGAGACGTATCGCAAGCTCATAGATTCGCCTCCTGAGCCTCTGGTTTCCTCCTTTCGTCTACGTCAGAGCATGCTGCTCAATATCCTTTCGCGAGAAGGGGAGGATGGTTGCGCCTCGCTTAGGCAACTGATTGCAACTTCTCATGAAACGGAGGTCAATAAACGGAAGCAGAGTAAGCACGCCTTTAAGCTCTTTCGTGGATTAGTGGAGTCAAAGGTGATGAAAATCATTCCTCCTGCCGAGCGGGAGCATGAGGGGCAAAAACTCGAGCTCAATATGGAGTTGCCCGAGGACTTTTCTCTTAATCAATCCCTCGGGCTTTGGTTGTTAGAGGTGCTTCCGTTACTGGATAAGGACGCCCCCGAGTATTCATTACAACTGCTCTCGTGCGTGGAAGCGGTGCTGGAAGACCCACAGGTCATTTTGCGTGCGCAGACTAAGCGGGAGCGTGATCGACTGTTCCAGGAATTACGTGATGAAGGGGTAGGCTATGAAGAACGAATGGAGCGGTTAGAAGAAGCGGACTATCCTAAGCCTGGTAAGGACTTTATCTACGATACCTATAACGAATTTATCCTGAAAAACCCATGGCTCAAAGAGCACAGCATTCGACCAAAATCGATCGTGCGGGAAATGTTCGAGGACTTTACAGATTTCCCTGACTATATCCGTGATTGCAAGCTTGAGCGTACCGAAGGAGTGCTCCTGCGCCACCTTTCGGAGGTCTATAAGGTTCTCACACAGACCGTTCCTGCCAGCGCGAAGACCCAAGAGGTGCTCGAAGCAGAGGAGTTTATTAATGATATTTTAGAGATAACCGACTCCTCCCTAGTGGATGAGTGGAAGACGTTGAATGATCCCGATTACGATCCTGAGGCCGTCCGCGAAGCGAAACTAGCGGAGCGCCGAGAGGTTTCGTTGACTCGCCGTAAGGCTGAATTCTCAGCCCTCGTTCATCGCTCGATTCTGAGCTTTATTAAGGCGATGCGTGATGAAAACTGGGATCAATGTTTCGCGCTTATGCAACCAACCGCTGGTAATGGAGCCAACTGGGAGGTTTCTCATTTTGAAAACTCGATTGATGACTACCTTGACGATTATGAACCATACCGCCTGGACCCAGAAGCACGGAACAAGAAGCATCACCACTTGAGCGAAGAAACGACCGACGAAGGGAAACGCCTCCTCCGTGTTACGCAAACCCTCTGTGATCCCGATCTGGAGCTCCTCTGGTCGGCGTATTTCGTCATAGACCTCGACCAAACCGATGAAACTAACGAGCTGCATCTCACCTTTGACGGGTTAGGGAGAGCGTAGTTAAAGGGGTGAGGGGCTAGAGGCTCTAGTTTTTACTTTGCTTCTGATCAGCCTTGTGAAAAGGTTTTTTATGGCTCTATCTTCTGTCAGTATCCCGGTTATTTGCATGGATGATCACAATCGATCTATTTTTAGTACCGTGACCCTCGCTCAATCGGCTCATGGGGAAATGTGGATTAGTGAGCGACAGGGCTGTTTAAACTTCCGCTATCGTAGCTCTCCTGCAGGTTATGAATCTGATTGGCATGTGGCTGGTGATCCGACGTTGATTGCTGTTTCGGCAGGGCGTATCGAATTAGAGTTACAAGACGGAACGAAAAAGCAATTTGGCCCTGGGGAGAAATTCATTGCTCAAGACTTCACTCCTTCAGGGAGCGAGTTTGACCCAGCTAAGCACGGCCACCGCGCCAGAGTGATTGGGGATGAACAATTCAGCGCAGTTCACATTAAGTTAGGAGAGCGCGCGTTATAAGGTCAAAGATGGGCGGGCTATTGTTGTGGCAGGAGTAAGATCGCACGTTTTTCATAAAAAATAAGCAGGTGAGGGGAGCGCTCTTAAAAAGTATCCTTATAGAACAAGGAAAATCAGGTGGTTTATTTCGGTTGGATTAACTAATTTTATAAATTTTTCGCGAGAGCATAAAAAAAGATAAAAAATATGAATTAAAGCTTGTGGTATCATGCTGTACGTGTATGTTACGCGTCCCAATTCTCATAAGGGCGCACTAAATTGCGCCAGAATATACTATCGGTTGTATCTCCGGAAAATTGATCTCTTGTGGTGAAAATCACGTGTAGAGCTCTCTCCCCTAGTTACTCCTTCGGTACATTCGAGAAGCCTTCACCATAAGAACTAAATCATGCCGACTATTAACCAGCTCGTCCGAAAAGGGCGTAAAAAGATTGTCACAAAGTCTAAGTCACCTGCGATGACGAATTGTCCTCAGCGTCGCGGTGTTTGTCTACAAGTATACACACGTACGCCAAAGAAGCCTAACTCCGCTCTCCGTAAGGTAGCTAAAGTTCGTCTTACTAATGGCTACGAAGTAATCGCCTACATTGGCGGAGAAGGTCACAACCTCCAAGAGCACTCCATTGTTCTTGTACGTGGTGGTCGTGTGAAAGATCTTCCAGGGGTGCGTTACCACATCGTTCGTGGCGCTCTCGATACTCTCGGAGTAGAAGGTCGTAAGCAAGGTCGTTCTAAGTACGGAGCAAAAAAGCCTAAGAGCTAGTAACAATTTAAGAAACCAATCTCATGTCTCGTAAAAGTAAAGTCAGAAAGAAAGTAGAGCATCGCGATCCTAAGTTTGATAGCCCACTTGTTGGGAAGCTTATCAATAAGATCATGTTCAGTGGTAAGAAAGCTCTTGCAGAGCGTATCGTTTACGGTGCGATCGACAAGGCGAATGAGGGGACCGATACAATCGATCCGCTTGAAGTTCTTACTCGTGCAATCGAGAACGCGAAGCCTCGTGTAGAAGTTAAGTCCCGCCGTGTAGGTGGAGCAACTTACCAAGTTCCTCTCGAAGTAGACCAAGCGCGTTCAGAGTCTCTCTCTATGCGTTGGATCGTAGGATACGCTCGTTCTAAGAAGGGTGTACCTATGCATGTTGCTCTTGCTAACGAAATTAAAGACGCTGCCAATAACTCTGGCGCTTCTGTTCGTAAGCGTGACGACGTCCACAAGATGGCACAGGCTAACCGTGCCTTCGCTCACTTCCGTTTCTGATCCTGATTCCTATTGTAGAAGAATTCTAACTCGTCTCCTCCGATGTCCGATACTCGTAATAATCCTAATAGACCATTCCCGCTCGAAAGAACGCGGAATATAGGGATTGCTGCGCACATCGATGCCGGTAAGACAACGCTCACGGAGCGGATTCTCTTCTACACAGGCATGATTCACCGTATTGGTGAAGTTCATGATGGCGCGACCACTACTGACCATATGGAACAGGAGCGTGAGCGCGGCATTACGATCACGTCGGCTGCTGTAACCTGTAACTGGAAGCAGCTTCCACAAGAAAAAACAACCAAGCTTTATGAAGGCGAAGATGTCCGCATCAATATTATTGATACTCCAGGGCACGTTGACTTTACGGCAGAAGTAGAACGCTCGCTGCGAGTGTTAGATGGGGCGGTTGTTGTTTTCTGTGGTGTAGCCGGTGTACAGCCTCAGTCTGAAACGGTATGGCGCCAAGCCACCAAATATGAAGTTCCGCGCATCATCTTTGTTAATAAGATGGACCGTGTCGGCGCTGACTTTAACGCTGTGGTAGAAGATGTAACGACTAAGTTACACACTACTCCAGTACCAGTTCTTATCCCAATCGGTGCGGAAGACGACCTTTGTGGTCAGATCGACGTCATCAATGAAACCGCAATCATCTACTCCGATGATGACCTCCAAGGCTCTACTTATGAGATCAAGGAACTCACGGAGCAACAAGCTGAAATCTGTGCAGAGGCGAAAGAGGTTCTGATCTCACTCCTAGCAGATCACGATGAAGCAGTTGGCGAGAAATTCCTCATGGAAGAGCCTCTCACTGCGGAAGACCTGAAAGCAGGCCTCCGTCGCGCTACGATTGCGAATAAGCTAGTTCCTATGGCTGGTGGATCGGCCTTTAAAAATAAAGGAATCCAAGCTGTGCTAGACGCCGTCCTCGATTACCTTCCTGCTCCTACCGATATTGCGTCGGCTGAAGGACAAGATCCTAAGAATGAAGAGAGCGTCGTTATCGCTGAAACAGATGATACCAAGCAGTTCTGTTCATTAGCCTTTAAGCTTTGGAACGATAAGTTCGTAGGCAAGCTCGTCTTTTTCCGTGTATATTCAGGAACAGTTTCCAAGGGCGATATGGTCCTTAACCCACGTACGGGTAAAAAAGAACGCATCGGACGTCTGATCCAGGTGCAAGCTGATGCCCAAGAGGATATCGATACCTGTTATGCTGGAGACATTGCAGCTATCGCTGGCCTCAAACAAGTAACTACTGGAGACACGCTTTGTGATCCTAAGTTTGCTATCCAACTTGAACCACCAACGTTCCCGGAACCTGTGATCTCGATTGCAGTGGAGCCGAAGACGAAGGCGGACCAAGACAAGATGGCGATTGGCCTCGAAAGACTTTCTGATGAAGATCCTACCTTCGTTGTCTCTATTGACGAAGAAACGGGTCAAACTATCATCGCCGGAATGGGTGAGCTCCACCTCGAAGTGATCGTTGATCGCCTCTCACGTGAGTTCAACGTTGTCGCTAACACAGGTAAGCCTCAAATTTCTTACCGTGAATCTATCAAAGCGGATGCTAAAGGGGAGGGCACCTTCGAGCGCCAAACTCCTAATGGCCGCAGCTTTGCAGGGGTGACCTTGGAAGTAACCCCGAACGAAAAGGGTGCTGGCAATGAAGTGACTAACGCTGTAACAGGCGGATCTATTCCTAAAGAATTCATCTCACACGTAATCGGTGGGGTAGAAGATTCTCTTACCAACGGAGTCGTAGCAGGCTTCCCAGTTGTCGATACTAAAGTGACCGTCACGGGCGGCACTTATGACGAACAGGACTCCGATGAAAATTCATTCAAAGTAGCTGCAATCTTTGCAATGAAACAAGCTCTTGAAGGAGCAACCCCAACTATCCTTGAGCCAATCATGGATGTAGAGGTTGCGACACCAGAAGAGAACCAAGGCGATATTATGAGCGATCTTAATCGTCGTCGTGGTCAAATCGGCAACATGGAAACGAAGGCAGGCTTCTGCACCCTTTCCGCTAAAGTGCCACTAGCAGAAATGTTCGGTTATATGACCGACCTGCGTACCGTGTCATCAGGACGTGCTTCTTTCACAATGGAGCCGACCCTCTTCGAGGCCGTGCCGACTAATGTTGAACTCAGCATTAAAGAGGCAATGGGACTCATCCTCCCCACGCCAGCAATGGCCTAAACACATCTCAAAATACAGATAATATAAATCTCACAATCTAGATCACCCATCATGAACAACCAAAAAATCAGAATCAGACTTCGTGCATACGACTACAAGGCGATTGATAAATCAGCCGAAGAGATTGTCGAAACTGCAAAGCGCACAGGTGCGCGTGTCGCAGGTCCAGTCCCTCTTCCTACTCGTATCGAGAAGTTCAGTGTGAACAAGGCGGTAAACGTAAACAAGAAGGCTGCTGAGCAATTCGAGATCCGTACGCACAAGCGTCTCCTTGATATTGTAGACCCAACAGCCCGTACCGTAGATGAGCTCAAAAAGCTTAATCTCCCTGCAGGTGTTGATATTACAATCAAAATCTGATTTAGCCCGAACCTTAATTAACTTACTAACTTTCCCCAAATTATGTCACTAGGCCTTATAGGAAAAAAAATCGGCATGACTCGTATCTTTGACGAGGAGTCAGGCACATCTATTGCAGTTAGCGTCATCGACGTTGCTGATAACCAGTTCATCCAAGTTAAGAAACAAGCTACGGATGGGTACAGCGCTGTTCAGATCGGTTACGGAGACCAGAAAGAACAACGTCTGACTAAGCCAGAAGCTGGTCACCTCAAAAAACACGGTGCGACCGCTAAGCGTCTCATCAAAGAATTTCGTTTCGACAGCGATGAAGCCCTCCCTAACACGGAAGAAGCGCACCCAGGTGCAGCTCTTTTCGAAGAAGGTCAGTGGGTTGACGCTCTCGGTATCACTAAAGGTAAAGGTTTCCAAGGGGTTGTACGTCGTTACAACTTCAACGGACAACCTGACGGACACGGTCACATGATGCACCGTAGAACTGGTGCGATTGGTGCTGGTTCATGGCCTGCACGTGTATGGAAGGGTCAGAAAATGCCTGGTCGCCATGGTGTTTACAACCGTACCGTTCAAAACCTCAAGATTGTTAAAGTACGTTCGGAAGACAATGTCATCCTCGTATCAGGTGCTGTTCCTGGCCACAATGGTCAGTACATCACTATCCGCCCAGCTCTCAAGAAAACTGCTAAATAATTAGAAATATGTCAGTAAAAGCTTTTACAAACAAAGAAGCCGCTTCGGCTAACATCACAATCATCGCTGAAGGTGATAAAGGGAATCAAGCGATTCACGACCTCGTTGTTGCATACCGCGCCAACCGTCGTACCGGATCTGCTAACTCCAAGACTCGTGGTGAAGTCAGAGGTACCAAGAAGAAAATGTACCGTCAAAAAGGTACAGGTAATGCCCGTCACGGTGCAAAAACCGCTCCTATCTTCGTTGGTGGTGGTGTCGTCTTCGGCCCAAAACCTCGTGACTACTCTAAGAAGGTAAACAAAAAGACGCGTAAACTCGCATTCCAACGTGCACTCGGTGCTCGTATTACGGAAGGTGCAGTCTCCAGCGTTGCTTCCTTCGCAGTAGCTGATGGCAAAACAAAATCATTTGTTAAGGAACTCTCCGCTCTATCATCCGCAACCCGCGTTCTCGTAATCGGTAAGCAGTTTGATGATCAAACCTACCTCGCTGGACGTAATGTTCAGTGGGCACTTCTTCAGACCGCTGCGGAAGTCAATGTAGAGCAGATCCTCCACCATGACCAAATCATCCTCGTTGAGGACTCCTATGAAACTCTCGCACAACGTAGTGCTTCCTAATCACCCTGAACCTAACTACTAAAATGAGCATTAACCTCTATTCAACAATCGACACGATTCTCCTCACAGAGAAGGGTTCCCTTCTTCAAGAGTTGAACAACGACTATGTTTTCAAGGTTCACAAGAAGGCCAATAAGCGCCAGATCAGAGAAGCTATCGAAAAAGTATTCGACGTAAAAGTTGAGAATGTCCGTACCATGAACTGTCTTGGTAAGAAGAAACGTAAGCGCAGAGCTGACGCTGGTCGCACTGCTCACTGGAAAAAGGCGTATGTACGTCTTAAAGAAGGCGACTCTATCGATCTCGTCTAATCTAATCCGAATTATTAACTCCAATTTTAATATCTTATGCCATTAAAAAGCTTTAGACCTATTACTCCATCTAACCGTTACAAGATGCTTCCTTCTTTCGAGGAAATCACAACGGATAAGCCGGAGAAAAGTCTCACACGCCCACTGAAAAAATCAGGCGGACGTAATAACACCGGTCGTATCACGTGTCGTCACATTGGTGGTGGACACAAGCGTAAATACCGTATCATCGACTTCAAGCGTAACAAGCGCGACATCGATGCTGAGGTTAAAACGATCGAATATGATCCAAACCGTACTTGTCGTATCGCCCTCGTGCAATACACTGACGGAGAGAAAGCATACATCCTAGCTCCTGCTGGGCTGCAAGTAGGTACAACAATCTCCTCTGGAGAAAAAGTTGCTCCTAAGCCTGGAAATGCAATGCCTCTTAAGTCCGTTCCTCTCGGATCTTCAATCCACAACATCGAGCTCAAGCCAGGAAATGGCGGTAAAGTAGCTCGTGCTGCGGGTCAGGAAGCGATCCTATCTAACCGTGAAGGTGGATACGCACTGATCAAGATGCCTTCTGGAGAAATTCGTAAGTTCCACGAAAACTGTTACTGCACCATCGGTGTTGTCGGTAACCGTGATCACATGAATGAAGTTTCTGCTAAGGCTGGACGTAGCCGCTGGCAGGGTGTTCGCCCTACCGTTCGTGGTATGTGTATGAACCCTGTTGATCACCCAAATGGTGGTGGTGAAGGTAAGTCCAAATCTGGTGGTGGTCGTCAGCACCTTAAGTCCCCATGGGGTCACGTTAAGGGTCAGAAGACACGTCAGAAGCGTAAGCCTTCAAACTCATTCATCGTTCAACGTCGTAAGACTAAGAACGCTTAATCTCCTCGAATCTTAAATCTATAATCTAATATTATACTATGCCTCGTTCACTTAAAAAAGGACCATTCGTAGATCACAAGCTCCTCGACAAAATCGATGCTGCGATCGAAGCTAAGAATAAAAAGCCAATCAAGACATGGAGCCGTCGCTCAATGATTACTCCTGATTTTGTTGGTCTTAACTTTGACGTTCACACCGGTCGTAAGTTCGAAACTGTTTTCGTAACTGAAAACATGGTTGGACATAAGCTTGGTGAGTTCGCCCCTACCAAAACCTTCAAGACACACGGCGGTATCGGTAAGAAGTAAACCCTTGCACTAAGAACTGAGATGAAAGCTGGAAATCATAACCACACAGACTGCACACTCCCCGTATGGGGCGTGCGCGCCTTGGTGGCGATTTCCTCACTTTCTCTCTCTTTTGCAGATACTTCCAACCTGGAACTCCGTTCTCTGGAGGGGAAAGTGGAAACACTTACTCTCCAGAACCAAAAATTAAAAGACAGTCTCGTCAAATCTAATTATCGAGAAGAACAGTACGCTGCAAAGCTTACTGACATTAAGAAACGCCTCGGGGCGCTTGGGAAGTCTCTACTTTCTGAGGAGAAAGATGCTCGCATCATCTCCGCCCTCTCCGAAGTCGAATTTCTTAATGACAAGCTCAACACGGTGGAGGCATCGGCCGTTGAACTTATCGAAAATTACCGAGACTTCTCTTCGAGTGCACTTGTCTCCAGCCCTGATACTCGTAACAGACTAGAAGCAAGTATCCGAAAAGCTGAAACAGCTCTTGGTTACCGGCATAAGCCAGCTCGTCAGGTCGCCACAGGCATCCTGCAGCAAGCCAAGGTCGTCAGTATTGATCAAGAAAGCGGACTTCTCGTCCTCAATGTTGGTCAGACAAAAGATGCTCGCATCGGAATGCGCTTTGCTATTAAGCGCGGCTCCCTCGACTTAGCCACCGGCATTATCGCTGAGGTTCGCCCCTCGGTATCAGGTTTGCTAGTGGAGAAAGTTCACGAAAACCTACCTATCCAGAATGGAGATACTGCAAAAGTTCTTCTCAACTAATTTAAAAAACAACCCAACTCTTAAGAAATATCATGGAAATCAAATCGACAACACGCTACGCGCGCTTCTCGCCTAAAAAGGGTAGAGACGTCGCTAGGGAAATCGTAGGCCTCACAGTGTCTGACGCGATCGACACGCTCACATACACGCCGAAGAAGGCTGCCTTCCTTCTCAATAAGACTCTCAAAACAGCTGTAGCTGATGCTGAGAATAACTTTGATCTCGATGCGGAAAACCTCATCGTTAAGGAAGCATCTGTTACGGCAGGTCCTGCATTCCGTCGATTCAAGCCACGTGCCAAGGGTTCTGCTGCTGCTATCAAGAAGCGTACCTCACACATTTCTGTTACTATTGCAGAAGGTGACGTAGCTGTTAAGGAAGCTCCTAAGAAGAAAGCTGCCCCTAAAAAAGAGGCAGCAGCTCCTAAGAAAGAATCTAAAGCCGCGCCAGCCGTGGCAGCAGTAACTGATGAAAAGCTCGGTGCAATTTACAAATCCGCACCAGCAGACGCAGACGATCTCAAAAAGATCTCTGGAGTTGGTCCAGTTCTTGAGAAAAAACTCAATGAAATTGGCATCTACAAATACGAGCAGGTCGAAGGATGGTCTGCTGAAAATATTGCTGAGTTTGATGACCTCCTTTCCTTCAAGGGGCGTATCGATCGTGAAAATTGGATCGACCAGGCCAAGCAGCTCAAAGAAGAAAAATACGGAAACTAATAATCAAACTCTAAACACTCTATACTATGGGACAAAAAGTAAATCCAATCAGCGTTCGCCTGATCGTCAACAAAGACTGGCGCTCTAAGTGGTACGCTACCGGTAAAGACTACACGACTAAGCTTCATGAAGATCTTAAGATCCGTAAGTGGCTTAAAGATCGTCTGCAATCAGGTGCTATCTCGAAGGTTAACATCGAGCGTGCATGGAACAGTGTTCGTGTTACGATCCACACCTCCCGTCCAGGTCTCGTGATCGGACGTAAAGGTTCTGAGATCGAAGCGATGACAAAATCAATCTCAAAGCTCTGTAAAGGAGCTCAAGTTAAGATCGATATCGTAGAAATCCGCAAGCCTGAGCTTGATGCACAACTTACTGCTGAAAATATCTGTCAACAACTCGAACGTCGTATTTCCTTCCGCCGTGCCATGAAGCGTTCTATCCAGACCGCTATGGACTTTGGTGCTGATGGTATCCGTGTTCGTTGTGGTGGCCGTCTTGGTGGAGCTGATATCGCACGTGCTGAATGGCACCGTGAAGGTAAAGTCCCTCTTCAATCACTCCGTGTTCCTATCGACTACGGTTTCGCAGAAGCGAATACCGTTTACGGAATCATCGGTGTAAAAGTATGGATCAACAAAAAAGCTGATCTAGCACTTGGAGGTCGCCCTGACCGTGGAGGTCGTAATGACCGCCGTGGTGGACGTCGCCCTGACCGTGGAGGTCGTGGTGGTGACCGTAGAGGTGGTAGTAATGACCGTCGCCCTCGTCCAGAAGGTGATGCTAAGCCACAAGGAGATGCTCCAGCAGCAGCTCCAGCCCCAGCAGCTGAAAAGAAAGACGCTCCTAGCGCATAAGCTGATTAAACCATTTAACGTAAAATAATCTCATGCCTTTATTACCAAAAAGAACTAAATTCCGTAAGTTCCACCGCGGTAGCCGCGCTGGTAACGCTCAACGCGGAACTAACGTTAGCTTCGGTGACTTCGGTCTTCAATCACTTGGACGTGGTTGGATGACAAACCGTCAGATCGAAGCTTGTCGTGTTCAAATCAACCGTTACCTCAAGCGTAAGGGAAAAGTTTGGATCCGTATCTTCCCTCACCGTTCTACCACCGCTCGTCCACCTGAAACTCGTATGGGTAAAGGTAAAGGACCTGTTGATACTTGGGTAGCTGTAATTCGCCCTGGAACGGTTCTCTTTGAGATCGCTGGTGTGCCTGAATCTTCAGCACGTGAGGCTCTCCGTCTCGCTTCCAATAAGCTCGGATTCCGTACTCGTTTCATCGAACGTAACCGCCTTAAGTAACCTGAAATAATTGATTATTTCTAAATCTGAATAATACCATGCCACAAACAAAGATCAAAGACATCCGCGAACTCAGCCTTGACGAACTCAAGCGCAAGCTCAACGACCTTCGTGCTGAGTCTCTTAACCTCAGACTGCAACAATCTACCGGCCAGCTTGAAAACACAGCTCGTCGTAAGAACGTTCGCCGCGAGATCGCACGGGTCCTCACCGCCATCGGTGAGCTCACCAAAAAACAAACCGAATCTAACTAAACTTTCCTAACTAATGAGTGAAACTACTGAAAAGAAAGCAGGTCTCCGCAAGTCACGCGTAGGTAAAGTCCTCTCAACAAGCATGGATAAAACCATCGTTGTAGAATACGTTAACCGTGTGCCTCACCCAGCCTTCAAGAAAATCATCAAGCGTACCAAGAAATTCTACGCTCATGATGAACAAAATGAAGCAGCGGTAGGTGACAAAGTTCGCATCGTCGAAACTCGTCCTATCTCTAAAAAGAAGTGCTGGAAGCTTGACAAAGTCCTCAGTCACTAATCTAAACCCTATCCCCCCCGACAAAAAGTTATGATCCAAATGGAATCCAAAATCGCGATCGCGGATAATACCGGTGCTCGTGTTGCTAAAATGATTGGTGTAATTGGTAAACGTACCAAGAGCGCTCGTATTGGCGACGTGATCACAATCCACATTCGTGAAGCAATCCCAACCGCCTCTATTAAGAAAGGTTCTGTAGAGAAGGCTGTAGTCGTACGTACCAAATACCCAACACGTCGTCGTGACGGGTCTGTTCTTCGTTTCGACTCCAACGCGGTTGTTATCATCAACAAAGACGGCAATCCTAAAGGTACACGTATCTTCGGTCCTGTAGCTCGTGAACTCCGCGAGAGAAACTACATGAAAATCGTCTCCCTCGCTCCTGAGGTTCTCTAATTTACCCCTTAACGGAAACTTATTATTACTATGAAAAATAAAGCACACGTTGCCAAAGGTGATACCGCAAAGGTAATCTCCGGAGCGCACAAGGGGAAAAGTGGAACTGTTCTATCAGTTGACACTAAGAAGAACACAGTTCTCCTTGATGGCGTACGTCTCGTTAAAAAAGCGATCAAGCGTACTCAAGAAAATCAAGAAGGCGGAATCGTTGAGCAAAACGCTCCCGTCGCCCTTTCTAATGTGAAGAAGGTTTCTTAACCTGACGCTCATTATTTAAATACAAGCTAGCGCTTAAGCATATAACATACTCAACCGCTGACCCGCAAACAAATGATCCCAAAACTAAAAGCATACTACGACGAAAAAGTAGCACCTGCTCTGAAAGAAGAGTTCTCCCTGGAGAACACTCATCAGATCCCTGCTATCGAAAAAGTCGTACTTAACTGTCACGTCGGTCGCTACCAAGCAGACCGAAAAGCCGCCGTCGAAGACGCTGTTGCCGAAATCGAAAAAATCACAGGCCAAAAGCCAAGTGTTGTTTTCGCTAAGAAATCCGTTGCTAACTTCAAAGTTCGTGAAGGCGAAGCTGTTGGCGCACGTGTAACACTCCGTAAAGAAATGATGTGGGAATTCCTAGATCGTTTCATCAATGTCACTGCTCCTAACGTACGTGACTTCCGTGGATTTTCTCCAAAAGGATTTGATGGACGTGGAAACTTCGCTCTCGGTATTCCCGATCAAGCAATTTTCCCTGAAATCGAAATCGACAAAATCAAGCGTCAACTCGGATTCGACATCATCGTTGTAACAAGCACGAATGACAATGCGCAAGCGAAGAGACTCCTAGATGGTCTTCACTTCCCATTCCGTGAAAACAAAAAAGATGCAGACGCTGCGTAAACCCCTAATTATAAAGAACAATTATTATGGCAGTATTAAGTGACCCTATTTCTGATTTCCTAACCCGTCTTAAGAATGCATACCGTGCAGAGAACGAATCGTTCACCGCACCATTCTCAAAGGCCAAGGCTGAAATCGCTCGTATCCTCAAAAAGGAAGGATACATCTGGAACTACGAAGTTGATGATTCAGGACAATGGCCTGAGCTTAAAGTTTCCCCACGTTATGTCGACGGGAAGCCAGCACTCACCGACCTCAAGAAAGTATCTAAGCCGGGACGCCGCAGTTATGTTGGTGTCGGTGAAATCCCTCGTGTCCGTAGTGGCCTAGGAATCTCAATCCTCTCTACCTCAAAAGGAATCCTCTCAAGCCGTGAAGCAAAAGACCAGAATGTTGGTGGTGAGCTTCTCGCGCAAATTTGGTAAACACTTACAAAAAGGAAACAATAATATGTCACGTGTAGGATTAAAACCAATCTCACTTCCCGAGAAAGTATCAGTTAAAGAAGACGCTGGTATCATTCTCGTAGAAGGACCAAAAGGTAAGCTCGAGTTCTCTCTTCCAAAAGGAATCTCCCTTGGAACTGAAGAAGGAACAATCGAACTTAAACGCGAAACCGAACTCCGTCAGCACCGTGCCCTTCATGGCACATGTCGTTCCATTGTGAACAACATGGTGGTCGGCGTAACCATCGGTTTCAAAAAGAATCTCGAAATCGTAGGAGTAGGTTTCCGTGCAGCTGTTAAGGGCGACAAGCTCGATCTCAGCCTCGGTAAATCACACCCGATTCTTCACCCCATCCCATCAGGTGTTAAGGTTACCGTTACCGATAACACTAAGATTGAAGTAGAAGGGATCGATAAGCAGGAAGTAGGTCAGTTCGCGGCAGAAGTCCGTAACTACTACCCACCTGAACCGTACAAAGGAAAAGGTGTTCGCTATGTTGACGAATACGTCCGTCGTAAAGCTGGTAAGAGCGTTCAGAAGTAACCCCTAACTTAACTTAATTTAACTTATAATGAGCACTTTAAACCGTAAAGCCATTCGTAGCAAAGTCCGTACTCGTATCCGTAAGAAGATTCACGGTACAGCTGAGCGTCCACGTCTTGCTGTTCACTATTCTAACAAGAATATTTACACCCAACTCATCAATGATGACGCAGGTATCACCATCGCTGCTGCCTCTACTCTCGATAAAGAAATAGAGAACGGAAGCGCTAACATCTCAACATCTGAGAAAGTCGGATCACTCATCGCAAAAAGAGCGAAAGATAACAAAATCGTAGAGGTCGTATTTGACCGTGGTGGATTCGTCTTCCATGGAAAAATCAAAGCACTCGCCGATGCAGCTCGTGAAGAAGGTCTTAAATTCTAATTTCTAATCATATGACTCAAGACAATACTGAACAAGCTGGCGGAGCACCTGCTCCGAAAGAAGAAGCTACTCCAGCTCCTGCAGCAGCTCCGGCTCCTGCGGCTAAGGAAGCCGCTCCAGCTCCTGCAGCTGGCGGTCCTGATGGCCCTGGCGGACGCGGACAAGGCGGACGTGGACGCGGACAAGGCGGACGTGGACGCGGACAAGGTGGTCGTGGACGCGGACAAGGTGGTCGTGGCCGTGGTCGTTTCGACGACAAGCCTGATGACGGACTAGAAGAAAAGGTCGTTTTCATCAACCGATGTGCGAAGGTAGTAAAAGGTGGACGTCGTTTCAGCTTCTCTGCTCTTCTCGTTACTGGTGATAAGAAAGGTCAAGTTGGATTTGGATTCGGTAAGGCGAATGAGGTTGCAGAAGCAATCCGTAAGGCTTCCGAGGGATCCAAGCGAGGCCTCCAAAAGATGTCTATCGTTGACGGCACTATCCCACACGAAATCTACGCAGAATTCGGTGGTGGTAAAGTTCTTCTCAAACCTGCAGCTCCTGGTACCGGTGTAATTGCTGGTGGTGGCATGCGTGCAGTATGTGAAGCCGTAGGGATTAAAGATGTTATCGGAAAATCTCTCGGTTCTAACAACCACGCTAACGTAGTGAAAGCTACACTTAAGGCTCTCTCTGAACTCCAAACACGTGAGGAAGTAATGACTCTTCGTGGTAAAAAGAGCAAAGCAGCGAAAGCTATCTAATTAAGATTGGAGGCGGCTCCCGCTGCCTCCGTTCTCATAACCCCCTAACTAACAGGAAACATGAAACTTCATTCTCTTAAATACAATCCAGGTGCTAAACACCGCCGTAAGCGTCTCGGCTGTGGTGAAAGCTCAGGCCTCGGTAAAACATCCGGTAAAGGACACAAAGGTCAAAAGGCCCGTTCTGGTTCAGGTGTTCGCGTAGGCTTCGAAGGTGGTCAAATGCCACTTCACCGTAGACTTCCTAAGCGTGGATTCAATAACTTCCAGTTCCAAGACAAGATCGCTGCCTTCAACGTAGCTGACCTTGAGGAACGTTTTAACGATGGTGACACCATTAACGAAGAAACTCTTCGTGCCTCTGGTCTCATGAAAGGTCGTTACGACGGCGTCAAGATTCTTGGCGACGGTGAGATCTCTAAGAAGCTTAACCTCAGCGTTACCTCAGTAAGCGCCTCTGCTCGTGAAAAAATCGAAAAAGCAGGCGGTTCTATTGAAGTAACCAAAAAGGTAGAAGCTCCAGCAAAAGATGCTTAAGCATAGCTAAAGACTCTTTTAATCAAAGAAGCGCGACTGCGGTCGCCTTCTTTTTTATTGCTTAGAGTGGGCACATCACTCTCACAACACACCCTAACAACCGCAGCACACGCTGCGCCTAATACAATTTCCCCCATGATTTCCGCATTTACCAATATCTGGAAGATCGAAGAGCTCAAGAATCGTCTGCTCTTCACGCTTGCTATGGTCTTCATCGTTCGTCTCGGTGTCGCCATTACTATCCCTGGCGTAGACTCAAGTGTTATCCAAGACTTCCTTAATTGGAGAATGGAAAGCGACGATGGCTCAACTAATGCAGGTGCCGCAGTTGGTGCTCTTCTTAACGTCTTCTCCGGTGGCGGACTCGAAAAGTGTGGTATCTTCGCCCTCGGAATCATGCCTTACATTTCTGCTTCGATTATGATGCAGCTCGGCTCTGCCGTAATCCCCCAGCTCGCTAAGCTTTCTAAGGAAGATGGCGGCCGTCAGAAGATTACCCAGTACACACGTTACATCACCATCGTGATCGCGCTAGTACAAGGATTCATGATCGCCAAGTCTCTAGAGAACCCAGGCGGTCTCCCGTATCTCCAAGGCATTGGCCAATTCGGAGAGCTTGTTCCCAACTTCGGCATTAGCTTTATCGCCGTTGCAGTAACTACGCTAGTTTGTGGTACCATGTTCCTCTCGTGGATTGGTGACCAGATCACTGACCGCGGAATTGGTAATGGGGTTTCCTTAATCATCTCCGTTAACATCATCGCAGCCCTTCCTGGTGCGCTTGTCCAAGCTTGGAATAAGTTCGTAAGCAATCCTGATGCAGGACAATTCGACCCAATGATCCTTGTTGGTCTTATCGCCTTCCTTCTCTTTGTCATCGCAGCGGTAATCGCGATCACCCAAGCACAACGCCGCATCGCGGTTCAGTATGCAGGTAAGGTCAACCGCAAGAGCCAAATGAGCAAGCAGACCCAGTACCTTCCTCTTAAGGTCAACTACGCTGGAGTTATGCCGATCATCTTCGCTTCTGCGATCATTACCTTCCCTCCTATCGTCATCGGCTACCTTTTCAAAGGTCAGCTCTGGGCGCTTAAGGTCCAAGAGTGGTTTAATCCTGCCAGCACTGTTTACTACGTTATTGCAGGGCTTATGATCTTCTTCTTCTCCTACTTCTGGGTTTCTACCTTCTTCAACCCTACAGAGATCTCTGAGAACCTGAAAAAGAGCGGGGGATACATCCCTGGTGTTCGTGCCGGAAAGCCGACCTCTAGCTTCCTCGACTTCACGATGACTCGTCTCACCTTCGCTGGCTCCATCTTCCTTACCATTATCTTCGTCTTACCTATGATCCTCGGTAACTGGTTAGGACTGCCTTACATGGTGACCCAATTCTTTGGAGGAACCTCTCTCCTTATTCTTGTTGGAGTTCTTCTCGACATGATGCGTCAGATCGAAACTCACCTGATTCAGCGCAACTACGACGGATTCCTCCGCAAAGGTAAGATCAAAGGCCGTTACGACCGTCTTTCGACCAACAAGGCAGGTGGCAAGGACGAGAATAGCAACGTAGTTCTCTACCTCGTTATCTTCGTAGCGATCGTAGCGATCATCGGCGCCGTAGCGATTGGATTCGGATACTAGGAATTCATATCTACCAAGTTCCAATCAAAGGAGGCCTAAAGGGCCTCCTTTTTTGGTTTAATGGAGTACTGAAAATATGTACTCTACTTAAGCTGATTCGGCCCCCCATTCGAAGGTATCGAAGAACTGGGCTTTCTTGACGAGGCACAGACGAATGATATTGAAGTTATTTTGGAAAACGTATGCAGCAGGATCCTTCTGACTTCTTAGGAGGAGGAAACTAAATGAAATACTCGAGAGAACTTTGAACCCGCCATCATTTAATTTACCTCACTGGGACTGGAGTGCCCTGCAGCCATTCCCTCTACGACTGTATCGAAAAGGTTTTCCGGACTAGAAGCGGCTTCGTAAAGTGATAGTTGCACCTCTTTACCATCCTTTTCACGCACTCGCGGGCGCACGATTTCTTCCTTCCTCCCATTCGCATAAA
>JALZUI010000041.1 GCA_023301545.1 Akkermansiaceae bacterium
CCACCACTAAGATGACGCTAGTTCCATCGCAAGAGACGGTCCGTAATTTACACTTAGACCCACAGGGCTTACCTGCAACCCTGAAATGGGAGGAGGAAGGTGAGAATCAAATTCTGACCGTAGATTATGATCATCCAGCGGATTTAGAGACTAAGATTATCTTCCAGAAAGCATTCCCTCATGTGATTCAGAGTTGGAGCGAGAGCTTTACCCGTTATGGTCAACGGGGAACGACCACCGCGACGTTGAAGGCGTTAAAACTCCTTCCGTACTGGAGCATGAACAGTACGAAATACGACGGAGTGCGGAAAGAATTGGGGCTGGAATAAACTGGGCCTATCCTAGGAATTTATCAGGGTTCAGTAAGCCTTCACTATCCAGAGCGTTTTTGATTGCGAGGTGGGTGGCAAAGGAGGCTTCGCCTACGGCCTCGCGGAACCATTTGCCTTTTGCAATACCGACTCCGTGCTCTCCTGTGATTGCGCCGTCATTGGCGAGAACCCAGCGAAAGAGTTGGTCGAGCGCTTGATCGGCCTTTTCTTTGATCGCAGGTACATTGTAGTCGGCGACCATGAGGTTGGTGTGGATATTACCATCACCGGCATGACCGAAGCATGAAATGGGGATGCCGCTTTCACGCGAGAGTTCTTGGGCGAATTCTACTAGCTCGACCAGTTTCCCGCGGGGGACGACGATGTCTTCATTGAGCTTTGTTAAGCCAGTAGCGCGAAGAGAGTAGGAGAAATCACGGCGGAGTTTCCAGACGGCTTCGCAAGCTTCGTTATTTTCATGTCGCTCGATGGAGAGCGCTCCGAGCTCTTGGAGGATTGCACTAACCTCAGGGAGCTCGGCTTCGACCGCAGCTTGGCGTCCATCGAGTTCAATGATGAGATGGGCTTCTCCTGGGGGGAATGCATCTTGGCCCAGATAGTCCCGAGCCGCTTTGAGAGTAAAAGGGTCGGTGATTTCCAGAGCCGAGGGATGGTGTCCAGAGTTGAGAATGGTCTGTACCGCAAGAGCTGCGGTCTGGAAGTCGCTGAAGGTCGCCGTCAGCATGCTACGGTGAGCGGGGTGGGGAATGAGGCGCAAGGTGGCCTCGGTGATGACTCCGAGCATTCCTTCGGATCCGACAAAGAGGGAAGTCAGGTCGAAGCCTTGTTTATTCTTATGTAAGCGCCCTCCAGTGTTCAGAATGGTGCCATCTGCGAGGACGACAGTGAGTCCGAGGACGTAGTGCTTAGTTACGCCGTATTTCAGACAACGTGGGCCACCTGCATTGGTGGCGATATTTCCTCCGATAGAGCATTCGCGGAGGGAGGCGGGATCGGGGGGGTAGTACCACCCTAGTTCACTGACGGCATCCTGTAAGTCCCCCGTGATTACTCCCGGCTGCGTCACAACCACTCCATCCTGCGGGGCGAGGTCTACGATCTGATTCATCTGAAAGACAGAGAGGGCGATCCCTCCCTTTAGAGGTACGGCGCCGCCGACGTAGCCTACTCCTGCTCCTCGAGTGGTAACGGGAATGCCTTTTGCATGAGCGTATTTGAGGGTGGCGGAAACGTCCTCGGTGGATTGCGCAAAGACGACGACCTCTGGCATATTATGGGCGTACCAGCGGTCGATGGCGTGTTCCTCTAATACCTCAGGGGCGGTCGAGGCCTGTAGTCCGAGGTCTAGTAAATCTTGTATCATGCCACCTTCTTAGCCTGTTTTCCCATAGAAAAGCACGCTCAAACTTGCATTTCCTTTGATTCGCTCCATAACAGATAGCATGACCTTATCTGATTTTCTAAGCAAGCTACAGAGCGCCCCTGAATCCATCGAATTTTCAGACACGATGGCTGTGATCGAAGCGAATTACGCCTTTACGGAAACAGGGTTTAAAAACGGAGAAACGAATAACGAAGCGGGTACGAACTCTGGTTCATGTAAGTTATTCGCCTTTGCAGAACTCAATAAGCTGAGCCTAGAAGCGACTCTGGCCTGTTTTGGAGCGTATTACCGGAGCGATGTTTTAGAACACCCAAGCGCTACCGATCATGCTAATATTCGTAACTTTATGAAGCATGGGTGGGACGGGATCGAATTTGAAGGAAAAGCGTTGAGCGCTAATTGAGAAACTAAATTGTTTTCTAAATGCGCTTGGTTTAATACTTGGCCGAGCTTAGATGAGGACATTCCGTATTTCTTCTACTGCAGCTTCGGTGTAGGGCTTGCTCTCTGGGTGTCCCCATACTGGACCAGGCCAAGCGGGATCGTTTTCGTTTCTGGCTACGATATGGTAGTGCAATTGAGGAACGAGATTGCCAAGAGCGCCGACGTTGATGCGTTGAGGCTGGAAGTGGGCTTGGAGTTTTTCTGAGATGTGTTGAGCTTCCTCCTGTAAGGTTTTGCGATCCTCGGGCGTCATTAGATGGAGCTGATCAGTTTCTACCTCAGGCACAAGAATGAGCCACGGGTAATGTGCGTTGTTAAGGAGGAGTAGGTGACTGAGAGTGAGCTTGCCCAGAGAAATGGTATCGGCAGCGAGACGTGGGTGGAGAGAGAAAGTGGACATGATCGTTTGCATAATACTAAAGGAGCAGTAGCTATTTTGTATAGACTTATGAAAACGATTTTAATGATTGGGGGAAATACGGGTATTGGGTACGAGGCTGCTAAAAAGCTGAAATCTGCAGGACATCGGGTGATTGCGGCCGTGCGCGAGGCTGCTCCGCTGGAGGCTCTAGGGGTGGAAACGCAACCTTTTGAGGCAACGGCGCTGAGTGAACTGGATTTGCCAGAGGTGCTTGATGGACTCGTTTATTTCCCTGGTTCGATTAACCTTAAGCCTTTTCATCGTCTTACGGCTTCAGATTTTGAGAATGACTACGCAATTAATGCGCAAGGAGCGGTTCATTGCTTACAGCAAGCATTGCCGGCTCTGAAAAAATCTCCGCAGGCCTCAGTAGTGCTTTTTTCCAGCGTGGCGGTGCAGACAGGGATGCCTTTTCATGCTTCGATCGCAATGGCGAAAGGGGCAGTGGAAGGATTGACGCGCTCGCTCGCTGCTGAGCTAGCGCCTCGAATTCGGGTTAATGCGATCGCCCCATCGTTAACCGATACTCCGTTAGCGGCGCCTTTGCTTAATGCGGAGGCCAAGCGCGAAGCCTCGGCAAAACGCCATCCACTGAACCAAGTGGGTGATCCGGCGGACTTGGCGAGCTTAGTTTCCCTGTTATTAGGAGAGGAAAGTAAGTTTATCACGGGGCAAGTGCTTGCTGCTGATGGAGGGATGTCTTCGGTGAAGTTATTTTAATGATTGAGGTTATGGGATAAATTATTCGTCTTAATTCTCAGGATTTTGATTGTCTTCTAAGGCGTGAGTCTTAATATTTTTCGACATGCTTGAAAATCCTGGTAAGTCTATCGAAGGCGGAGTTTGTGCCCCGTCTGGGTACCAAGCCCATGCCGTGGAATGCGGAATTAAGGACGTTAATAATCCTCGTCTGGACTTAGGGCTGATCTATTCGACAGAGCCAGCGTGTTCCGTAGGGGTTTTCACCACAAACCGCATCAAGGCTGCACCCGTAAAGGTGAGCCAAAATCACCTTAAGGCTACAGAGGTGCAGGCGTTTCTCTCTAACAGCGGAAATGCCAATGCGTGTACAGGGGCGGATGGCGTGCAGGATGCGAAATCGTGCGCCAAAATTGTAGCGAAGGAACTGGGGATTAATATGCGTCAAGTGGCGATTTGTTCGACCGGTGTGATCGGGTTGCCTCTGCCGATTGAGCGAATGGAGGCGAAACTACCTGAGCTGGTAGCGGGTCTCACAAGCACTAATGCGCAAGCCGATATTTTTGCGAAATCGATTATGACCAGCGATACGCGGCAGAAAGAGGTTGCGATTGAGATTGAAATCGATGGCAAGCCCGTGCGAATCGGGGCATGCGCAAAAGGCGCGGGGATGATCAAGCCGAGTATGGCGACGATGTTGTGCTTTGTGACCACTGACGTGAAGTTGCCTAAAGAAAGTTTACAGAAAGCGGTTCTGGAGGCGACCGAACAGACCTTTAACCGAATTTCAATCGATGGCGATATGAGCACAAACGATACCGTGTTGCTGATGGCTAATGGAGCTAGTGGAGTGGAAATCAAGCGCCGTAATGGGAAGGATTGTAAGCTCTTTAATGCCGGATTGAGGTATGTGCTAGATCAACTGGCGCGCGAGATTGTCCTGGATGGGGAGAAGGTTACTAAGTTTGTCACCTTGGAGGTCAAAAATGCGAGCTCCTACTTGAATGCCAAGAAAGTAGCAGAGGCCGTGGCCAATAGTCCGCTAGTGAAATGTGCGTGGAATGGAGATGACCCTAACTGGGGCCGTGTTATCCATGCCGTAGGGTATTCCCGTGCTAGTTTGCAGGAGGAGCTAATCGATATTTATTGGGAGAAAGAACTGGCCTGTAAGGGCGGGAAGCTAGGGCCGGCATCGATCGCAAAGCTGCGTGAAGTAGCGAGTAAACGTGCCTTTACGCTCACCATTGATCTGAATATGGGTGAATCTGATTATACGATGTACACCTCTGATCTTTCACCCGAGTACGTGGACTACAATCGCTCTGAGTATTCTTACTGGAAAGCAGTCGAACGGAATCAAGGGTGAGATGGTTATTCTGGGGAACTCAAACAAGCGCTTCTCGGGGGTGACCTCGACGATGCTGGCAACCTTGCCAGGGACGGCGAAGCAGTGTGAGGTGGCGATTCTGGGGAAGCATCATATTCCTGGGTCGTACCGAGTACTTGGGTTTTGGGAAATGGTTAAGCTGTGTCGCCAAGCTCCGGTGGATGGAGGTGGCCATGTCTTCCACGCGCGGAGAAACGACGAAATGATCCAAGCGCTAATTGCCAAAAAAGTATTTGGGGCGCAGCTCCACATTCTCTTCACTTCCACCGCTCAGCGCGATCATAGCGGGTTTACTAAATGGTTGATGAAGCAAGTGGATGGGGTTCTTTCCACCTGCCAAGCGGCTGCGAAGTTTTTGGAATCCCCTCCGCAAGCTCTCATTCCTCATGGAGTTGATCTGCAGGAATTTACACCCGTGGAAGATAGAGAAACAGCCTGGAAAAGTTTCGGTCACGGCGGTGACTTTGGGATTGGGATTTTCGGACGGGTTCGTCCTAGCAAAGGGATAGATTTGTTAGTGGAGGCCGCCATTCCTCTTTTACAGGCGGACTCACGCCCTACGATTGTAATTATTGGGGAGACGACTCCTAAGTTCCAAGCTTACAGAGACGGGCTTCAAGCACTGATTGATGAGGCGGGGTTAAGTGAGCGTATCCTTTTCCTAGGGAAGCTTCCTTTTGCAGAGGTGAAGCGCTACTTTCAGGCTGTTTCTTTAGTGACCGCGCTGAGCCGTAATGAGGGCTTCGGTTTGACCGTTCTCGAAGCGATGGCTAGTGGTACAACAGTTCTGGCAACGAAGGCAGGCGCCTGGGAAGAAGTGATCCGAGAGAAGAATCACTTAATAGAGGGCTACGAGGTGGAGTCTGTGCGAAAATCTCTCTCTAAGTTACTAAACCAATATGATCTAGGCGTAGAAGGAGAGCTGAACCGAAAATACGCAGAGGCCCATCATGACATTAACCGTGAGGTAGCGGCGCTGGTGGCGGAATATCAAAAGAGGGGAGCTTAAATCTCCTCTATCGCACACCGGTAACTTACCCTAAGATGTTAGGGATTGGATTGTCTTTACGGCGAAGTGCTCCACGCATCTTTTTGAGGGCGAGGTTTTGGAGCTGTCTAATACGCTCACGGGTGACGCCGAATTCACGTCCGACTTCTTCTAGCGTCATTGGAGTGGCTCCATTGAGGCCGAAGCGCGCATCGATGATTTGTGATTCGCGTTCATCGAGGAGTCCGAGAAGGCCATCGAGCTCGTTGTGAAGGTTTTTGCTATCCAGTTCTTCCATTGGATTAGTAGCGTGTTCATCACCGATGAGGTCTGCGTAGGTTGTGCTTTCACCTTCGCTGACGGGAGCGTCCAGGGATGCTGGGCGCATGGCAGCCCGCTTGAGTAGCGCTACCTTACGGTGTGGGAGCCCAAGTTCATCAGCGAGTTCTTCAGTGGATGGCTCACGACCTAATTCCTCAGTGAGTACTGCCGCAACGCGACGCATACGGGAAATCTTGTCGACCATGTGGACGGGGAGACGAATCGTTTTGCTCTGGTTAGCGAGAGCACGCTTGATCGATTGCTTGATCCACCAAGCGGCGTAGGTGCTGAGCTTGCCTCCTTTCTCAGGATCGAAGCGCTCAACAGCTTTCATCAGCCCCATGTTCCCCTCTGAAATGAGGTCTACTAGAGGGAGGCCGTACTTAGAATAATCTTTGGCGATTTTTACGACGAGTCGAAGGTTAGCTTTGATCATGTGCTCACGCGCACGTTCGTCACCAGCCTGAATCTTAGCGGCCAGTTCAACTTCCTGCTCACGCGTCAGAAGAGCAGTCTCTGAGATGTCTTGGAGGTAAACTTTTAGGCTACTTTGAGATTCATTCGAGTTCATCGCTTTCATACTACACCTTAAGCGTTACTTGCGCTATTTTTTTTTGAATAATTCTAAATTTAAAGGGGAACAGGTTCTGAGGGCAGAAGGGGTGATTGATTTATTGAGAGGGATTTGTACCGCGCCGTGGTACCGTTGGTCGATGAGGAAGGGGGTTTTAGACTCCTGTTTGGTGCGGTGGTAGTAGGTGCGGTTCAAGATAACGGTGTGGGCTCCTGTATAAGCGGCAAAATCGGAGGGAGGAACGGGCTCTTGGGTGTGTTCTCCGAGGATGAGGAGATCGCAGGGGAAGGAGATCTTGTTTTGACGTAGAAAGGCTAGGGTCTGAACCCCTGCGTCAGAGAGGTATCCAATCGTTCCTGTGGGGGTGATGATGCGGAAGAGGGCAAGATTGTCATCGGCCCTAGTTGTGATCGTAGAGGTGATCTGGAGGGTTTCGATTCGGACAGGTCCGTGTTGGTGGCTTTGCGAGGGAAGTTCGTAACTATTTACGGTTGTGGTTGCGGGGAATTCGCTGGCTCCTCCTTCGTGTGCGATATCGTTATGTGAGAGGTAGACGGTACGGACGGGCTTGCCACTACGCTCTAGGGCGGGGGCAATGATCGAGCGTGCAGTCCACTCGCGCCCACAATCAATGAGGATTCCTCCATCGAGATCGAGGTAAAGCGCGGCGCCGCCTTTGGGGAGGTTGAAGACGGTGAGCTGGTCTGAATAGCCATAAGAGTGAACCTTCCAAACTGAGGCAGGATGCCGTTCGATCCGTTGCGCGAGGGCTACGGATTGTTCTGCAATGGCGGCATTATATTGGTTCAGGGAGGCGGAGAGAGGAGGGGAGATGAAACTAGTGACTAGGGAGAGGGCACTGAGCGCCATCATGCAAAAGGCCGCTGGAAAGAGAAGAAGGCTGGCGATGATCCCGAAAAGATAGACACGCCCAAAGTAAATGGC
>JALZUI010000042.1 GCA_023301545.1 Akkermansiaceae bacterium
CCTCCAGAGGATTGACAATGTTAGCGGTGCGAATCTCCATGATTGGTGTTCATATGAAAAGATCGAATATGGTGCAATCTTTAAATTGCGCTTTGCGAGCTGTGATACTTGTCTGCGATTAGAAAGGACCGTGTTATGGCTATTTTTGGCAGTGCTCGCACCAAGCTGTTGTGCGGGTGGCAATGGTATCACGTTCGAGTGGAGACTTACATTTTGGGCAAGAGCCCCCAGCTTTCCATCGATGCTGGAATAACCAGTTTTTGGGTGGAACTTCAGCAACATATCCACCAGCGGAAAATCCCAAAGCTTGGGGTTTAGCTAGAGCGCTTTCGTTCTTGTCGGCTACGTATTTAATCGCGCCTTTGCAGACGGCTTTGACTTCTTTGTAGAGGTTCTCTGGTGGAATCGAACCGAGGGGAGCGGCGGGGTGTGATTGCAGGCGCCAGCAGATTTCATCAGCCATCCAATTTCCAACACCGGGGAATAAGCTTTGATCGAGAAGCGCTCCTTTGAGTACTTTTTTAGGACGTTTCGCTACGATTTCTTTGACCAGTGACAGGGTGAATTTACGGGAGAGGGGATCGGGTGGTAGAAGTTCCCAAGGGGGCGTGCCTTCGTGCATCATGACCCGCCCAAACATTCGGTAGTCATTTAGGATGAGCGAGCAGTTTTCTAAGGTGAGGATGAGGTGGTCGTGTTTTTGCGGAGCGTAGTCATGTTCCGCTCGGTAGACCTTCCCAGACATTCCGAGATGAACTTCTAGGTAAGTGGAAGTATTAAAGGTGAAGTACATGCGCTTGCCGTGATGGTGGCTTCCTTCCATTAATTGACCGACTAGAGATTGCAGAGCAGGAGCGGGGAGATCACGAAAAATTCGAGCCTTTGGGTTCGTGGTTACTTTCGTAACGCGCTGCCCTTCGGCTTGAGCCCAAATTCGACGAGCTAATTCTACTTCTGCTAGTTCTGGCATAGACGGTACTATTAAGCTATTTTCCAGAATTCGCCAATAAGTTTATGCGTTGTATTTTTAAAGATGGCATAAAAAATGCTACTTCTGAATTGATTGAGACGAATAAACATGATACCGTCATGTAATGGCAGGCCTTAACCAGAACCTTTCTCAATCTCAGACGCTCGCGCCTCAGATGCGACAGAGTTTGGATATTCTCCAGGCTGGTACTATGGATTTGCAACAGTTGGTGCAAGGGGCTCTGGAAGTGAATCCTGTTTTAGAGGACTTAACAGAATCAATGTCGATCGAGGATCTGCGAGAAGACTCAAATGATGATTCACAAGAGCGGTATGAGGATTTACGAGAGTTAGCGATTTTAGAAAATCGGTCAATGGGTAGTAGTGTTGACGCCCAGGAACGTAGGGAATACCTCATGAACTCGTTAGTCGGGTCGCAGACCTTACAGCAACATTTGGCCGAACAGCTGGAGGTTAGTATGGCAGAAGAATCTCAGCGTGAGGTGATTCGAATTCTGATCGGAGATCTCGACCAGAGAGGGTATTTAGAGACTCCTTTATCGGAAACTGCGGCTCGTTTCGCAATTCCGCTGGAGGACGTGGAGGATGCACGTGACCGCTTGCAAAGCTTCCGACCTGCAGGGGTTGGAGCGAAGGACTTACGTGAGTGCTTGATGATTCAATTAGAGCAGAACAATCTACAGGATTCGATTGAGTACGAGATTGTGCGAACGCACCTAGCATCTCTGGCAAAAAAGAAATTTTCACAAATTGCCAAGCAGCTTAAGTGTTCTGAGGAATCGTTGCTAGAAGCGGCGCAACGGATAGCTAAGCTAGATCCGTCCCCTGGGTCTTCCTACGATGGCACTAATAATCCTGTAGTTGTTCCAGATTTAAGGTTTCAGAGAGGTCTCTCGGGCGAATGGGAGGCTGAGTTGACTAACGAATATTTGCCTAAGGTGCGGATTAGCGATAGTTACAAATCGATGCTTTCATCAGGAGAGGCCAAGGGAGTGAAATCTTACCTGAAAGAACAAATTAGAGAGGGGCGGAACCTAATCAAAGCTCTTGATCAGCGTCAGGAGACAATTCTCGCTATAGCAGGAGAAGTTATCCCTCGTCAGATCGAGTTTTTAGAGAAAGGAATGGCACAGCTGCATCCATTGACGATGAATGAGATCGCAGATAAAATAGGAATTCACGCCACGACAGTTTCACGTGCGGTAAGTGGTAAGTATGTGGAAACTCCACATGGGGTGATCGAGTTACGTCGTTTTTTCGCTAGTGGCTATACTAAGGCTTCGGGCGAGACGGTGTCTAATACGGGGGTTCGAGAAACGATTCAAAAAATCATCGAAGGAGAAGATAAGAAAAAGCCATTATCAGACTCCGCAATTGAAAAGTTACTTAAGACTCAAGGGCTAAAAATCGCTCGCAGAACGATTGCTAAATACCGTGAGCAACTCAATATTCTACCTTCACACTTACGTAAAGGGTTTTGATTCGTGCGGGGAGTGATTGATTTGAGCCGATTCCGTCTCTTCCCCCTTGACTGATTAAGTAGCGCATGCACTGTAAATGTATGAGTGACAAGCCAGTTAAGAAGAAGCGCGTAAACGTGCGTCGCCCAGATGTGATGGCTAAGGTGCAGGCCGAAGTAGAAGCCCACTATAGGTCTGAAGTAGTCGACCTAGTTAAGGCTCGAGGCAATCAGCTTACGATAGGCAATACCACTGTACGCCTCGCTCAAAAATTCGGTTTTTGTTACGGAGTTGAGCGGGCGATTGATCTTGCTTACGCCTCACGTAGAGTCTTTCCTGATAACAACATTTACCTCATTGGCGAAATTATTCATAACCAAGAGGTTAATGCCCAACTGCAGAAGATGAATATCGTTTCCCTTCCTTGGAAGGAGTTGACGGATGATTATGATCGGTTGACTGAGGATGATGTCGTTATTGTTCCAGCCTTTGGAGCACCTGTTTCCTATGTTGAAAAGATCCAAGAGCAAGGTGCGCAGATCGTAGATACCACCTGTGGAGATGTCATGAAGGTGTGGCGTAGAGTTAAGTCATACGCTAAGGATGGAATTACTTCGATCATTCACGGTAAGGCGGGCCACGAGGAAACTCGCGCCACGGCTTCCCACGCTTTAGGCCCCGAAAAGAATGGGCAATACCTTCTTGTTCTCACCCTTGCAGATGTAGCTGTCCTTACTGATTACCTAATCAACGGCGGATCTAAAGAGGAATTTATGACGTACTTCAGCGGTAAGACCTCTGATGGTTTTGATCCTGAGACTCACCTTGAGTTTGTCGGAGTGGCTAACCAAACCACGATGCTGAAAAGTGAGACGGAAGAAATTCAAGGATTAGTCGGAAAGGCCATTCGTGAACGCGATGGGAATACGGATAAGTTTAAGGTTTTTGATACGATTTGTGGAGCAACGCAGGAACGCCAAGACGCGCTCTTTGGGATGCTGAAGCGCCCGATGGATGTTCTTCTAGTTGTCGGTGGTTATAATAGTTCCAATACTTCTCACCTCGTAGAAATTGGCGAAAAAGAGCTGCCGTCGTTCTTTATTAATAGCGCGGATTGTCTTAAATCGCTGGAGACCATCGTTCACTTTGACCTTCACCAACAAGAGGAAGTCGAGTGTAGTTATGGTGGGATCTTGAACCGTGAAGAGCCCGTGGTGATCGGAGTGACAGCGGGTGCTTCATGCCCGAATAACCTGATCGAAGATACAATTGTGCGCGCTTTCGAGCTCCGTGGGATTAGTCGAGACCAGGTTCTTGCTTGTTAAGAAGAGGCCTCGGAGTGGAATCAGAAAAACTTCCCTTAAGATCGTAAAAAAGCATTGATTTAGCCCTTCCGGGCGCTCATAAGAGAAAAAGAAGCGTGCTCTACGTACGCTTTTTTAATTTGCTATGGCTGATACAAAAAAAGAGAAATTTGCTTTCGTTAAACGTCACAAGAAGTGGTTTTTAGGGAGCTCAGCGCTATTATTGATTATTGGAGTGATCTTACTCTATAAAATTTATCAATACGTAGTCCCATTGTATGATCGAGCACAGACCTACGAACTCTCTCGTATCGACGAGGTTGAGGCTCCTAGTGTGATCTTAGACCGCAACGGCTTTGAAATCGGGCGGATATATGTGGAAAACCGTAGTATGATTCCTATTGAGGAAATGCCTCAGCTCGTAATCGAATGTTTGATCGCACAAGAGGATCAGCGTTTTTGGGAGCAAAATGGTGTAGACTGGGTCGGTCTTCTTCGTGGTGTTTGGCTTAATCTTAAAGCAGGTGAAAATACCCAAGGAGCGAGTACGATGACAATGCAGCTCGCTCGTAATGTGTTTAACCTTAAGAACGAAGCCCTCGAGCGAGACGAATCTGGGATCACTCGAAAAATCGTAGAAATCTGCGTGGCTAACCGGATCGGAAAACAATTTTCGAGTAAAGCAGGGAAGAAGTATATTTTAGAGAGTTATCTTAATAGGGTCCCCTTTGGTCACGGATACTACGGTATTCGTTCGGCATCTTTGGGGTACTTTGGTAAAGAGCCTGCGGAACTGGAATGGGAAGAAGCGGCTTCGTTAGTATCGTGTATTAAGAACCCATATAAGATTTCCCCGTTACGGAACCCTGATACTAATAAGACAGCTCGAAATCACGTTTTTCGCCGTCTAAATGCTGAAGGTGTTATCACTGATGAAAAATATGAAGAGCTACGTGAGAAACCCGTAGTTACAAACCCTAGACCACTAAAGCGACAGACCTCGCATATGTATGAAAAGGTAAACCTCGCTGCGCAGAAACTCTTGGGGCCAGAAAAAATGGCAGTAGGTGGTTTCCGTATTCACACGACTATCGATTTAAATCTTCAAAACGCAGCGGAGAAATCATTACTCGCACAGCTTAATAAAATTGAAGCCCAACCAGGATACGCTCACGCGCGATATGCTGATTATAATTACAAAGATGGTCCTCCTGAGTACTTACAAGGTGGAATGTTTGTCGCCAATCCTCAAAACGGAGAGGTCCTCGTCCATATTGGAGGGCGTGACTTTAACCATACTCAGTACGATTTCGTTGAGTCAGCTAAACGTCCCGCTGCAACTGGCGTGTTGCCGTTTCTCTATGCCTATGCAATCGAGGAAGGATACACCGCTGCTAGTATCCTAAATGATACGCCTCTAGATAACCGTCTAGTAATGATCGGTGGTCGTGAAGGGATTCTTGGCGAATGGGGGAGCGAAAGCTTGGCTCCAGAATATGAAGGGGAAATCTCTCTTCGTACCGCCCTTCAAAAATCGAAGGTGTCCGCCAGTATTCGCCTTGGCCGTGAGCTGGGGATTCAGAATTATGCAGAATTCGGTGCGAAGTACGAATTTGATTTCCCTGAGACCGATGATTTACTCACGCGAGACCTCTTAGGCTGGAATCCGATTTCGATCGTTGAAGGAACGCGCGCATATACCTCATTGGTAAATGATGGCAAAATGATCAATGAGTTTACTTACATTGACCGTATAGAAGACCCTAAGGGACTTCTCGTCTATATTCAGCCAGGAGTAGAAAGCAGTGATAACTTTACCCAAGTAATTAAGCCCAGTACGGCGTATCAGATTTATGATATCCTTAGCGACGGGCTCAGAAGTGAAGGCAATTTGGCGCAAGCTGCGAGCAAGCTAATCCAGGATGGGTTCACGGGTGGGGCTAAGACTGGAACTCCTTACAACTTTACTGATGCATGGGCTTTCGCCTTTGATAAAAATATTGTCTGTACAACTTGGTTAGGTTTCCAGAAAGGGAATAACGGAGCGATCACCGCCAACGGTTTTGCAAAAGATTTAGCCTTTCCAATTGTTGCTGAGACGCTCTCAAACTTTGATCCGGGCTCGAAACGGCTAGTTGTAGATGTTCCTAACGAAGTCGAGGCAAAAGAGATTTGTAGTGTTTCTGGGCTGTTAGCCACTCGCTACTGTTTTGGTAGTAATGCTGACGGGGCTGAAGAGAAGGTGTTCTCAACTAAGGTTACTGAGCACTTTGAAAAAGGTCATGGACCTACAGGCCTCTGTTCCGTGCATATGGGATTAAAAGAGGGTGTTAACTTTGGTGATAAATTCGCGCCGACTGAAGGAGAAAGCGCTGCTCGACCAGTGCTGAAATTGGCCTCGATTAAACCGAGAACGAGTTCTGTTGTAGGTGGCGATCCATACGGGGCTGTTAGCAATGCGCAAGCCGAGGAGAAACAAGAAGACCTCCCTGAAGACTATGCCTCTAGCCTCCTGATTCTTAACGATGTTGTTCCTGGTGAAAAAGAAGCGAAAAT
>JALZUI010000043.1 GCA_023301545.1 Akkermansiaceae bacterium
AATGATAATAACAGAGCACAATAAATACCAGCGACGGGGGTGGGCTTGTTCTTCTGGCATATAAGGGCTTTGGATTACAGAGAAGAAGCGGGTGTTACTGGCCGCGTCGGCCCGAGCAGATTCTAGTAGGATTTCCGCGCCTTTTTTGAGTTGAATAGCAAACTCTAGGTTCAGGGACAGCTCTTTAAACTCGATTAATAGATTATTGAGCTTTTGTTGGTCAGAGCCAGAGAGGGCCTCTTCTTGGGACTCGATTTCGCTCTCAAGCTCGCGAATTGTGGTGTCGAGAGATTGTAGTGTAGGGGAGTTTGGAGAGCTGGCGCGTACGGTGGTGAGTTCAATTTGCTTATGAATCTTCTCTAACCGGAGGGTTTGGATGGCAGCTAACTGGGCCTGAATGATGGCTTCCGGTTGAATGATTTTATTTTTGTTCTGGAACTCTAAGAGAGATTTCTCTTGTTCTTGGATTACCTTTTGTGCGCGTTCGAGCTCAAGGTTAGCAAACTTGAGCTGCTCTGATGCGATGGCCTGATTTTGCTTGTTGATAAATGCTTCAGTTTTTTTGAGCACGGCAAGTGATATGTCGTAAGAGAGAGCAGGCTCGTAAGTCTCTACTTCAAGATCGACTAGGCCGGAGGTGGAATTGAATTGGGCGTGGAATCTTTCTCTATAGTATTTGAGGCGGTCTTCGATACTTGCATCTGCTTGGAGTTTGAAAATGTAATCTTGTTTTGGAGAGGAAAAATGATTGATGAGGTCGAATTCTGTTTCTAATTCGAGAAGCAGGTTAGCGGAGTGAATGTACCCGATTGCGGCTTGAGTGTCAGCGCTGCCGAGGTTTGACCCGCTGAGTAAGCTTTCAAGCCCTATAGCAGCGTCGATGTTGGTTTTTTCTTCAATTACTACAGAGAATTGGGCATGAGCTTCGAAGCGGTCTTCCGCCATCACGAAGAGGTAAAATGCGGTAAGTCCACCGATTATGAGGACTAGAAAGGGGGTCAGGAGGGCTTTCATAAGTAAAGGTTACTGGGGAGGGTTAGTTTTTTGAAAAGGTTTCTTTTTTGGAGCTTTTTTAGCGGCGCCTTTTTTAGCGGCCGCTTTTTTCGCAAAGGAGCGGGCGCTAGGAGGTAAAAGGGCTTCGTAGACGCGAATACCTTCCCTAATGTCGGGGTGGTACGTTGCACTACCCTTGTTGAGGACAATGGCAGAGTCACAAGAATTAATAAGCATATTTAAATTATGTGATACAAAGATGAGGCTGGCGCGTTCTTTGATTTTAGCGAATTCTTTTTGTGCTTTTTGGCGAAAAGCCGCATCTCCAACCGAGGTTAATTCATCAATGAGATAGTAATCAAAATCAAAAACAATGGAAAGGCCGAATGCGACACGAGCTCTCATTCCGCTAGAATAAGTTTTAACTTTTTGGTCAAAAAAATCTCCAATTTCTGCGAAGTCTTGAACTGCTTGTAATGTAGCTTTCGTATCGTGCTTAGTGAGTCCATTGATTTTGCAGACGAATTCCACATTTTCGCGGCCAGTTAAGGAGGCTTGAAAGCCTGCGCTAACTCCTAAGGGCCAAGAAATATTAGCCTTAGACTCAACGGTGCCTTCGTTTGGTGATTCTGCGCCACCGATTATTCTTAGAAGTGTACTTTTACCTGCCCCATTAGGTCCTAAGATAGCGATATTTTCATTTTCTGGAATATCCAGCGTAAGATTTTTCACCACGTAATGGCGTCCTCCTCCTTCGAGGTTATAATACTTTGTTATATTACGGAGGGCTATCATCTTTGTTTTAGGTAATGACGATTGTTACGGTAGGTGACAAGGCCAAAGGAGAGGCTGACGAGCGCACATAAACTGGGATAGATGAGGTTGACCTGTTCTACCTTATAAGTGACCGGAAAGAGAGACTGCCGCAGGTATTCGATGGCATGTACTAGGGGGTTGTAGAGGAAAAATTTCTGGTATTCGAAGGGGACTACACTCAGAGGATAGAGGACACAGGAAATGAAGAGGAGAGGCCGAGTAATAAACCCGAGGACTTTTTCTAGCTCCTTGAATTTCATAGCTTGAATACCGAGATAAATCCCTAGGCCTGATCCCATTAACCAGATGGTGAGGAAGCAATATAAGGCTTCGAAAAGGTGAGATCCAGAAAGAGGAATTCCGATCCAGGCTCCTACGAGGCAGAAGGTAGTGAAAGAGAAAAGAGAGGTGAGAATTTCGAAGATGAAGCGAGCGATGAAAGTATCAATAGGTTCGACTTGGCGAAAGATAAGGAGCCCTTGATTAGCGCTAATTGCATTCATGCCTGACATCATGGGGCCTGTGAGAGTCTTGAGGATTAGGAATCCACAGAGAAGAAAAAAGGCATAGGGGATGTCCTCATTCCCATTAGATCTAAAAGGCGCTAGAATGACCCCAATAATTAAGACGCTTGTCAGGGGTTCAAGGAGGAGCCAGAGGAAGCCGAGGTTGTATTTGCCGAAGCGGGTTTTGACCTCGCGGATTAGGAGGGCTTGGATGACGTTCCGGAATTCTGCCCAGGACGATCGCTTCTGGACTTTGATGAGCATGGTTTAGAGGGCTCCACCAGCTGCTACGCTGGAGGCTTGATTGGCAAAGGGCAGGATACTACGGAAGGCGCGGTTAAAGCGGGAGAGGGGAGCTTCGGAAACGTACACGAGGTCCTTGCCGTGCATGTAGAATTTGCGGGCGTGGATGAGTCCCTCTGGCTTTTTGAGGTCGAAGCGGTAGATGTCCTGTTTACTGGTTCCGTTATCTCGTACGAGGTAGATTCCTTTGACGTTACTGTTTTGCAAAAGGAGGCCTGAGGATGAGCCGAGGAAGTCAGCGAGGGTACTGTTTTGGTTAGGGAAGCTGTGGTTGCCTGGTCTGCGGACGGCGCCCATGAGAACGACGGAATGATCCTCTCGGAGTGAGACCTCTAGAACATCTCCGTCTTGGGCTAGAAGGTCGCGCTTGGCGAGCTGAGTGGGGTTGAGGTGGTAGCTTTTGCCCTGACGGTGCAGGTGGTAGTGGTTCATGTGGGGGTCCAGCTCCGCTCCGCCGCTACTGGCTAAGAGGTCGGAAAGGGTGATGCCGTCGCGGTCGAGGTCGTGTTGACCGGCGTTTTTTACGCGACCGATGACATTTGCGCGAATGGGGCGACGGTCAATGCGGTTGAGCGAAACTTCAGCAGTGTTGAACACGGTTGCGTAGGCGGATTGGATTTCTCCCTGGAGGGTGTGGAGGCTTTTCCCGAGGGCGTTAAAGTTTCCGGCGTAAGGGAAGGAAATAGTTCCGCTTTTTGGAACTTCAATGGGACCGAAGGTGGTGGGGCCGTCTGAGTTTGCGAAGGCCCCAGCGTTCCCGGCATCTAGGACGAGAAGGGTGAGCTTATCGTAAGCTCGAACCTTATCCGTGTAGAGGAGGGTGCTATTGATTGGAGGGTTGCTTCCGCTGACGGTGGCTTGCTTTTGGTTGTATTGGTCGAGGTTTTCGGTAGTGATATCGACGATGTTATAGTTGTCAGCCGGAATGGGATTGCCCGCTATATCCGTTTTCTCAAAATTGACAGGGCCGTAGTCTGAAAGGTGCTGACAGGAGGCGAAGATGAAGAGAAGGAGTGGAGATATGAGGCTAAGTTTCGATATCATGGAAAAGGTGTTTAAATAGGGGAGGCCATTGGATCTTTGAATGGCCTGTGCATCGGAGAGTTTTTTGATAGAGGACTCCCTGTGCTTGGGTAGTTTCTTGCAATAATCTGAGGAACTTTGCAACGGATTTTTTTTGCACAGGTTGTTCAGTTTGCCAGAAATGATCCAGTGAGCCTTGATAGGTAAGCCCCTCAAGATCGAAAACAGCCTGACCGAGGGTGATTGTAGGGCAGAGGTGCTCAAGAGCGGAGATGCCAACCGTGCTGTTTACTGTGACGCATCCGCGGGCGTTAATAAGTGTGGTCGGAAGGTGGATGCGATCAAGGTAGAGGATGCGGTCATCGCCATGCTTAGTGTTGAGCGATTCGATCAGCTCCGCATAATCGACATAGCCTCGGTTCATAGGGTGAACCTTGAAGATGAGCTTGGTGTCTTGAGGGGCGTTATTATAGAAGGAATCAGCAACTTCTATAATAAAGTCCTCGATGCTGTCGTAGTCAGAGCGCTCTGTGATCTGGGCATCATAGTGGACTTGGAGCGGGCAGAGGTAGTATTTCTTGCTCCATTCGCCCTTGAAGAGCGCGTTGTATTGAGCGTCGTTATTCCTGGCGTAGAAGCGTAGGATTTGCTTGGAAGCTGGTTTTAGGTGGGTGCTGATTTTTTGGCACCGTTTGTCGACTTGGTGGCAGTAATTCCTTGTTAGGCTGGTATAGAGGCGATTGAGGAGCAGGAGACCGCACATTTTGGCTAGTTTGACTCTAGAGTCAGGGCGACAAAATACCGTGGTTTTAGGGAGGGGTTCGAATTCGATCTGCTCACGCTGCTGCCATAGCTCTTTGAGGTGGGTAGCGTGGTGAAAGTGGGAGGAGTAGACGCTACAGTAATTAGGGCGGAGAAGGCCGAGTTCGAAAACAAGGCAAGAGATGCTGAGCTTCTGAGCTAAAGCCCATCCAATTTCGTTATAAGGACGCGCCTCATTGTATAGAATAAGGGTGTCGATGTTGTTTTGCGTAACGTATTCCTCCAGCCATCCTGCGAACTCCTCGTAGGGAGAGTCGAATTTCACACATTCGATCCCATTGTATTCGTAGAGCTTATCAGTGAGATTTAAGGCAACCTTGCGGACTCGCGTTCCGTTCGCTTGTAAGTCCTGCGCTATTTTAACCATTCCTCCCTCCAAGTCAGCTAGGAGGATCAACGCATTGTGAGGTTTAGGAATAGTAGGGAACATAGAATGCGTAGACCCCTTTAAAGTGTAGAAAGATAAATGGAGAATCAAGGAAAGATTCGGATTCTTTGTTACTTAATCCAAATGTTAGCTTAAAACACGGCCTACTTGTTTACGCATCGCCATCATGACAGGAATACAAGAGATGAGGACTCCGAGGTTTACAAATATAAGGATAAGAACGGTTTCCCGCCCCCAATAAATTGAGTGCAAGTGCTCAGGAGTGGTGGAGACTTTCATTTTTATGAGGTCTATGATTTTGTCGTGGTAGCGTTCCATTCCGTAGATCAGCGCAAAGGCGGTGGCGTTTACGATGACGAGGTTTTCGATCACGGTGCGCATGAGGAGGATGAATTTGCTGGCGCCAAAGCTATTGAGAAGAGCGGAAATATACATGCTTTGCCTGAACTCAAGGAGCGAAAGCGTACCATAGATGAGGGCTAGGGCGCCACCTAAGGCGAGAGAAAGTCCAATTGAAGCCTTGTTGAGCTGTTGTTTAAGGGAGGCGAGCTTAGAGGTGATGGAGAGGGCGCTTTTTACTTCGACCTTGCCTTTGCGGTCTGTGGCTACGGTGTGGTCGATGGCTTCTGCAATGGCCTCTAGACTCGGGGCGTCGGGAGATTTTTGAAGGTAGCTAATTCGTGAAAAACCGCGTTCGGTCAGGTGGCGGAAGGCACTAAAGGGCACGAAGAGGAGGTTTCCTGGGAGCACTTGCGAGAGATTGTCATCAGGAGTCAGCGTGATGGCCTTGACGTATTGCCCGTCAATTTCGAAGTCTAGGAGTGCTCCTTGAGGGAAGGAGGTGGAGAGGAGGAAATAGTTATGCCCCTTCTCTAGGTAAGGCTCCAGAGCGGGAAGGGCTCGCTCTCCATA
Source organism: Akkermansiaceae bacterium (assembly GCA_023301545.1). Lineage (GTDB taxonomy): Bacteria > Verrucomicrobiota > Verrucomicrobiia > Verrucomicrobiales > Akkermansiaceae > WTJZ01. The sequence continues at coordinate 5,764 of JALZUI010000043.1, forward strand.
TGCCATGACGTTGACTCGTTTTCCGCCTCCATAGGCGACTACAGCAAATTTTTCGATGATGACGAGTTCTCCCCATTCTTCGAGATGTTGGAAGCGGTTTTGTTTCAGGTTTTGGCCGACATCACTTGCGTGGATGGCCTCGATGACGAGGATGTTATCTAGACCGAACTTTTCGACTTCTTTTTCGAGCTTAATGATTTGAAGGCTGAGTACGACGAGGAGCGTGATGGAGAGCGCCGTCATTACGGTGGTCACCAACATTCGTGCTAGGACGCTTCCTGGTTGCTCAAACCAACGCAGCCAAGTGTCCTTCAATAGGTAGGAAAGCGTTAAAATCAAGGATCTCATTTGATATGTCGTCTAGTCGGTTATCGTGGGTGCAGATGATGACGCATTTATCGCCTGCGGCGGTGAATTCACTGAGGACTTGCTTGATGATGGTCGTGTTCATGTCATCAAGTCCAGAGGTAGGTTCGTCTAGGAGGAGGATATCGGGCTCTTTAATTAGTGCGCGAGCGATCGTAGCACGTTGCTGTTGCCCTCCAGAGAGGGCGGTGGGGCGGCGCTTGGCTAGTTCCTGTAATCCTAGCCGGGTTAGGTAGTAACTGATCTGCTTTTTTGCTTGGCGTTTCCCAACTCCGCCTAGAGCAGCAGCGAGCTGTAGGTTACGCTGAATAGTAGCGAGGGGCAGGAGATTGAGCTGCTGGAAGACAAAGCCCATTTGGGTGTTACGGTACTTTCTAGGGAGGGGGGCTCCGTGGAGCTCTACATGCCCTTTTTGGGGGCGCAGGTATTGCCCCATGATCCGGAGGAGGGTGGATTTACCACATCCTGAGTACCCTTTGATTAAGTGAATTCCGGGGCTAAAGGTGTGGGTGAAGTCATCAAGGACCCAGTGCTGACTACTCCCGTAACGATACCCTATCCCTTTGCACTCCAGCATTATTTTTTAGCGCTATGGGAGGCTCCCGTATTTAGGTGGACGGCAAGGTGCTCTAAGCCTTCGGCTACTAGTTCCGCATTGGGAAAGAGGTCTTGCAAGATGACTGCCCATTCTCGTTTATTGGTCCTTTCCATGGCGTACAATGAGAGCTGGAGCTTAGGGACAATATGGCACGGTTGATCAAGTTTGTGCAGGAGGTCGGCATCCAGGGTGCTTCCTGTTAGACGACGGAGGTCTTGGTTGTCCTGTAGCGCGATGTTAAAAATGTAGTTTCGTTCATCGCGCCCTCGGGTGTCTTTTATATTACGGTCGCCTAAGAAGGGAAGCTCGGTGCGGGCGCGGTCTTTTAATCGGAGACGGAGAGTTGAAGGCTCTAGCGAGATCCAGCCGGCATTTTGCACCTTTAGATGAGCATAGATTTCGCTATAATCACTGAGCGTACCAATGGCCTCGCGGGTTACTACGGAGTACTCTTGTTGTCCGTAGGTGAATGAGGGAATGTTGATTCGCAATTCCCCATCAAAAGGGATGTAGTATTGGGACTGGTCTTTAGCTTCTTGGAGTTGTTTTTCGCTCTCCACTAGATCCATTTCATCGAGCTTTTCTTGGCCGTAGCGGAGTTCGCGTTCATGTTTTTGGGCGAATTCAAACCGTTTATTGGCTAGGGTGAGAGCCTCTTCTGCCTGTACTAGGGAATCTTGTGAGATGTCGCTTCGAGGGACTCCTATAATCGTAAGCATCTCATCCATGACTTCGGAGCTAAGAACTTTCTTTATGAGCTCGACCTTTTTCTTGGCCTCTTGGAGTTTTTCAAGCGCTTCTTTTTCCTGCATGGGGAGCTCGATTTCATCAATTTTGATTTTTTCGATATTCTGCTGATTTTTACGAATGTCGTGTTGTAGTCGCTTGTTGGCTAGTCGTTCGGAATTCATCTCCGCCCATAGAGCTCCTTTAGTGACTTGGCTAATTTGTTCGCCGACTTTGACCGAAATGATGCCAGAGGCCTCCGCCTTGATTTCGAGTGATTTTTTAGGATGGACATCGACAGGCATCGTTCCGAGTTGGAGCTCGTTCTGTAAAGGGAATTTTTGCCAATCCCACGCTGATTCTTCAGGCTGCTCTGCGACCGATTCTGTAGTCTCAGGCGAGGCTGCGGGTAGGCCCGTGAGTTTCTCCTTTAGCTCCGCTAAGCAAGAGCTGAGCGCAAGGCTACTCAGTATAATGAGAAGGTAAGGGAGGAGTTTCATAACGGACGAGAAGTCTTATGTCATATAATGGGGAACTGTTCCAAGTACTATCTAGGATTTCACGTTTTTCCAAGGAGTTTTATGTTTAGACCACCACGCTTCGTCAATCAACCAGAAGCCTGTTGAGATTTGAATTATAGTAGCCTCTAGTTCAATCTCCTTACGGTACAGACCTTGTAATTTATCGACCATTTGTTCAGGAGATTGCTGGATCAATCCTTCGCGGACTAGCGAGAGGTATTCTTTTTTGGCCTGTCTGAGCTGGATCACTTCCCGTTCTTTTTCAAGGAGGGTTTCACGGCCGTTAAGCAATTTTTTGACCTCAGATTTTACACGTCGTTCCCGTTCCCAGTCCTTAAAAGGTTTGTCGCGTTTGAGGCGTTTGACTTGGTGTCCAATCGCGCCAGTAGTATCAAGCCGCCAGCTGGCTCGTGGACTTAGTGAAATGTCATTGACATCGAAATCGGTATTACTGCTGTTGCTGTATAAAGTAGGCGCAGTGGCGCCTAGGCTAAAGGTTGGGAGGTAGCGGAGGTAGGCCGCTTTGACCGAGCCGTCTTCGGAGAGCTCTTGCATCGCGAGGAGTTTTAGTTGCAGTTTTCCCCAGCGTTGCGTGTCGTAGAAGTCTAAATCCTTATTCGTGTAACGAATTCGGGGGGCTGAGTCCTGATCAATAGTGACTTGGCCACCGTGTGCGGTGTAAAACTCCCCGATTTTTTCTAGCCAAGTCTTTTCGCGTTCTTCCCAAGATTCGATCTTTTTATCTAGTTCTTCGCGTTCACGCTCTGCTTGGAGAGGGTCTACGGCAGCGACAACTTCTGTTAATTGGCGGGAGAGATTGAGCCCTTCCCCTTCGAGCTCCCAGAGACGGCGCTCTTCGAATATCTTATAGAGCGCGACCGTTTGGGACCGCATCGTTTGCTGCTCGGTAAGCTCTGCGGCAATTGTTGAGAGCTTCCGCGTATAAATGTTTTTGGGGAGGTTGAGAAGATTACCGAGAGACAAGAAAGAATTAATACGGAAGGTAGGATCGATAAAGGCAGAGGTAAGGTCGTCGACCGTACCTGAATTACTGAGGCTGGTGTTTACTCCCGGAATGAAATTCCGCCAGATCGCCTTTTGTCTCGTTTTGGAGTCGTCTACGTTAAAACTGGCGTTCCGGCAGTTTTTGTTCTTCGTGTACATCGCGACCAGCGCTTCATCCCAGTTGTAGTGCTCGTTAAGGCTATTAGCACGGGCGTTCTCCTGCTTTTTTAGTTCGGCTAAGAATGAATCCGTTGTCTTGGTGAGAGACTTGTCGATCTGCTTAGTCGGCCGGTATTGACATGAGGTCAATAGGGCGCAGCAGAGAGTGAAAATAGACAGTGGTTTCATAAGAAAAATCAAGGAGAGGTTCTAGTCTGTAAAGCGAGGCTAAATATGTGAGATGTCTACAAAACAATAGCGCATGTAGGTCTGTCGAGAGTAGTGATCTCGTCGGCTAGGTGGGGAAGTCCGATTCTCAAACCGTTTCGGTATCTGAACTGATGGGGACTTCTTCTTCCTCGGCAGCGATTTCTTTTTTGGTGCGCTTGCGCTCGGAGGTGATCGCGACAGCTAGCCATTGGAACTCATAACTGTGGTCCACGGCAACCTTCAGGATCATAGTCAGAGGAACCGCAAGTAACATGCCCGCAGGTCCCCAAAGCCAACCCCAGAAGGTGACAGAGACAATAACGACGAGAGTAGAAAGCCCGAAACGTCGGCCCATAATACTCGGTTCAATAAAGTTGCCCACGAAGGTATTGATCAGAACGTAGCCCGATCCCACGATCATTCCTCGCGGAAGGTCGTAGGCTAGGATGGCCAAGATGATGGGGGGAATCCCAGCGATTACCGATCCAATGACAGGAATATAGTTTAGAGCGAAAGCAAGGATACCCCAGAGAATGTAGAAATCGAGGCCGCAGAGTTTACAGAGGACCCCAGCCACGATGCCGGTAATCAGGCTTACTACGGTTTTGATCCCTAGGAAACGCTGGACGTCTTTGGTTGCTTCTAGCATCTTGGCGAAATTAGGGCCGCGAGCGTCACAGATGGAGGTGAAACGGCGTCCAAATTGGCGGGCCTCACTGAGCATGAAAATGGTTAGAATCATGACGACAAAGGTCGTGCCGAGGAATGAGGCAACCTTCCCGACAATGCCTGTACCAAAGGTGAGAAGGCGTTCAAACTGAAGGTTGTCGAGCTGTTCTTTCCAGATATTACTGAAGTAAAACTGGACATCTTCCTGAGCGTTTTCGTATCCGAATTGGGTCAGCGTGGTAACAAGAAAGGCGGAGACTTCGTCAATTTTAGTCCTCATCAGAGGATAGTAGGTGGCGTCCCACTTATGCTCTAGGTCACCTAGGAGAGAGATGGAGATGGAGGCGATGCCGATGAGGAAGGCGAAGTTAACGAGTACAGTTATTAAAACGGCCAAAAAACTAGGAACCTTGTGATTCCGTAACCAATCTGTGATGGGGTAAGAGATAGTAGCGACAAAGAGCGCCAGCATAACGGGAACGAAGAAGTCCGCAGAGAGCTTAATCCCGGCAATCACAATCACAGTTGCGCTCAGAATTAGTAGTACTCGGTAGCCAGAATCTTTATTCACTACACACACCTTTACAAAATTTCAGCCAATCTGCAAATGGAATCGATGAGATTTTACAGAGTTTTCTTTAAAAATCGAATTAACTAATCTGAAGAGCCTCGTTTTCTTCTTTGATATAAGGCTTCAGATGTTGGTTTTGTGATAAACTAGGGTCTTGCGCTAAGACGCTTTCGGCCAAGGCTCTAGCTTGCCGAATGAGCTTGGTGTCTGCGAGGAATTCAATGTACTGGAGTTCGTTCGTTCCACTCTGAGCAGTGCCGAGAACTTCGCCAGGCCCACGGATTTTAAGGTCTTCCTCGGCCAGCTCAAACCCATTTTCAGTGCCTGCCAAGATTTCAAGTTTTTGCAGAGGCGCTTCGTCCTTGGTTTTAGTGATCAGGACGCAATAACTCTTATGCTCTCCTCGGCCTACCCGTCCGCGCAATTGGTGCAGTTGGGCGAGGCCAAAGCGTTCGGCATCATAAATGAGCATGATGTTAGCATTAGGGACATCGACCCCGACCTCGATTACGGTGGTGGAAAGGAGGACGTCTGTTTTACCGCTGCGAAAGTCAGCCATGATGCGTTCCTTATCGTTTGCTGGCATTTTTCCATGCAGGAGATCCACTTCGTATTTACTGAGGCGTTTCGCCCATTTTTCGAACTCAACGGTGACGGCGCCGGCTTTGAGAGTTTCACTTTCTTCGACTAATGGATAGACGATGTACACTTGGCGCCCCTTATCTACGTGCTCTTTGATGAATTTAGAAACATCGGACACTTTTGGGCTTTGGCGAACGGCGGTGACTATTTTTTGACGCCCCGCAGGCAGTTCATCGATTAAAGAAACGTCTAAATCACCATAGATGGAAAGGGTTAAGGTGCGAGGAATAGGGGTGGCAGTCATCACCAAAACATCTGGCCCGCGCTTGGATTGCTCAATGAGTTGCTTACGTTGATCGACCCCGAAACGGTGCTGCTCATCAATGATGACGAGCCCGAGGTTCTCAAAAGTAACTCCGTCAAAGAGGAGGGCATGCGTACCGATGATGATTTGGGCTTTTCCTTCGGAATCATTGTAGGATTGTTCCTGGCGAGAGCCTGTTTTAAGCAGAATTCGGATGCCCAGAGGTTCCAGCCATTTTTTAAAGGTAAGATAATGTTGCTCGGCGAGAATTTGAGTCGGCGCCATGAGCGTTGCTTGGTTGCCGGACTCGACAGCGAGGAGCATGGCACACATGGCGACGAAGGTTTTACCGCTTCCGACATCCCCCTGCAATAAGCGGTGCATGGGAACGGGGGCTTTCATGTCTACATGGATCTCTTTTACGCTTCGCTTTTGCGCTCCTGTGAGGTCAAAGGGTAAGCTCTCGTAAAATTCCTTTAACAAGCTCGTTTTTTGCCCCTGGGAGTAGCCATTGGAATTTTTGATTTTGGCTTTTTTCCAGAGGACGTTGAGTTGGAGTAGGAAGAATTCCTCTAACGCGAACTCGCGCCGCGCTTCCTCGGTGTCGGCGATTTCGCTAGGGAAATGTACGGCTCGAATGTGTTCTCCTCGGTCTTGGCTGGGTTGGGGGTGGAGGAAGGGGCGCACAGTCTTGCTATCAATTTCTTCGCAGGCCGCCCACATGATTTCACGTAAACGCCGTTGGGGGATTCCCTGCACGTTTCGATAAATGGGGACAATGCGTTCGATGTGGATTCCTCCCACCCCGTTTTGCTCAATGACTTCGAACTCGGGATGATCGATGATGTAGCCATTTTTGCTGTCCTTTACCTTACCATAGAGAACGAGCTCCATTCCCGCCGCGACCATGTTGCTGATGTACGGCATATTAAACCAACGGAGACCGAGGCGTCCATCTAGAGCCATTTCGCGCCCTTGGATAACAAAGGTCGCTTCGCTGAAACGTCGTCCGCCAAAGCCCTTGTGGCGGAAGTCGGTAACTTGCCCTCGCAGGCAAACGGACTGCCCTGCGATCACGCGACTTTCAAAAGCGCGGCGATCTTCGTATCGCTTCGGGAGGTGGCTTAAGAGTTGGTCATGGGTGAGAATACCCGCCTTTTTAAGGGCTGATTTATCCTTAGTCTCAAGACCAAGGCATTGGAAGGGCTCACTCATGCCCAACTAAATCACAACTTCATGACCTTGCCAAAAAGATAAGCGAAATAATAGTAATGTGGTCGCGTCCCGCAGGATAGCAAAAATCACTGTTGACGCACGGGGGAGGGGTGATAAACGCTTAGGGAGTAACAATTTCCCTAACCAGTGACTTTTCAATCCCAACTCGAAACCGCTCTCCAAAACGTTCTTGGAGAGATGGAGATCCCACCCGCATTACTTTCTAAGGTCGGCGTAACTGCTGCCAAGGATCTACAGTTTGGAGATTACCAGACGAATGCCGCGATGATGCTGGCTAAGGTACTAAAGAAAAACCCACGCGAGCTCGCCCAAGAGCTGATTGATAAAATCGAGCTTGGGGATCTGGCGGAGCTGTCGATAGCTGGGCCTGGGTTTATTAACTTTAAGCTGAGCGCAGAGGCTTTTGGTACGCAACTCCTGGCCTTGGCAAAGGACGATCGTTGTGGCGTGCCGACCACGGAGGCTAAGAAAACCTACCTGATCGATTTTTCATCCCCGAATGTGGCTAAACCGATGCACGTTGGGCATATTCGTTCGACGATTATTGGAGATTCGCTTAGCCGTATTAGCCGCTTTTTAGGGCACGAGGTTATTACCGATAATCACATTGGAGACTGGGGAACGCAGTTTGGAATGGTAATCTGGGCTTGGAAAGGGGACCTCAATGAGAGTGCATTGCAGGAGGCGCCTCTCCAAGAGCTTTTACGCCTTTACCGACTCGCTTCGAACGCTTCTAAGGAAGACGAAACGATTAAAAACGCATGTCGCCAAGAATTGGTTAAGCTCCAAGCTGGTGACGAAGAAAATACCGCGATTTGGGAGCGCGCGGTGGAGCTTTCTAAGCAAGGTTTACAGGCGATCTACACGCGTTTGGACGTTTCCTTTGATCACTGGCTAGGAGAGTCTGCGTACAATGAACAGTTAGGGAGCACCGTTGAAGGGCTCTTAGAATCAGGGATTGCTAAGGAAAGTGAAGGCGCGGTTTGTGTTTTCTCTGGTGGCACTTCAGAGAAGAAAAAAGACCCCTTTATTAAGAGCGATCCTGATACGAAAGAGTTTGTTGATTTCCCGATGATTATTAAGAAAAGCGATGGGGCCTTTAACTATGCTACGACCGACCTCGCCACCCTTGCATATCGCCGTGAAAACTGGAATCCAGATCATGTGCTTTACGTTGTCGACCACCGCCAAGGGGAGCATTTCCAGCAACTCTTCGATATCGCTGGTCGCTTAGACTACCCCGCAGGACTGCACCACGTAGCTTTCGGAACGATCTGCGGTAAGGATGGAAAGCCGCTTAAAACACGGGCAGGGGACCTTCCTCAGCTTGAAGATGTTTTAGATGAAGCCGTAGAGGCGGCACAGCGTGTGATCGCGGAAAAATCGCATCTTGAAAATGAAGAGGAAAAAGCGGCCTTGGCCGAAAACATAGGCCTCGCTTCTGTTAAATTTACGGAGCTTTCGCATAACCGAATGTCGGATTACAACTTCGACCTAGATAAGATGGTCGCGTTAGAAGGCGACACCGCTCCATACCTCATGTATTCGTATGTTCGCCCTCAGTCGATTTTCCGTAAATTGGAGAACGAGTTCGTCCTTCCGGATGCAGTTACTTTTACAGAGGCTCAGGAAATCCACTTGGCGCGAATGCTTTCTCGCTTCGGTGAAATCCTCCCGAATGTCTTAGATGACTACCGCCCTAATGTTTTAACAACCTATCTATTAGAGCTGGCGCGGGCGTTTCATAGCTTTTTCGAGGCCTGCCCTGTGCTGAAGTCAGCTGGCGAGGTGCAGACCTCCCGTTTGGCCCTCTGTTACACGACCGCTAAGACTCTGAAACAGGGGCTTTCCTTGCTAGGTATTGCCGCACCTGAGAAAATGTAATTTAAGTCGGAGCACGAGTTCTGACGGCGAATTAGAAGGAAAGAAAAATTCTTGACTGTTTTGGCCACTCTGGGCGGGATAGGTGGCCTATGAGTGAACTTTACGTAATGGGACACAGAAATCCCGATACCGATGCAATTTGTGGCGCGATAGCTCTCGCAGACCTTCTCTCCCAAACCACGCATCCTCATGCCCAACCCTCACGTTGTGGGAAAGTTCCAGAGCGTACGGCTTGGGTTCTACAGCAGGCAGGATTAGAGGCTCCCAAGCTCATTAACAACACCGCAGATTGTGTCGAGGGTGTTGATTTTGCGCTGGTAGATCACAATGAATTTAACCAATCGGTTCCTGGAATCGAAGAGGTCAGCGTCGTTTACGTGCTAGATCACCACCGCTTAGCAGGTGATGTGGTTACTAAAAACCCGATCCGCTTTATCAATGAGCCAGTGGGGTCAAGCTGCACCATTATTGCCCGCGAGTACAAGTACGCTGGGCTGACTCCGAATAAGCAAATCGCGACCTGTCTATGTGCTGGTTTGATTTCTGATACGCTTCTTCTTTCCTCCCCGACCACTACAGACCTTGATCGGGAAATCCTCCCTTGGATCGCTGAGCTCGCTGGGATTGATACGGAAGAATTTACAGCAGGATTTTTTGCAGTAGGCTCCCTTCTCGGAGGCGGTTCACCAGAGGACATCCTTAATACAGACCGAAAGGACTTCGAGGAAAATGGCCTTAAGCTCACGATTGCGCAGATTGAAGAGCGAGGACTGGGTTCATTCGACTCCCGTCGTCAAGAGTTGGAGCTAGAACTGAATCAGCTTTGTATTGATGGGGACTATTCTTTGGCGCTCTTGGTCGTGACCGATATTAAAGAAAATAGCTCGATGATTATTGCCTCTGGGAAAAGCTCAGTAATAGACGCTCTCCCCTTTGAACGTAAGGACGACACGCTGTTCTACGGTAAAGGTGTCTGCTCCCGTAAGAAGCAAATTTTCCCTGCAGCAGCTGAGGCTGTCGCAACATTGGGTTAATCTAACCTAAGTCGATATAAAAAAAGCGCACCTCGTTGGAGGTGCGCTTTTTCGCTTTCTGCTAGATCTTGTTTAGCTCTCGGTGTTGTAGGCTTCTTCCCCGTGCTCTTTGAGGTCGAGGCCGATATTTTCTACTTCTTCATCAACTCGTAGTCCAACGGTGAACTTGGCAATAAGGATGGCGATAACAGAGGCGAGGGCACTCCATACGATCGTTACGATGATACTCTTGAACTGAGCCATGACATCGCCAGATACACCGTCACGGAGAAGGAAGGTTACTCCAGTGAGAAGGGCGCCGACGATTCCGCCGATGCCGTGAACGCCGAAGACGTCGAGACTATCGTCAAAACCGAGAGCGTGCTTGAGCTTAGTAGCGGCAAAGTAACAGACGAGACAGGTGATTCCACCAATCGCGATTGCTCCCATGACGCTAGCCACACCTGCCGCAGGCGTGATCCCTACTAGACCAGCGACGGCGCCTGTAGCGATTCCCACAGCGGTAGGTTTTTTGGAGATTATCCATTCGAGTAACATCCACACGACAGCACCTGTAGCGGCCGCCGCTTGGGTAGTGATCATCGCCATTCCAGCACTGGCGTTAGCACCACCAGCACTACCGGCATTAAAGCCGAACCAACCAACCCAGAGGAGAGCGGCGCCAGTGACGACGAATGGAACGTGGTGAGGAGCAAACTGTGGTCCAGGGTATCCGCGACGCTTGCCGACAAAGATACACGCCACGAGGCCTGCGATTCCCGCATTGATGTGAACAACATTACCACCAGCAAAGTCAACGGCGTGTTGGCCGGCTCCCATGAGCCAGTTACCGCTTTCGCCTCCGTCAAAGAGACCTCCGCCCCACACCATGTGCCACATTGGGAGGTAGGAAATAAGAGTCCACACGACTGTGAAAATGAGAGTTGCGGAGAATTTCATGCGCTCGGCAAAAGCACCTACAATAATAGCGGGGCTAATGATAATGAAGGTCATTTGGAAGGTGATCCAGACGCTCTCAGGGATCGTTCCGCCATCCATTACGGTGGTTTCGCTTAGGTGCTTGAGCCCTACAAAAGCGCTATCCCAGCCGAAGTAGGCATTTCCGTTTCCGCCTGCGGCTATGGAGTAACCAACGGTGATCCAGAGGAGGGACATAATTCCTGCCATCGCGAAGCACTGAACGAGGACGCTAAGGATGTTTTTCCCACGTACCAAACCACCGTAAAAGAGGGCTAGACCGGGAAGAGTCATTAGGAGTACGAGAACTGTAGAAGTAAGCATCCAAGCGGTGTCTCCAGTGTCGATAGCGGGTTGCTCTTGTGCCGAGGCCAGGCCTGTCATCAAGAAGAGCGCGAACAATATTTGTGTAATCTTAATCATAGCGTTGTGTTATTACAGGAACAGCGGTTCCTAAGAGAGAAAAAATAATGTGATTGGAGGGAGCTTGTAAAGGGAAAGGATAATATGAATTTCACTTAAAGGTTACGGTGATCGTCTCTTGTAAATCGAGGTCGACCCCAGCCGTTTTATCGGCTGCTGCCTGTGCTTCTTCGCGAGTTGCTCCATCCACAGCTTCTAATTCTCCCATGGTCTCTGGGTTGGCTAGCAGCGCTCCGAGATCCATTTTTAAGATGGTCAGAAAGTTTCCGTTTTGGTGTTTCGCATTGGTTTGCTTGATACCGCCTTCGATTTCTACAAAAAGCCCTATTTTGGCTCCTTTGAGCATAGGCGCCATCATGGCCATTGCTCCCATGTCACCAATACTTCCGCCAGCGGCGTCATCTCCAAAGGGGTTTCCGGTAGCTTCTTCTTCAGTTTCTTCTGCCTTAGCTTTTCCGCCTTTGGAGGGGTCGGGGGTGGTAATTGCTAGGGTATCTCCATTTAGCTTGAAGGAGATTAGATCATCTGCTTTTTCTGCTTCCTCAGCAGGCTCGGCATCCATTGCCATTTTGTCATTGAGATCAGAAGTTCCCGCAGAGACGGTAAGCGTATTTACATCGGTAAATTCGTATATGACTTCGTAACCAGCCCAGCCGGCCTTGTTTTTTCCTTCTTTGACGGCTTTAAAGGTGACTCCATCGCCCATTTCTTTGGCTTTTGCCTGTAGTTCTTCTTCACTTGGAATGTTAGTAGAGCTTTCGGTCTCTGCTCCTTCTAGGTCCATTCCTCCAAGTAATCCGAGCCCTCCTCCGATATTAGTATATGTACGAGTATGGACGATTCCAGATCCATCTTTCTTGATTTTAACAACGGTTGATTCCTCAAAGCAACTAGTGAGGAGGAGACTGAGAATTGCCAAGGGAAGAGCTATTATACGTGATTTCATATAACAAGGTAGACTAAATAATTGTCATTTATAGGCAAGAAAAATGAGTCATCTTGATTTTGACCGTAATAATATTGACTCAGTCCACATTATTGCCTAAGTCGTTAATTGTGAATTCGATAGAAGACAGATTGCGCTCCGCTAATCTCTCCGTGACTGCTCAGCGTATTGCAGTGATGGAGCTTGTCTCTGAGTATCCACATTGCACCGCTGATTTGCTCCTCAAAAAAGTCCCCGAGAAAATTGGGAGCGTTTCAAAACAGGCTGTCTACGGAATCTTACATCAGCTTAGCGCTAAAGGTCTCCTGCGATGCATTCAGCCCCAAGGCTCTCCCTCGCTGTACGAAACGCGGGTGGGTGATAACCACCATCATGTCATTTGCCGAGTGTGTAATGATACACGCGATGTGAATTGTGCTACTGGTGAAACCCCTTGCCTGACCGCCTGCAATGACCACGGCTTTGCCATTGATGAGGCCGAAGTCATCTACTGGGGAATTTGCCCTACCTGTCAAAAAGCCCTTTAATTTCAACCAATAAATCCAACTAACAATATTATGAGTCCAAATTCAAACGACATCAGTAAATGCCCAGTAATGGGACAGGCGGCGCCTGAAAATCGCCACACAGCCAATGGAGCGCTTTCCACCAAAGACTGGTGGCCTAATCAGCTTAACCTCAGCATTCTTCACCAAAACTCCGCGAAGTCTAACCCATTGGGTGACGAATTTAGTTACAAAGAGGCCTTCGAGCAGTTGGACCTAGAGGCGCTGAAGGCTGATATCAACGAAGTCATGACGACTTCCCAGGACTGGTGGCCTGCTGATTATGGTCATTACGGTCCATTCTTTATCCGGATGGCTTGGCATAGTGCAGGAACCTACCGTGCGACTGATGGCCGTGGAGGTGCTTGTGACGGAACGCAGCGCTTTGCCCCGCTCAATAGCTGGCCTGATAACGGGAACCTCGATAAAGCCCGTCGCCTCCTCTGGCCTCTCAAGCAAAAGTACGGACAGAAAATCTCTTGGGCCGACTTGATGATCTTAGCTGGTAACTGTGCGATTGAATCGATGGGTGGAAAAATCCTTGGTTTCGCAGGTGGTCGTGAAGATGTATGGGAGCCACAGGAAGATGTGTTCTGGGGTGCTGAAACTGAGTGGATGGGTGTAAACCGTTATGATGACGAAGGAAACCTGAACTCACCTCTCGCTGCTTCTCATATGGGTCTTATCTATGTGAATCCAGAAGGTGTTGACGGTGTTCCAGAACCCCTCGCTTCTGCCGCTCATATTCGTGAAACCTTTGGTAACATGAGCATGAATGATGAGGAAACGGTCGCCCTGATTGCGGGTGGACACACCTTCGGTAAGTGTCATGGAGCAGCTGATCCTGATGAATATGTAGGAGCTGAACCAGAAAGCGCGCCTTTAGAGGAAATGGGCTTTGGTTGGAAGAGCTCATACAAATCAGGTAAGGGTGGTGATACTATTACGAGTGGACTTGAAGGCGCATGGACACAGACTCCAGCGGCTTGGTCTAATGGGTACTTTAAAAACCTTTTTGAGTACGAGTGGGAGCTTACCAAGAGCCCTGCAGGAGCTCATCAGTGGACGGCGAAAGACGGTGCTGGAGCAGGAACGATTCCTGACGCACATGATCCAGAGAAGACGCATGCGCCATTTATGCTTACGACCGATATCGCATTGATTGTAGATCCAGAGTACAAGAAAATCTCTGAACATTTCTACAAGAATCCAGAGGCCCTCCGTGAAGCTTTTGCGGCGGCGTGGTATAAGCTAGTGCACCGTGATTTAGGACCGACGTCCTGTAGTCTTGGAAATGATTTTCCAGAGGCGAAAATCTGGCAAGATCCACTTCCAAAAGGGCCTAGTGTTTCTCTTTCTGCGGATGCTATTCAGGCGCTCAAGGACGCGATCAAAGCCTCAGGCTTAAGCGTTTCTGAGCTGGTTAAAGTAGCTTGGGCATCAGCCTCTACCTTCCGTGGTTCCGATAAACGTGGTGGCGCTAATGGCGGACGTATCCGACTTGCTCCACAAAAAGATTGGGCCGTGAATGAGCCTGAGGTTCTTGCGAAAGTACTAGAAATTTACCGTGGCATTCAGGCCGAATCTAATGGGCAGGGAATCCAAGTCTCAATGGCTGATTTGATCGTTCTTGGTGGTGGTGTAGGGATCGAAATCGCTGCCAAAAATGCAGGGCTCGACCTCGAAGTTCCATTCGACGCAGGTCGAGTAGATACCACACAAGAGCTTACCGATGTAGACTCCTTCAAATTCCTAGAGCCGAAATCAGATGGGTTCCGTAACTATCTCGGCACCGAGATTGATCGACCTGCTCCAGAGAACCTTCTTGATAAGGCTCAGCTTCTCGGTCTCACGGCTCCAGAGATGACTGCTCTTGTCGGTGGTCTTCGTGTACTCAATACAACTGTCGGAATGCCAGCACTAGGACTCTTCACCGAGACCCCAGAGCAACTCACCAATGACTACTTCAAAAACCTCCTTAGTATGGAAAATGAGTGGAAGCAAAATGAGCGTTGTGAGCACTTTTACGAAGGCCGTGATAATGCGGGCGAAGTGAAGTGGTACGCGACTTCCGTTGACCTCGTCTTTGGCTCAAACTCACAGCTGCGTGGCATCGCTGAGGTGTATGGTAGTGAAGATGGAGTCGGACGCTTTGTCTCTGACTTTATCGACGCATGGGTTAAGGTTATGAATGCAGACCGATTCGACCTAGTCTAAGGCTTACAGAAGAATTAATCAAAAACGCCCATTCCTCATTGAGGATGGGCGCTTTTTTTTGGGGTAAGAGAGAGAAGTGGTAATGTTACTTTTCTGACTCGATGTTCTTATACTTCACTCACACTTTAGAGCGTGGGGGGAGTACTTCTCTTTCCCCTTGATGATTTGATTCTTGTCTGGCAACTCAGGATAACTGCGGAGGAAGTTGTTTTCATCGATGAGGTTTAAAACAATGTGAGTTGTTTTATCTGGGATGTTAGCGGTGACCGTATTGTTCTCATTGACGGTAGCTGGTATACGAAACCATTCTTCGTAGCGTTTCCCTCCATTTAAGGTGTAAAGGAGGTTAGCTTTCGTAACTTTGGCTCCGTTCTCCTTGTATGTAACAGTTATGTTTTGGCCTTCTAGCGTATGCTGGGTAACGGTGCAAACCTTGTCCTTGTGGGGCAGATCGCTTTTGTAATGAGGGTTGTAGTATGGGTAGCTGGCCTTCATTTCCGTAAGTTGTACGGTGAGGAGCTGGTTCATTTCTTCCGTTTTTTCTGGCATGGTCTCGGCTAGATTATGCGCTTCTTCTATGTCTAGCCGCGTTTGCTGGCCGTCCTCTGTTTTGTAGAGTTGAAAGAGTTCGAGTTCAGGCGTCTCAGGGTCATTGATGTGTTGGTAATTACGTACCAGCTTGTAATCACCAACCCGCAGCGCGCTTTCCAGCGATCTGTCGTTAGGGAAATGCCACATCATAGAGTTCCTGGTAGTGCCGTTAGGATGGGTGACTAAAGAGTGGTCTTTTGGTGAGGTGATAAGCTTTGCCAGGTCACAGCCGTCGAGGGTTTTCCCTTCTGGGAGATCAGTGCCGGTTAGGGAGAGGATAGTAGGGTAAAAATCTAAGCCATTGACCATTACATCAGATTGGGTGTCCTCAGGAACTTCTGGCCCTGTTATAATGAGGGGCACTCGGGTCCCTCCCTCAAGGGCCGATTTTTTACCTAGGCTGAGAGGGGCGTTATCTGTAAAGTTCTCATATCCATAACCTGTCATGCCTCCATTATCAGAGGTAAAAATTAGGTATGTATTTTCACTGAGCTTGTGACCAGGCCAACGTGGGTCATCGGTCTGATCTAGGTAGTTAAAGACTTTTCCCATGTAGTAATCGAGCTCCTCGACCATGGCGCAGTAAAATGGGTTGGTCTGGCCTTTCCCTTTCCATCCTTTATCCTTAAGGGTTGCGGGGTCTATGTTGAGCTTATTACAATACTTATTCAACAGCTCTTCACTTCTGGTGTGAATGGGGGTGTGTACGAGCCAGGTAGCGTAGTAGAGGAAAAACGGCTTAGCTTTACTTTCTTCCATAAAGGAGAGGGCATTCACGCTATTGGAATGGTAGGGAAATCCGTTTTCATCCAGTTTGTAAGCATCGTTCTCCTTATTCGTCGCGAAGCCTTTGGTTCTGCTTCTCATGAGTGAACGGCTTCCACGTTCACTTTTAGACCACTGGAAGCCTTGGTCAAGAGGCTGCGGGAAGGCGTGGTGGTCGATGGCCATATGCCATTTTCCATTGTGTCCAGTAGTGTAACCGTTCTTTGCTAAAACCTTGGCTAGGGTGATTTCGTTTTCTGGCATTCTGCCGCTGTACCAGGGCGAGATCATAGGCCAAGCGTTCTTGAAGTAGGGGGACGGTGGGTGTCCTCCTACGACGTGAGTTTTTTGTGCCCTAGCGGGATGGTTGCCGCTCATGATAGCGCATCGCGAGGGCGCGCAAGTAGGGGCAGGGGAGTATGCCTGCCAGAACATAGTGCCCTGCTTAGCTAGGGCGTCTATGTTAGGGGTTTCCATTGGGGATGGCTCGTCGATGTCGTAGCATTTTACATCTTGCCACCCGAGGTCATCGGTGAGGATGAGGACAATATTGGGCTTTTCTGGACGCGGGGCATCTGCCGCCTGTGCGACGGCAACGCAGAAAAGAGAACTAAAGAGAATGGGTAAAAATAGGGGGTTCATAATAAAAAAAATGCTCTTAACGCATTAAAAACTAATACGTTAAGAGGTTAGAAAACTATCTTTAATTAAAAAGAAAATCGGTCTTCAACAGGGCTGGTTCCGTACTGAACCTTCGCCACGCCATTACTGGAGAGGTGGCTTAGACAGTGGTACACATCCTCTGTATCCGCGCCAAGCGTTCCGCTGATTTCATCGGCAGTTTGATTGGTGGAGCAGAGCGAGCCTCGGACTTCTTGGAGAAGTTCTAGGAAGGTCGCAGCGGCTTTTTTACCTGCTTCTACTCCCGGCTGGTGGTAAGCGTTGATATTCACTAATGAGGCGTAGTAGGAAACTGCGCGCTCAAAGAGACCAATAAGCATTCCGAGGGTGAAAGGAGTTACTTCTTCAATAGAAATTGTGATCGAGCGACGATCGGATTGGAAAAGAGCCTTACGGGTGCCTCGGAGGAAGCCTTGGAGAAAGTCTGAGGAGGTGAATTCGTCTTCTACACGGATTGAATCACCCTCGCGGCCCTTGCGGACTTCAATGAAGGTTGTAAAGAAATTGTGAACTCCGTCGCGGAGCTGCTGAACGTATGCGTGTTGATCAGTAGAGCCTTTGTTTCCGTAGACTGCGATGCCTTGGTTGACGACGTTTCCGTCAAGGTCGAGCTCCTTACCGAGGGATTCCATGACGAGTTGTTGGAGGTATTTGGAGAACAGTACGAGTGAATCCTTGTAGGGAAGTACGACCATGTCTTTTTCTCCTTTTCCGTTTCCTTCATTATACCAACCGAGAGCGAGTTGCATAGCGGCATTGGTTTCAACTTCTTGGATCCGGGTCTTGTGGTCCATCGCGGCGGCTCCTGCGAGAAATTGGTCAATATCTAGGCCTTGGAGTGCCATTGGAACTAAGCCTACGGTAGACATCACAGAGGTCCGTCCGCCAACCCAGTCTTCCATGGGGAATGTCGTTAGGAACCCTTGCTCCGTAGCGTAGTTAAAGAGTTTAGAACCGTCACCTGTTACGGCACAGGCGTGCTTGGCAAAGTTGAGGCCTTTGCTTTCGAAGGCGGCTTTAGCTTCGAGCATGCCATTACGGGTTTCCGCCGTGCCGCCGGATTTAGAAATGACGACTACGATTGTGGTGGAGAGTTGTTCACCAATTTTTTGGATGACGTTATCCGCTCCTTGAGGGTCGGTGTTATCGAAGTAATAGGTACCTAACTTACTGTCTTTGCCAATCGCTTCAGTAACGAGCTGAGGCCCTAGTGCGGAGCCTCCGATGCCGACAATGAGAAGGGTGTTGAACAGGCTGCCGTTAGGTGCGGTGATCTCTCCAGAGTGTACTTGAGCAGCGAACTGCTTGAGTTGCTCAAGAGGCTTAGTGATCTGAGCTTTGATCTCGTTATTAGGAGCGAGGTCAGCGTTACGCAACCAGTAGTGACCAACCATGCGCTTTTCGTCAGGGTTGGCGATTTCACCAGCTTCAAGTGCTTCGATGTCTTTAAAGGCCTTCTTAATTTTGCCATCCATGTTGGCGTAGAAATCAGGGGAAAGCTCCATTAAGGAGAGATCTTGGGAGAATCCGAGATCAGTGTAGCGGAGGAGGGATGATGAATAGGTGTTCCAGTTACTCATAAGTGAAAGTTAGTTAGGCGCAAAGGCAATGAGGAGTTACCTAATATCTCCAGTTTCGTCCAGACATTTCACCTCCTAGGCGATTAATCTCTTACATCTGTACGATTAATTTCTCGCATCAGCGGTAATAGATCAAAAGTCGATGACAAATCCACCCGACTGCGTGCTGGTTACGGCCGCTGCAATTTCAGTGTGAACCCAGCGTAATTCGTACTGAGGGCCCCAGGAGTCGCTGACGGCGAGTTCGTTGGTCTCTTCATTGTACCCGATTATCAGGCAGATGTGATGATTATCTTCTCTTCTAAGTTGGCCCACTGTCTCATCTGCTTCGTTCTGGATAGTTTCAGCCCAAGCTTCAAAGTCGGTGATGGATGTACGCTCTTTAGTCCTCTCATTCGCAATCTTATTGTAGGCTTTAAGGCTTCGCATTTGCCATAGTACAGGAACTCCCTCATCAATATAGGATTTCACATCACGTATTTTTAAGCCGCTCCCTAGGCTGATGTCTTTTATGCGTCTTGCTTTACTACGGACAATCCGTTTGGCATCTTTGGCGAGGAGTTGGGTGTTGGTTCCTCCGCCTGCAGTAGTGGCTGCGGTAGCGAGGAGGTACATGTCAGCGGGGACATTCATGTAGCGCATTGCACGTTCAAATGTGGCCGGTGCGCAGTATCCTTTGGGGCCTTGGTTTACCATTGGAATGTTATCAATCCAGACGTCCCCGTTATCATCTTGGCGCACGTTTTTAAGGTGGCTAGCTTTCACAACCGCATCTTTGATAAACTTCACTTTTCCTTCCGCGTCTGCATTTTCTGTGCGCACGACTAGCAGGTGGACATATTCGCCTTTTTCAGCAGACATAAGAAAGGACTGCCCTCCAATATCCCAACGTTGAACTTTTCGCTTGGCCTCTTTTTCGCCATAATACTGTTCCACTGGCTCTCCCAAGGCTGCTGTAAGAGTCGTTTCTAACGCCGTTTCGTCAATTTTAATGGCGTCGTTGAGATCGAGCTCTACTTTTTCCCCTTCTGCTTTTTTGAAATGGTCAGCGCCACTGCCTACGGTACTGTTGAAATCGCCTTTATTAGCGAAGACTAATGAGAGGTGCTCAGGCGTGTCGTCAGGCCCCCCGTAGATGGTGACAGAGTATGGACGGGCTCCTAGGAATCGGTAATCAGCCTGCGGATACTTACGATAGCTGCTATTACTTTCCTTCAGGCTCTCTTTCTTCCAATTCAATCGCCCGGCGATTTCAGCTGCCTTTTCATCCCAGAGATCACTTTCTCCAAAGAGATTGTGACCAATGGCTTCATTGATTTTGGTAAATGAGACCTCGCTCTCTGCTTTGGCGCTAGCTTGTAGTGCACTGACGCTTTCTGCGGTTAGGCTGTCGAGGGGAACAGTGTAGCTTTTCCCATTGAGGAGAAAGGTAACTTCAGTCTCTGTCACGTTTGATGGAGTCACCTCTAGGGCTTTACCTGAGGCTTTTTGCGTGATTTGGAGGGCGTAGGCTTGCGTAAATAGAAATCCGCTAGCGAGGGTGAGTAAAATTTTCTTCATAGAGGTCGTCTTATTTTATATACAGCGTTGCTTGTAAGTATAGTTGTTTAGAAAGGTTGCGCGTATGTATCGCAACGATTGTGCCAGCCCGCGCGCCAACGAGATTCGCCTCGGCCAGAAGGAGAGTTGGCTATACGGCGATCGAGCGCCCGCTTGGCAGAGCGTGAGAACTCGGCCGCACTCGCTTGTCCACCAGAAGTGCTTTTCATCCCTTGAAGAACTTGCAGTAAACCCCATCCGTGACCATTGTAGCGCTCCTTGGAGCTGATGCCTTCTCCCTTAAAGTTTACGTAATCGATGAGGGCGTAGGTGCCGTTGGTGGTTTCGGAAAGTTTGTTGTAGTTCGCGAGTACTCTTTGGCGGTCTCCAGCAGGGGCGGCGGAGAGCATTTTACTGAGGGAGGCCTGTGACTTAGCGATGATGAAATCAGCCTGCACGGTGAGGTTGCTGGCGAGCCATTTTCGTAACCCAACGAGCTCGGAGGTGTTAAAGATCGAGTTAAACTGAGCGCGTGATGTCCACGGGCAATCCGCGTGGAGAGCGACAGCAGGAGGCTGTAGGCCTCGTTGCTTTGCAAACTGGATGAATTGCGGAAAGGACTCGGTAAAGGGGCCTTGCACTCCCTTAGGGTACCAAATAAAGTGGCCTATTCCTAAGGATGGAAAGTTCTCCCCTTCGTTCCATGCGGTTAATCCTGAGACCTTACGAGCGCTTTCATTCTGCCAAATCTTGTTCGCGATCTTCGTCCGTTGCGCAGCCGAAAGCTGAACTTTGGAGGTAGAGACAGGAGCCGCAGAAAGGCTCTGTGTGACAGGAGAAGGGCAGGAGGTCAGAACTGCTACAAGAGGAAGAATAGCTAAGAAACGCATCATGACCGTATGACGCCAGAGTTTTACCTAATAATCAATAAATTTCATTCATAGCCACAGAAGGTACCAAAGAAGAAGCCTTCCACACCCTGCGAGACCTCCGAAAGAGTATCTTCACGTAGCAACTGCTAGCAAAACCCAATCGAAACGTCACCAGGCAACCCGTCTGGCAAAAGTAATGCCCAGAGAACTATGGAAATCCGTATTCTTCTCAAAAATAACGATTTTCAA
>JALZUI010000044.1 GCA_023301545.1 Akkermansiaceae bacterium
CGTAGTTGGTTTGTTCTTGTTGTAGTAACTGAACACTAACGACCGCTCGCGCGGTCGCCAACTACTCTTCTATTTTAACGACGTATGGGACACTTCCCAGACCTCTTATAATCGTGTATATTTACTTGAGCTGAACGGTTGATCATTTGGATCGTGAACTTCAATAAGCCCACCTCCCAAGTATCATCCACCCCTTCTAAAACCGCTAAGGATGGATTAGCCGCTTGGCGCGCTTCTTCCTTAAGTTTATTGATTACGCTTTCTAAGGAGTCATGTACGATCTCTTCCCTGGTTTCTTTTTTCTTAAACTCAAAGCCATAACGGAGGAACGCCAGGTTATCTCCGTTCTCTTTTAATCGCTCTAACATGCGCCTTGCTTCTTGCTCAGATTTTTCACTAAAGCCATCAAAGGCAACTTCACTATAAGACTCCGGTTTGATGATCATAGGTTTCTGCGCCTCAACCACGCCCGCTCTGATCCGAATTTTTCCAGCAGTATCCATTAACTCGCTGGCCATAAGAAACTCGAATCGAGTCAAATCGAAGGTATCAATAAAACGAGCAGGTTCACAAATCACCTTTGAGGATTCAAAGGCGTAGTCAAAATCGTCTTTAGTAATAGGGTTATCCACAGTGTTTGTAATCTAAAGCAAAACTAGCGAGGGGCAAATAATAAAAAAGGAGTCTCCCGTAAAGGAGACTCCTAATTTAAATATTTAGAATATTATGCGCTTACGCGTTTTTTTCGATGTATGAGAGAATGTCTCCTACAGATTGAAGCTTCTCTGCATCTTCATCTGGAACTTCGATTTCGAATTCTTCTTCAAGAGCCATTACGAGCTCAACTGCGTCGAGAGAGTCTGCTCCTAAGTCTTCGATAAGCTTAGCTTCTGGTTTAACTTGGTCTGCGTTAACGCCAAGTTGCTCTACGACGATGTCTGTTACTTTTTGTAGTGATTCTGCCATAATATATTAGTGAATAGCTTTAGGTACAACAGCTTGCAATGATTGTGCAATACTTAATATCTGTTTATTTCTTTTTAAACTAACTTTCTGTGTCTTCTTCCGCATCAGAGAACTCAATCAGCTCTCCTTTGAAGTTTGCCATAATAACATCGAATAACTTCTGGGCGGGCTCACCTTCGGCCTTATCGACTCCGCCATAGACAAAGCCATCGATCTTCACCTTCTCAGTAGCCTCTCCTTCCTTGTATGAGATCGTCGCAAGAGCCTTAGTGTCCCACTTTCTCTTATCTAGACGAAACATGTCAGTGTAGAGTACTTTCTTACCATTTGGGGCGTAATAGGCGTTCTCGTCAACAGCCATGAACCGCTTCTTCATAAAGAGTGACAGTAGAGGAATTAGGCCCGCTGCTACCAAACAACCAATGGCAAAGTACAATTGCTCGTCTACCTGTTTGCGTTGGTAAAAGTCATTTTTCGGCTTTTGACCCATTTTGTTTTCTGAGGTATATTCCTTCCAGAGGTACGGGTCATTGACTTCCACCCCAGACTCTAAATCACCCTTAGCGAGCTCATAATAGCGATCGTAGTCAGATAGGATAGCGGGCCATTTTTCATCTTGCTTACTAGTTGGCACGATCGAGCGATCTTCAGTAAAAGCGATGTCGTGATTAGAGGCTAACAGGTTCCAATCAGCTGCGCTCTTCCCTTCCTTCTGATAACTCTCAAATAACTCCTGAGCTTGCTCAAAAGTACGGTACATGATGAGCCTATAGTTCGCCTCATAATCTTTCTTCGTTATTCCTGCAGGCAAATCTTCATCCCAGCGAGTTGCTTTACTGAAGGCTACGCGCCCTTCCTTACTTTCTGTTGACTGAGCTTTTAACCGGTTAGTAACAGCAAGTTGTTTTTGATGAAACTGCTCCCACATTGCTGGTTGATCCGATCGAGAGTCATAAGCGGCCTTGTACGCATTGTAGTCTTGAAGCTCCTCTGGCCAAGTGCTCAACCGTTGCTCATATGATACCGCATCTCGCTGTTTATAATACTGTACACTTTGCCCACTCGCAAAGCGAGCCCATCCTTCTTTGGTCCCACCTTGTTCGTGATGTGAGATAAAGTAGTCCCGTGCTTTTTCAAATGTTTCAAACTGGGCGCGGTGATAGTTTTTCTTAGGGTAACCAACTTTCCAATCGTAGATAAAATATAATGAAATTCCTGTCAGAAGACAAAACACCAAAAGCGCTCTCTTCCAAAACCATTTCGCAATATGACAAACCTCTGTATAAGTATTACTCATAATAATTAGATGGTTAGGATTCTATTGATCTAGTACAATGTAAAGTTACAATATCAAAATGTTCTCTCTGCTCCGACCCAACGGCGACGCGATCTCAATGATTAGCTATCGCGTCGTGAGGACACTTTTTCCATCAGCATCTTTCGCAGGTCGTCTAGGCCATCACCTTCTTGAGCTGAAATCGGGAGAATATCAACTTTCGGAAAACGAGTTTTGAACATTGCGAGCTGATCCTCTGAACCGTCTACATCCATTTTATTGGCAACGATCATCCAAGGGAATTTGGAAAGCTCCTCATCATACTCTTTGATTTCTTTACGAAGAATTTGGAGGTCTTCAATTGGTTCACGACCATCCACTCCTGCCATATCAATCACGAAGATTAAGAGGTGGCATCGGGTGATGTGACGAAGAAACTCGTGACCTAAGCCACGGTTGTCACTGGCGCCCTCGATCAAACCTGGGATATCCGCGATCGTACAGCGTTGATATCCTGGAAAATCAACCACCCCAATGCTAGGCTTAAGAGTAGTAAAGGGGTAGGCCCCAATCTTTGGCTTATTAGCAGAAAGCGCGCCCATTAAGGTAGATTTACCAGCATTAGGGAACCCTACAAAACCAGCATCAGCAATCCTACGAAGCTCTAGGTAGTAAACTCCCTGCTCCCCTTCTGTTCCTAGCGTCAGCTCTTCTGGCGCTTGGTTGGTGGATGAACGGAAATGGAAGTTCCCCTTTCCTCCTTTACCTGGTAGGCTCACGATAAACTCTTGGCCCTCTTCGGTGAGGTCAATGACGGGTTCTAAGTCCACTCCTGCATCACTGCGCTCCAGCTCAGAGGCTTCTTTCATGTCATTCGCATTACTGCGGTAAACCACTGTTCCTGGAGGCACCTTGCCGATGAATGATTTGCCTTTTTTGCCATGACGCTTGTAACTCTGTCCATGTCCTCCATCTTGAGCGATCATCTTAGGGTCGTATGCAAAGGAACGTAAATTGTCAGTATGCTGGTCAACTTTAAGGACTACAGTTCCACCATCACCACCATCGCCACCGTCAGGGCCACCACGGGGTACAAACTTCTCACGACGAAAACTTACGATTCCGTTTCCTCCGTCGCCAGCTTTGGCGAATACTCTCACGTGGTCTACAAACATAATTCAGATTGATATACGTTGCTTCTTTCGCATTTGAAACCAAATTCTCAGCTAAATTCACCACCTTGCCTCATGGGACTAAAACACCTATCCGACTAGCTGAAAACGGTGCTACTGCTTAATTTCCACAACGTTCCCATCGCGGACCAAGAGGTTATATTCTTCCATATCGCTCGCGCTCAAGAAAAACCCCTTCCCTGGATCAGGTTCGTCAGGGTGCTTCACGGGACGAATCTGGAGATTTCCAGCCTTCAGAATGAGAAGCTTTTTGTTTACTCGGTACTTGGAAGAAATTCTAGGAACAAGCGTCCCCCCATCAAAGGCCATTGAGCGGTCGATGTTAGTCGTAATAAGCTTACTTTTACTCGTGTATGAAACCTCTAACAAAGGATACTCCTTAATAAAACGCTCTTGGTCATAGAGCCCGATGGTTTTCTTACTCACATCGATTACGGTTCGGAAATTCAACTCCATACACACCAGTTCTTCTTCTGGTTGAAGCCGATTCGGGTAGAGAAGCCCGTTCATCTCCATTACGTTTTCCACTGTGGAATCATGCTTGGAAGCCACCCGGGACAGCGAATCACCACGCTGAACTGTATAATTTTTTTTATACTTAGGGTTCGATGGTGACATAATTTGATCCAAATTAAGCGTACCTAGAATCTTTTTAGCCTCGGAGGCAAAGGAGGCTTCACTGTAAAAATTGATCAAAAAGCGAAGTTTGTCGTGAGCCTTACTATACTCCCCTTTCCCAATTGATTGGCGCGCCTGAATCATAGCTTGGGATGCTAGTAAATTCCCTTGTGAGGTAGAGCTCGCCAACTCTTCATAGAGCGCTTCAGGAGCTTGTGCTAACGTCCTCGCCTTACTCTTTACTGATTTCGCAAACACCAAGGCCATAGCCAATGCCGCCATCACTAAGACCGCGCACACTAATTGGAAGATGAAGGATACTCTCACTGCTGATCACATAACCCCAGAATCCACGGGGTGAAAAGAAGTTTTTTCTACCCTTACTAGTTTATTCTGAATCGAGGCTTCACCCACCTTATCCAGAACTACCAAAAGCCGCAACGTTCTGGTATATCGAAATCCTCACGATTACCATTTGCATTTTTCTCTGTTTTACTTGATCATGAAATCGATGAAGCGCTACCCATTAATTTTCAACCCGAATTCGCGTGGTGAAAAAGCCTCTAAGGCGCAGCAATTTTTCTTTCAGAACGCGCAGGAGTTAGCACTGTATGCATCGCAGAGTGTCGAGAACGCGATCGAACTAATCAACCATTTCGCCGACCAAGGAGAAAAGGAAATCATCCTCTCTGGTGGCGATGGGACGCTGAACCAAATGATCGACCTATTCCTCGATCGCAATCTCACGATGGGCATTATTCCTACTGGCACAATGAATGTCTACGCCCGTGAACTAGGAATCCCCACCACCAACCTAGAAAAGGCATTCCAAACCATTAAAGATGAACACATCAGCGAGGTCGATGTCTTCCGTATCAATGGCGCTCCTTTCGTCCAAATGGCAGGAATTGGCTACGATGCTCACATCATCCAAGAGACCTGCCCTAAGCTAAAGAAAAAGCTCGGCCCCCTCGCCTACCTCCAATCCGCGTTCAAAGTTTTCGGCCTGAAGCCACCATCCATGCTAATAGAAACAGAGGAAGGAGAATCCCTAGACGGAGCCTTCGTCCTCTTAGGAAACGGCGCCCTCTACGGAGGACATTTCGAGGTCTTTCGTGATGCCAAAAACAACGATGGCCTCCTCGATATTCTAGTCGTCAAAAAAGCGGGCTACCAAGCGGTGATCGATTTCGCTACTAACTACCTCACAGACCCCTCCTTCCCCTTTGAAGGAGCAGACCACATCACGCACATCCAGACCAAAGGACTCCGCGTGACTTCCAAAAAAGAAATCCCAGTAGAGCTTGACGGTGAGTACGCGGGAGGAGCCACTGAGTTCACTATTACCCGCGATGAACGTGGGCTGAAAACATTTAAACCCGTTGAGAAAATCTCCAACGACTGGCATGAGGCCTTAGGCGCCTTTAGCTCTATCTCTCCTTGGTAACTGATTTACCCGTACCGAGAGTTACGCGCCTAACACTGTAACCTTATATTTCTTAGCGAGCTCGACTACCCGTTCTCGTTCTAAGATTAGGGTGCAACCAGCCTCTACCACTATCTGGCTAATCCCGGCAGTTTTACAGGTCTCAATCGTTAGGGGGCCTACTACTGGAACGTCAAAGCGAAAATCTTGCTTCGGCTTACTCACTTTAGCTAGGGTAACATTCTTCCCTTTCCCCAGTTTACCGCCACGTTTGATACACTCGTTCGTTCCCTCAAAGGCCTCAACCGCTAGCACCGTTCCTTCGCGTACAATTGCAGATTGCCCAATATCTAAGCGGGAGGACTCTTTAGCGATCTTAAACCCATAGGCGGCATCTTCCTCCATTTTGTCCTTAGGCTTAGGACCAAAAAGGTGCCCCTTCTGTGCCATCTCATCTTCCAGAAAGGTGACCGCCGAGAGCAACTCTACTCCGTCTTTAGCTAATTCATCAGCAATCGCGCCGAATAAGGACTCTGCATTTCGCTCCTTAAGCTTCGCTAATACTCCGATTGTTCTGAGGTCAGGGCGGAAACTATAGAGGTTATTAGGCGCAATCTGCCCCACCATTACCGCTTCCGTCACCCCTTCACTCACAAAGTAATCGATCAGCTTTCCTAATTGCCCTACTTTGAGCCACTTAATCGCGTCCACATGCTCTGCAAATTCAGGCTTAGTTTCGCCATCAAAAGCGGAACACACGAGGCGAATATCTTCCTCTTGCGCTCTAGCTGCGCGTGCAAAAGTCTCGGGATACACTCCATTTCCCGCAATCATGCCGATCGTTCTCATAGCACTATTAAGCAAGTCCACCCTCTCACTGTCAACCCCTCCATCTATTCAAAGAGTGTTTTATTCTCCCTCTCGAGATTCAGGGTCTAGCCATCGCGTAGTCATAAACCATGCAGAACCACTTTTCCCGCTAACATTCCTTGCCAGCTCAGAGAATCCTTCTATACTACCCTTATGTCCAGTATTGTAACGCTCATTCTTGCCGTTGGCGGTATCATCATCGCCCTTTTCGCCTTTCTCGTCATCGCTAAGTTTTTTAGCACTTGGCTTCGTGCACGTCTTTCTGACGCTTCCGTTTCTTGGGGCTCACTCATCGGAATGTTCCTGCGTAAGGTTCCCTTCACAGAAATCGTCAATGAACGGATTACCGCCGTGAAAGCAGGACTGGACATATCCACTAGCGACCTTGAAGCCCACTACCTTTCTGGTGGTGACGTCAACAATGTAGTATTAGCCCTAATTGCTGCGAATAAGGCTGGAATTAACCTTAACTATGAAAGAGCTTGTGGAATCGACCTTGCGACCAAAGACACTGGAAAAACCGTCCTCGATGCAGTAAGAACCTCTATCAACCCCAGAGTAATCGATTGCCCTAACCCCGCTACTGGAGTGACCAAAATCACGGCCGTAGCCAAAGATGGTATTTCGGTAAACGTACGGGCACGAGTAACAGTCCGAACAAGCCTCGAAAACTTTGTCGGTGGTGCGCTGGAAGAAACGATCATTGCTCGTACAGGAGAAGGAATTGTCACCTCCGTAGGTTCAGCGGCGTCATATAAGGAAGTACTAGAAAACCCGGATCGCATCTCCCGCCTCGTCCTTGAAAAAGGGATCGACGCCTCCACCGCCTTTGAGATCCTCTCCATCGATATTGCCGATGTCGACGTAGCTGATAACGTTGGCGCCCGCTTACAGGCGGAACAGGCAGAAGCCGACAAGCAAATTGCCCAGGCCACCGCTGAGGTTCGCCGTGCTGCGGCCGTAGCACACGAGCAAGAAATGTCGGCTAGAACTCAAGAAATGAGAGCTAAAGTCGTGGAAGCCGAAGCTGAAATCCCAATGGCGATCGCAGAAGCCTTCCGTAACGGAAACCTCGGAGTAATGGACTACGCCAAATATAATAATATTGAGGCCGATACTGACATGCGCACCTCGATATCGAAGGATGAGAGCTCTGAAGCTTAACCTGTATTTCTGTAGCCACCATGGACGACCTCCCTATAGATCCGCAAGCGATAATCTTTATCGTTATTGCGGTTATTGGCTTTTTACAATCTGTCTTTAAAGGCGCTAAGAAAAAAGCGCCCGATGAGATGGAGCGTCGCCCCATGGATGAATACCGCCGTGCGGTTGAAGAGGCTCGCCGAGCAGCTCAAGAGCGAACGCAGCCAGCTACCCCAGTGCCAGATCAACCTGAACTGGCGCAACCAGTAGTTCAGGAGCATCCAGTAGTTCAGGAGCATCCAGTAGTTCAGGAGCAGCCAGTAGTTCAGGCGCAGCCAGTAGTTCAAGCACGGCCTATAGAAGCTAAGCCTGTACTCGTTCGATCCATTCCTGCACCACCTGCAGTGCGCGAGCCTACTAGGCAACCAGTTGAGCGGACGGTTAAAGTTTCTAAACCTGTAATCGCAAAGGTTAAGAAACCGAATAAAGGCTCCGTTAAAACCCTCCTCGCAAGCCCCGCCGCGGCGAAAAAAGCGATTATTCTTACAGAAATTTTAGGAAAGCCCAAAGCTCTTCGCTAAGAACTTCCTTGCATGCGCCCCCTCATATTCATTATAGTAGTCTAAATTATTATGTCCGCACCCTCTCTTGATATTAAATCTGAAATCCTTCGTCTCAAAAAAGAGAAAAACGCCGTTATTCTCGTACACAACTACCAAATTGGTCCGATCCAAGACCTTGGTGACTACGTAGGAGACTCTCTAGGACTCGCTCGTGCGGCCCAAGAATCTGATGCTGATGTCATCGTCTTCTGTGGAGTCCACTTCATGGCTGAAACCGCTAAGATCTTAAACCCTTCGAAAACTGTTATCCTCCCAGACGCTGACGCTGGGTGCTCACTAGAAACTAGCTGCCCTGGACCTGAGCTAGAAAAGTTCCTCAAAGATAACGAAGAGAAAAATTACTACGTCATCGCCTACATTAACTGCTCGGCACATGTCA
Source organism: Akkermansiaceae bacterium (assembly GCA_023301545.1). GTDB lineage: Bacteria > Verrucomicrobiota > Verrucomicrobiia > Verrucomicrobiales > Akkermansiaceae > WTJZ01. The sequence continues at coordinate 8,495 of JALZUI010000044.1, forward strand.
AAGCGCTCTGTGATGTCATCTGCACCTCTGGTAACGCCGTCAAAATCGTCAACCAAGCACCCGATGATCGCCCCATTCTCTTTGTCCCCGACGAGAACTTGGGTGGATGGGTTATGGAGCAAACAGGCCGAAAAATGGATCTATGGAAAGGCTCTTGTTACGTCCACGTAGAATTCACGCGTAACTCCATCCAAAAGATCAAAGACGAGTACCCTGATGCCGCTGTCGTAGCGCACCCGGAATGTCCAAAAGCCGTTCGCCT
>JALZUI010000045.1 GCA_023301545.1 Akkermansiaceae bacterium
TCTAGGAGTTTCCCCCACGATGCATACTCAGGCGGAAGCCCAAACCCTAAGTAATCTAGAGAGGTAATCGCGGTAACGACCCCTGCGATCGCAAAGGGAACTACCGTGACCAGAATAGAAATGATATTTGGCAAGATGTGCTTAAAGAGGATACGAGGCGTGCTCGCCCCTAGGAGCTTGGCGGAAGAGACGTAGTCACGTGATTTTTCCTTATAGGCCGCCGATCGCATTAAGTACGTTTTTCCCATCCAGCCAAAGGTTACAAGAATCACTAGAATCATCCCCAACCCTTTGAAAGCCAGCGGAACAACACTCGAAACAATAATGAGAACAAACAGCATCGGAATCGCCTCTAACGCCTCGATGATCCGCTGAAAGATCAAATCGAACCACCCTCCAAAGTAGCCCATCATTAGGCCAATCGTAACGCCGATCGCGTACACGAAAGGAATGTAAAACATCGCGGCTTGAATATTCACCTGTAGTCCGCCGAATAGGTAAGCGAGCACATCATTACCGTTAGAGTCCGTCCCTAAAAGGTGCTGCTTACTAGGGGGCGAGGGATGATAATTCACGACCGCCAATTGATCAGGCGTTTCCTGCAAATACGCATCTAACGTTCCTTCCCCGTAATAGTCTTCACTCACTTGCTGCCCCTCTACATATTTGGAACTGTAGATCCGTTCACCATTAAGCCCCCACCCATCTACGGGGCCACTAAAGATTCCGTTTCGCAAACGATAACGGAGGTGTAATGGAGTGTCTTCCGTACCAGCCTCAGGCTTATACACACGTGCCGCCAAACCAGAGTAAGGCTTACCGTTCGCTGTACGGTAGAGCCCGTCTTCCCCTAGTTCCAAATCCGTCAACGGAGGAGCCAAAGAGTCTCCTGTGGGAGAGTAAGGAATAGGAGGCATGAGCACCCAATTCACTGCCTTTTTACTCAGGAGCATCTTTCCCCAACTCCCATTCTCTTCGTGAAACACCTTCTTGATGCTCCGGAAGTTAGCGGGCGCTTCGCGAAAACTGCCTTCTACCCCAAAGTCTCCTCCTTGATACACCTTACGTTCAAACGCAGGGAAGTAGAATTCGCCCTCATACTTCATGATTAACGGCTTATTCCCCACCAGAAGAAAATCGAGGGAGGATAGAATTACTAAAAGTAATAGAATCCTAAGTGACCAAACCCCTCGCTTAAGTTCAGCAAAACGAGCCTTGCGTAAAAGAGAAGCGGGATGACGCGGCCTAGGAACCGCCGAAAAAATCAAGAGCGCCAGCCCGGAAACAACCGCTGCAATAGCGGTAACCCAACCATACCAAGGGAAGTCCCCTGAGTGGAAAAAGGGAACCCTATTGCTCGTATCGAAAAACCAGCTTGCCGTAGGGAATTTAAGATTCAACTTCTCCGCTACGATCCCTAAGGAACCTAGTAATAATAGAATGAATCCGAGAAGCCGATGCATAAGTTTATTTGAATTTGATCCGCGGATCGATCGTCGCGATGATGAAATCTGAAAGAATATTGCCCAAAAGCACCAATAAGGAAGAAATGGTAAGAGTACCCATCACAATGGGGTAATCTCGGTCTAGAATAGCCTGATATCCTAGCAGGCCAAATCCCTGAATATCAAAGACACGCTCAATCAACATGCTACCGCCTACAAAAATCGTAATGAGCTGCCCTAGCGAGGTCGCAATAGGGATAAGTGAGTTTTTAAAGGCGTGCCCAAAAACTGCTCGGCGAAAAGAAGCCCCTCTAGACACTGCTGTTTTGACATAGTCTGCCGCCAGATTATCCATAAGATTATTTTTCATCATCATCGTCAGAAAGGCAAAACCACTAACAACGTAACATGCCAATGGAAGAACCGTGTGATGCGCCAAATCTTTCACTTTTCCGACCACGCTCAAAGCGCCGAAATCAGGGCTCGTCAGGCCAAAGATCGGGAAAAGCTCCATCCTCACCCCTAACCAAACAATCAAAATTGCCCCCAGTGCAAAGCCTGGGATTGAATACCCAATGAAAATCAAAATTGAAGTCGCGGTATCAATTGGCGTACGGTGGTTAATTGCCTTAATTACGCCCAGAGGCAGACTTACGCCGTAAGTTATAAACGCCGAGAGAAGCCCGAAATAAGCCGCGATCGGAACCCGTTCCCAAATCAACCCTAGAACCGAATCTCCATAATTTGCAGAATACCCTAAATCACCCTGCAAAAGCCCACTAAAACTCTTTTTGAAAACTACTGCACGATCCTTATAGCCCGGTGCTTCGCTATCTTCGGCCAGACGGTTGCGTTTACGGTATCTAGCCTGACGGTCCGCTTCCGAATCAAACCGATAACTCCAACCCAAGTCCTCCAAGCTCTCTCCCGTGTCTAAAACGGCCTTAGAAATCCCTCCTGCAGACTTCGTCAATCTCGCCACACTTCCTGTTCTCTTTAGAACGATTTCTACCGTATCCCCTTCTGTATTCGCGCTTCCAGTAATCCTTTCCCCTTTATCAGCCCCGAATTCCTTCTTAGAAATCAAGCTCTCCCGAGGCCAAGCTCCAAGCCACTGCAAATACGCCACTACGGCGGGCTGGTTAAATCCATACAGCTCTTCGATCTCCTCAATCTCAGCTTCTCCTAGCGTCCCTTTATTTGCCTGGGAGGAAGTGGCGCCTTCCGTAGTCGCAGCCGAGGCCTCCGCAAGTAAACGCTCAATCGGCCCACCCGGCATCGAACGTGAAATACTAAAAACCAACAACGTAATTACCAATAACGTTGGAGGGACAATTAATATTCGGCGAATAAAATAACTTAGCATTAGGACTCCACTATAAAACTATTACCTAGAGCTAGGCGCAAGCAACTTTTCAAACGAATCTCTTCCCTTCAAAAAACTTAGGCTCCCAACCAAATAGCTCTTAATTCCTCCAGCTATAACCCAAAGGGCTGAGTGAGCCCTCTACAAAAGAGCCTCTAGGGAACAACCCCTAGAGACCAATTTTATGAAAAATAACTAACTAACAATTAGCTACCTAAACCAGCGGTAGCACAGCATCCATTTAAACGTCAAGACGAATAAGCATTAAAATCGTCAATGCGCAGATTGTTAACATCAGTCATGAGTAAAAATAACTTACCCTAAATCTTATTAAACTACTTTCAATAACCTAGATACGCTATTAGATCCCCGCGAAAACTAACGGAGTTGTAAACTTACACTCTTTCTCGCCTCCTCTTTAGAAAAAAAACTCACGCATAGACCAAATCTAACGCAGACTAGCTGGGGAATGGTTTGACATTTCAGCTGACTTCATGGAGCGTCCTGTTATGAATTTGACTACTACAGCCTATGGTACTTGGAGCGGAGGACGTTACATGCACTACGGAGAAATGCTCACCGAAGAACGCTACCAGGAATGTATTCGACTAGCCTACGACTCTGGAATACGCACATTTGTAACTGCTGATGTCTACGGCACAGGCTTAGCGGATCAAGCTCTAGGACGCGCGCTCGAAGGCATCGACCGTGACACCTATTGCCTTGTTGGCATGGTGGGACACGATCATTATAAAGGAAAACGTCAAGGCAGTTCAGGCTTCCCACGCTTTACCCATCCTGAACTGAATTCGCCCAAACAATACAAGGATTTCCTTCTCAAGCAGACCTCAGATTCACTCAAAAACTGCCAAACAGACCACTTTGACCTCCTCATGCTCCACAACCCAGACGAACTGGGTTACATCAGTGAAGATGTATGGACCGCTATGGAGCACCTTAAGACCGAGGGCCTCACCTCCCGCTTAGGCCTAGCTCCTGGCCCGGCAAATGGATTTACTCTAGACATGATCTACTCCTTTGAAAACTTCGGGGAGCTGATCGACTGGACGATGATCATCCTCAACCCGCTCGAACCCTGGCCCGGTCAACACGTCCTCGCCGCAGCCGAGTCGAACGAGGTTGATATCCTAACCCGAGTCGTGGATTACGGAGGACTCTTCTTCGACATCATGAAACCTGGATATGAATTCAAGCCAGGGGATCACCGCGCCTACCGCCCAGACGGTTGGATTGAGCGCGGTTGCGAGCTCATTGATAAAATGAGACCAATTGCTGAGGAACACGGAATTACCCCTATTCAACTAGCCTGTATCTGGAACCTCTCTCAAGCGCCCGTCAAGAGCGTCGTCCCTACGTGTGTCCAAGAGCCTAATCCAGACGCACCTAAAATCGAGGACATGATCCAACAGGTGGCCACCCTCTCCGATCTCAGATTCAGTCCCGAGGAAGTCGCTATAATCCGTGAAATCGGAGATAACACCGGTTGTATGAAACTCAAGGGCGCCAGTAAGCGTCATAGCGAAAGCGAGCGTCCAGATGAGTGGCCCATGCGCGATGATTTACTCATCCTAGCTGAAAAATATGGCCTACCTACAGATTGGTAAAGCTCCTTTACCCTTCGTAAGCTTAGACTCTTCTAACACATTTCAGACTTTACAATAAAACGCCATAACGTAGCGATACATTAAGTACCTAGTCGAACTCTCTTTTTAAATCTATGAACCTCTCCCCCTGCTCCAAATACATAATCCTACTTTGGATCTCTTGTATGACGGTGTTTTCAGCTAGCGGTGAGGACGAAGTAGACGACATCAACGACCCCGTTCTCCCGCTAGAAGAAGCGATGGGAGTAATTGATCAGCTCGCCCCTCTACCCGAGGTTGAACATGAGGTTACTCATAACGCCGTCACCCTCATCCTTGAAGAAGGCGAGTCTCCAGACTTCATGCTTCTGCGCTACCTTCAAATCCAAGAACGACTGGAGGTTAAAGAGAACATTAAGCAAGCCGTTCAGAAGAAGTTTTTTGACCGCCAACAAAAGGAGACGGTTTACGACCCCTTAGAAGTCCTCACTAAAAACGAGCGCATCGTTATGGAAAACACCCTTAAGGAGTATTATGAAAACGAAATCAACCCCTTGTTCGTCAATATCCTGACCCCTACTGAAGTGAAAGCGATTACGCTAACAAAGCACACTTCCCATGAAGCCACTCTTAAAGATCATCCAGATGGAATCATCGCTTACTATTTCATGGGGGAACCCAAAAAGACTAAGGTTTACTTTGGGAACAAGGTCTTCTCCAATATTCTCCACGCCAAACAAAAAGAAATCGAAGAGATCGCTCTAAAAGAGAGCTTAGCCCAAACCGACAACTTCGGCTCCATATACCAGCACATTAACAGTCTCAGTTCACACCTAACTCAGCACTATGACGAATTGGGGCTGCTCCAGCCAAAGCGCGATCGCCTAGCCGCCGAGCAACAGGCCGCTGACACGGCCAGAGCGAATGCACATCAGGCTAATATTACCGCCCCGGCAAACCCAGAAAACAAGCTAGCTCGATTTCTGCCGACCATTCTAATTGCAATCATCGCACTACTTATCATAGCTATCTTATATGTGATAATCGCTATGATTCAGCGCATCACAAAGAATAAACAAGCCACCCAAACCTTACCAAAAAAAGAGTTAGACTCTACTCTAGGGTTTGCCGTAGCGAACGACCACCGTAAAGGCGAGGCTCTATCCGAGGAGTAGTCTTCACTTAGCCTTCACTCTAATCTCTAAGGCTCTAGGATCCTCTCGCTTGGCCCAATAGCGGACAGCATGGCGGATCACCCATTTCAGCTCTTTACTAGCACCCTCTGCTAACCACTTTTCGCATCGGGCAAAAACCCACTCAGGGTTTTTCTTAGCTAAATCCCCTAGGTGATTTGCTACACTCCGGCGGACATAGAGCTCTTCATCGTTCTTTAAAGCTTCTAAAATCGGAGCTGTTTTATCAGGATCATCATTAGCTAACCTTGTTCCCCATGGCAACAGCGGTCTCGTCCCTTCACTACACAATCTACGGACATGGGGATTTGGATCATCTAACCAATCCATAATCTGCGCCATCATCCGCTCTTCTGATTCTAATAAAAACGGCCGAATCGCCCACTCCGAGGTGAACCGCATCGTTAGTTCATATAGCCCTCTTACAGAGGTCTCAAACCGCTCATCTCCAACCCCAAACTCAGCCAAATATGCGCTATAGGGTAGGTAATAGTACATCGCGGAACCAATATCAACGACCTCCATTCGTGCTGGAGTCATGGAGTTCACAAATACCTCCATCGCTTCCCCATAGTCATCTGGTAAGAACTCCTTCATCGCTCTTCCAATATGCCGCGCTCGCTCCATTAATTCTAATTCCTCTAGCCCCTCTAATGCGCGAGTCACAAACTGCTCTCTCCCAAACCCCGACCAAGCCCAATGAAGATTCTCTGACAGGTAATGAATCGTTTCCTCATTGAGCGAGAGCTTCAGCGGTACCCCCTTCGTTATCGAATTAGCATGAGGCGGAATCTTCGGTGCTTTCATAAGAAAAAATTATCCTAGAGCAATACCGCAACCATAAACCGCATTAAAGCTTTTTCCTTAATCCTCCACCTAGGCCTTATTAATTCGCTAAACTCCTCGCGCATTTAGATCAGATCATTTTCTATCTCTAATTTTCACTCCTTCTGTAAGGATTTCGCCCTCTTGCCTGAATAAAAGATTGCCCCGTAACGGTGCAAATGTGAAGTTCCTTACATGGCTCAGCAGAGACTCTTTCTCCTCGACGGCATGGCTCTGGCCTACCGCGCGCATTTTGCATTTATCACGAACCCTATTACGAACTCAAAGGGGGTCAACACCTCTGCAATTTATGGGTTTGCTAATACCGTCATCTCTATCATTGATGGCGAAACTCCATCGCACCTCGCTGTTGTTTTTGATACTTCCGCCCCCACCACTCGCCATGAAATGTATCCCGAATACAAGGCTCAGCGCGATGCAATGCCTGAGGATCTTTCCGCAGCGCTACCCAATATTAAAAAGCTCTGCGCAGCCATGAACATACCCGTCATTGAGCTAGACGGCTACGAGGCCGATGACATCATCGGAACCTTTGCTAAAATGGCCGATCTGGACGGGAACTTCGAAACCTTCATGGTCACCCCCGATAAGGATTTTGCGCAATTAGTATCTGGCACCACCAGCATGTGGAAACCTGGACGTAAGGGAGCCGAACGGGAAATTTTAGACCTACCAGAAATCCTCGCCAAATGGGAAATCGAATCCCCTGAACAAGTCATCGACATCCTCGCCCTCTGGGGAGACGCCGTTGATAACATTCCGGGCGTACCTGGTGTCGGCGAGAAAACGGCCAAGAAGCTCGTCGCTCAGTTTGGATCCGTAGAAAACCTACTCGAAAACACTGACCAACTGAAAGGCAAGCAGAAAGAAAACGTCGAGAACAACAAGGAGCAAGCTCTGATGTCCAAAACCCTAGCGGCCATCATTACAGACGTCCCCGTCACGCAATCCCTAAGCGAGTTTAAACGCCAAGAACCCAATACCGAGGAGCTAACCACTCTCTTTGGCGAATGGGAATTCCGCACCCTCGCCAAGCGTATTCTCGGAAAAGCAGCCCCCGCCATCAGCGAAGCTTCCGATGATGAACCTGCGCCCGTTCTTAAAACCTTAGCTGACTTCCCTCACCAGTACACTCTCATTGAAACC
>JALZUI010000046.1 GCA_023301545.1 Akkermansiaceae bacterium
CCCCATTCGGTTCCGAGTGCTAGAGGCATGCTGCTAATGTCTTCTAAAGAAGCGGCAACTGTTTTTGAAGTAGGGTCAAGCCATTCGGCTTTGAAATCCTTCGGTTTTGCCTTTCCTTTTTCGTCGAGGATGGAGTTGATCGCTCTTCCATCAGCTTTGAATTCAATAGTGTCTGTAGATTCCCAAACTGGACCTGCAAAGAAAATGAGAGCGTAATCAAGTCCGCCTTCTAACTGGGCGACTGAGTCAGCTAGTTCGCTGCGCATGAGAGGTTCACGCCCTTTCGACTTCATAGAGAGAGAGTAATCGATTACATAAGCAATTCTACCAGATGATACGGTTTTTCCAAAGAAGGTCGTGGTAATACCCTCCGAGTCAAAGCCAAATCCAGCTCCAAAGTCTGGGGAGCTACCAAAGTCTGGTGCGTCTACTTGGCTGAAGTCATTCGTATCAGGGATTGAGATCGATGTTGGGGAGGAGCTAGTGATGACGTTGGAGACTGCTGCGGAAGCGGCTGCCGGAGGAGTAGGAGTTTCTCTTTGCGTTTTCTGAATCGTTGGGTCTTTGGTCGTGTCTACATCTTGCGCAGCGGCTTTGTAGGAGATGATAGTCTCAACCTGTTTGATAGGAATGAAAATTTTCAGAATCGCTAAGGTGCCCCCTAGAGCGGCGATAGCCAAAAAGGAGATTAGAATACTGGCGACAGTAGAATTGGTCTTTTGCTTCTTAAGCTTTAAACGAGCCTCTTCTGATGATTTAACGTGAATACTCATATCTATCAGTTTAATCGGTCTTTACGTTTTGTGTAAAGACCTTTTCGATTCCTTGTACTAAAAGGCAGTTAGAAGCTGCGGCTTTCATCGGTGATAATGTCAACGACTCCTGTAGAGCGAGGCTCGGTTCTGATGTTACTACTGAGAAAAGTTGGGCTTAGGGAGAGCGGTATTTAAAAAATTTTGTATTCGGCAATGAAGCTGCAGGTGTTAAGGTCGGACAAATGTCTGACTTTTATCAAAATGGATCAGTAGCAACGTTGCACAACTTAGGCCAAAGGTCGATTGAGGATTTAGAGGCGGAGCTGAAGAGCTTCGCGGAGCATAAGCCGATGGGGCTGGTGTTGCCATCTCTCTATTCCGAACTGCAAACGGAGGCCTTGGAGGGGATCGTGCAAGAGCTGAAGCATGTGGATTACCTTGAGCAGATTGTTATCGGGTTGGATCGAGCGGATGAAGCGGAATACCGCCATGCGCTCCAGTACTTTGGAAGGCTTCCGCAAGACCACCGCGTGCTGTGGAATGACGGGCCTAGGTTACGTGAGATCGATAAAATGCTGGATTCGATGAATCTGGCTCCGTCCCAGCCGGGGAAGGGGAGGAATGTTTGGTTTTGTTTCGGCTATGCCCTAGCGTGTAAAAGAGCGAAGGCGATTGCGCTCCATGATTGTGATATTAAAACCTATAACCGCTCGCTTTTAGCGCGGTTAATTTATCCGATTGCGAACCCTAACTTTAACTACGAATTCTCCAAAGGGTACTATTGTCGGGTGGCTGATGATAAGCTTAATGGGCGGGTTTGCCGTCTCTTGGTAACTCCTCTGATCCGTTCCTTGAAAAAGGTTTGTAAGGGGCATGACGAGTTTCTGGATTACCTCGATAGTTTCCGCTACGCCTTAGCTGGCGAGTTTGCGATGAGTGCGCAGGTGCTCAATGATATTCGAATTCCTAGTGATTGGGGGCTAGAGATTGGGGTGCTATCTGAGATGAAAAGAAACTATAGCGTAAACCACATCTGCCAGGTCGATGTAGCAGATATATATGACCATAAGCACCAAGACTTATCAGCTGAAGATAAGGCCAAGGGGCTATCTAAAATGAGCATCGACATCGCTAAATCTCTCTTTCGTAAGTTAGCTATTGAGGGGCAGATCTTTAACGAAGAAACTTTCCGTACTGTGAAGGCGACGTATTACCGGATCGCACTCGATATGGTGAAACGTTATGCAGCAGACTCCGCGCTTAACGGACTGACCTACGATAACCACGCCGAAGGGTCTTCGGTGGAAATGTTCGCAGAAAACATTATGTCGGCGGGGGCCGAGTATATGGAAAATACGACTGAGACTCCCTTCATGCCTTCGTGGAACCGGGTGGTTAGCGCCTTTCCTGACATTCTAGAACGCCTTAAAACAGCGGTTGAGGAGGATACAAAGGAGTTTTCTTCTAAATAGTGGACGAAGTTTGAGCGCCCTCCCGGTTAGGTGTTGTGTCAAGGGCGCGGTTTCTAAAAGTTCTGAGAATGAGAATTGATTCCGTGGAGGGATGAGGTATTGAAGAGCCATGAAGAAGATTGATGTCGAGCTAATGCAGGAGCGCGAAGAAGCTTGGATTGGTGATGCCGTGCTGGCACTTTATGCTCGTAGTTGGATTTTGGAGCAAGATGGGAAGATGGATGGGGAAAAGTTTGTCCGTTTCACTTCTAATGATTTTCTACGCCGTTTTGGGAACCCGACAACTGAAGAGGCAATGATAGGTCAGGTCTACAAAAAAGACGGCCTAGAGGCCGCCTTTGCGTATATGGAAGAGCGTCACTTGCCCAAATTTATCGATCTAGAGAAATCTAGAGCAAGGCAACGCCTGAAGTAGAATTACTGAGCTTGACGCTTAGCTCCACCTTTCTTGCCTTCACAGTCACCTTTACATTTTCTTGCTTTGAGGCGATTGGCGAATTCTTCTCCGTATTCGGCGATAAGGGCGGTTTTGAACTCACTGCGTTCAGCTTCGTTAAGTTCTCCGTTTCCGTCTAGGTCGAAGGAGTTACGAAGGGCTTTAACTTCTGCATGAAGTGCTTCACGAGCGTCTTTTGCGGTGGCGCGTTCGGTTTCATTGAGTTGGCCGTCGCCATCTACGTCAAATTTTTCGACTACATGAGCAGGAGCTCCTTTTTTGCCGCCTTTTTTGCCACCTTTTTTTCCGTGAGCCTCAGCTTGTACGAGGGACGTGAGGGCGAGTATGGCGAATGAGGTTAAGATAATTTTCATATATTTATTAATTGGTTACAAGGTATGAAACCCAGCACTTATGAGATAGTTGCGGAAAATTGTACTTTGTATCTTTTTCTTTCCAGCTCGAACTCGTCTGAAGCTAGTAAATACCTAGGGTGATTGCGATTTTTTTTGTGGAGAAAAGTCGCCGCTCTATTGGCTGCCAAAGTGGTTTTCTAATCTAGTTTTTATCACATCAGAAGTGTTCTTACTTTTAAGAACTTGGTCGAGCATGATGCGACTGATTTTATCATCGGGCTGGGTGAGGAGCCATTCTCCAGCTTCGTTAGGGGCGTTCTTACTCCATGGGTCAAAAACGCTTCTAGAAATGGAGTTTTGGTATGTTTCGTTGAGGTTAGAGAGCGCCCATTCTAGCGTGGGGCCTGGGTTTTCAGTGCCGATTTTGGATGTTACGTTTCGGATTAGCCTATACTTTTCTGAGGCAGTGCCTTCATAATCTGAGATGATCTCGGTCGCTTCATAGGGGCTTGCGCTAGTAAAGGCGTATAGAGCTTCGCGCTGAGCGATTTCGTGAGCGGCCCCTGATAAGCTAGAGAGTTCAGATTGAACCGTCTCCCAGTCCATGGAAGAGCCCCATTTTTTCGCAATTTTTTTGGCGGCGGTTTCTTGAGACTTACCTGTGAGCTCCATGAGCTTGCTCTTCGCCCCGATAAGATCTGTGTTCGCTAAGTTTTCTATGAACTCCCCGGCGGCATGACTTTTGAGATCGGAATCGAAGTCTTTTAACCAGTTAAAGGCGGCTTCATCGTCGTATTTACTCCACTCGTTGACAATGGCACTAATGTCATAGCGAGCATGATGATTTTTATTAGAGAGGTCAGTGTCTGCCTCAAAGTATTCGACTAAGGCTTCAGGGTTTTGAGCGGCCCAAGCTTGGTAAACGGTGCGCTTAAAGTGCGTTGAGCGCCCTGTAGGACCGGTATTTGCCTTGATGAATTCTAGCGCGCCAACAGGATTTTTCTCTCCCCA
>JALZUI010000047.1 GCA_023301545.1 Akkermansiaceae bacterium
TGGATTAACCGCAATGGGGAAATTATCCCGTGGAGTACGATCGAAAAGCCACCTAGTGCTGAGCTCCGCCCAGACCAAACTGATCAAGATAGCCTGCCCGAGTATGATGTGCTGGACCTGATTTTGGAAAAGTATGTCGAGCAAGATCAATCTGCAGACGAAATTATTGCAGATACGGGCTACGAAGAATCGTTGGTTAGATGGGTGCAACGCCGGGTAGATATTAACGAATGGAAGCGCCATCAAGCCGCGCCAGGCCTGAGAGTAACGACTAAAGCATTTGGAATGGGACGTCGCATGCCTATTGCACAAGGGTTTCGCGCCTGAAATTTGGAGTTTTTAAGATAAGATTGTAATTTCTCTTTTGTTTCTGAAATCTTTCCTCTATCAGTTCCTAACTAATTACCCTTTTTTTCATGTCAAAAGACCAAAAATCTCCCGAAAAAACTGACAGTAAGTCTGTCGAAAACGTTGAGCAATCTAAGAAAACACGTATTCCAGTGGTTCTTCTTGTTATCGCTATCTTGGTAGGAGCCTATTTTCTAATCAGTGGGCAACGGACGCGTCATGCAGAGAATAAAGCGGTTGCGCAATGTCTAGAGGAAGCTGAGATTTTCATCGAAAAACGTAAGTTTGAACGTGCGAAAGAGTGTTTAACGGTTGCACGTGAATACAAGCCAGAGAGCAATGAAATTAGCCGAATGGAAACTGAGCTGAATGATGCTCAAGTAGTCCACCTATACGAAAAAGAGCTTACCAAAGCACTGCAATCTAAGAATTGGGACGAGGTCAACGAAGCGGCTCGAAGCCTTATGGAGCGTTCGCCAGATCACCCTCAAATCGCAGCGGCCCAGGCCGAAGTTAGAGCAGGGAGACACCGTGACGAACTTACTCGCCTAGTAAATGAATTATCTAGCGCAAACAAGGATGACCGTTATAAAGACGTGCTTGCGCTCACTACTAAGTTGAAGCGTCATGACCCTCAAAACCCTTTGGTGACTCGTTGGGATGAAATGATTGAAAACGCGAGTGCTGAGATTGCGGTAGGTGAGAAAAAGGCTAAGCAGTTTCACCAACAAGCACTGCTGGTTGATAAGGGGGTGTACACGCCTGAGCTCTTCTCCCTTGCTAACCGCGCTAAGAAGCTTTCAGACAAAACGGTTTATGCCGAGTTCTTTGACAAGGTTAGCAATTACCCTAGAATCATTCGTTACCCGAATGAGTACGCGAGCCTACAAGAGGCTATAGACATCGCGCGTCCGATCGATACTATTCAGATTTCTCAGGGAGCATATCATGCTCCAGTACGAATTGACAGTGAAGTAACGATCGTTGGGGAAGAGGGGCAGAGTATCATTCTTCATTCCTCCGGAAAAGCTTCACCAGTGATTTATGTAAGTAGAAATGGTAAACTTACGGTTAAGAGCATTCTTTTTAAACATGTGGAGGCTATTACTGATGAGCAGGCATATTCTACAATTGTAGTGGAAGGTGAAGCGAACTTTAACTCCTGCGCAATTTATCAATCCTCTGGACATGGAGTGCATGTTCTTAATGGCGGTAAGGTTGCAATTCAATCTTGTCGTCTGGAAGCTAACCGCTGGGATGGGGTTGCAGTCTCAGGGTTAAATAGTTTAGCGACTCTGAAGAGTAGCGTTGTTTCCAAGAATAAGCATAACGGAATTGACGCTTGGGACGGTGGATCGATCGAATTTATTGACTCGTTCTCGGAGAGTAATTCTCAATCAGGAGCGTATGTTTCACAACGAGGGAAATTAAAAATATCTGGCTCAACGATTCGCTTAAATGAACATACTGGACTCTATGTAGCAAAGGGTGGTAATGCGGACGTAAAAGGCAGTGAAGTGAGCAGTAACCGCCTAGCTGGTGCTTACGGAACGAAGTCAGGATTAGTTACAATCGAAGGGCTCCGCGTTACGGAAAATAGCGAAGCTGGTATCGTACTGACAAAAGATACTTCATGGAGAGGTCTTGAAACCGTTGTTTATGAAGGTAATGGTGGGAAAACGCTCTGGGAAGGTGCCGAGTTTGAAATGTCTGATGAGATCAAAGAAGTTTTAGAGTACACTACGGAAGAGGCTGCTAAAAAGGTTGCCGAGGAGAACGCTGAACAGAGTGTTGAAGAGGTGTCAGGTGCAACGACGGAAGGTTCTGAAAAACTAGAAGCGGTTAAAGCTGCTGTTGAAGATGCTCCTAAAGAATTACCTGTTCCCGTAATTCCGAAAGATGCTGTTCCGACTATTCCGGAAGGCCTAGAAAAAAGTGAGTAAATGAGTTAAAGCTATTCTCGATGACAAAACGAATCCCTACATTTGTCAGAAAAATCTTCGGGTTAAACCCCGTGCTGATTTTGGCGATGTATGGGCTTTTGATTTTTAGTGTGTTTGCGATCGAGAGTGCGGCTCGTCACCAGAGCCAAGGAGGGGAATGGTACGCAGATCGCCAGATTATATGGATCGCTTTAGGTAGTGCCGTGTACTTTGCGACCTCATTAATTGATTATAAATGGCTGAAGTGGCTTTCAATTCCCATGTATATCGCAGGTATGGGGCTGATGGTTATCGTGTTAGGCAAGGGCTCGTCTGTGCACCAAATTAGTTTTGGAGGGATTAGTTTTCAACCGACGCAGTTAATGATCGGGGCCGGGATTCTCTTCGTGGCACTGTTGTTTGAAAAGTTACCTGAGTTTAAACCGTGGCTTAATAACCCGTTTGTGAAGTTGTCGGTGATTGCCATATTTTGTGGGATTCCTTGTCTGCTAGTTGTGAAGTCTGGGGATATGGGGTCTGCGCTTGTATGGATTCCTGTCGCAATTGTATGTCTTTTCGTTAGTGGGATTCCTTATCGATACCTTTCTTTGATTGCGATTTTAGCGACCGCGTCCTTACCGGTTTTATACTTCCTGATCCTTCCTGTAGTTTCTGACCGAGCTACTGAACGGGTGGATCAATACATTGCGATGGTGCAGAATGATGGTGAAGTCCGTGATATTCAAGGGGACGATTATGCCATTCACTACGTAACGACGGCGATTGGTAAAGCTGGCTATAAAGGAGTTGGCTGGAATGCTGACCTGAGTGGGAAGGCCGGAGCGATCCATTCCAATGGGTATATTCCTAAGGACACGGCTCACAATGATTACATCTTCGGGGTGATTGGAGAAGAGTTAGGGTTCCAAGGGAGTTTTCTCCTCTTGATTGGCTTTATGATTTTGATCGCGATGTGTCTACTGGTAGGGCTGTTTAGCAGGGATGCTTATGGCTTGATTATTTGCTGCGGAATCGCGGCGCTGCTTTTTGCACACATTTTCGAGAATGTTGGAATGTGTATCAGGGTTATGCCGATTACAGGTATTCCGCTTCCGCTGATTAGTTATTCGGGGTCCTTCACGCTGATTTGTATGCTGCTCTTGGGGTTCGTACAGAGTGTTTGGGTGCATCGTATCGATTATTCTCCTAAGGTCGATGACCGTAAACGAGTTCGGATGTTAAATCTCTAAGCGAGGTTTTGGAAGGTAAGGGGAAAGCCTTACCGAGCATTTAAGGAAGAAAAAATAAAAGGGTGAATATCATGAGAAAAGGAAGCCCGATGTGGCTCGCAGTCGTTTTTTTCTTTGTTGGGTTTTGTCCTGGAATGTGGATACCTGGGCTTCCTAGCGTTCTTCGTTTAGGCGGGCATGAGGCATGGATTCCTTGGATTTATATGGGGATGCCAATTGGATCGATCATTTCCCCTTTGTTTCTTGGGGCGCTTTCGGATGGTAAGGTAGCGGCTAATAGGTTGTGCGGGTACGTCATGCTAATTGGGGGCTGTTCTATGACCGTGGCTTTCGGGGCCTTACATTTTGGAGCTCCGATTGAGTTGTTTGTTGGACTCATGATTACCAACGCACTCCTTTCGGCTCCGCTTTGGGCGTTAGTGACCCAATCGGCGCTCTCTTATCTCCGAGGAAAAGAAGAAAAATTCTGCTATTATCGAGTCTTCGGAACAGTGGGTTGGGTCGGAGCAGGCATGGTTGGTGGCTTTTTCTTGGGAGCTGATACTTCTGCTACCGCTGGTTTAGTAGGGGGGCTTCTCCGTTTTCCTGCAGGGCTCTTTTGTTTCCTAATGCCACATTGTGAACCCGCGGCTAAGGGAAAGGGTTTTTCCTTTCTGCAAATGTTAGGTTCAGGGAGCAAGGAGTTGTGGTTAGATCGTAATACCCGCACTCTTTTTATCTCAGCAGGCTTGATTGCGATTCCGCTTAGCGCCTTCTTTATGTATGTGCCTCTACAGATGGAGACCTTGGGGATTGAGAGACCAACGGTGTGGATGACCCTCTCTCAATGGTTCGAAATTCCGGCAATGCTCACTCTTGTCTGGGCTTGTGCGAAGTTTCGCATTAAATGGCTCGTGTTTTTCGGTCTCGCGGTCAGCGCTCTTCGCCAAGTTCTTCTCGCCCTTTCCGCTGAAACGGGGCAACTTTGGCTTCTGGCACTTGGGCTTTTAACCCATGGCTTAACCTTTACCTACTTTCTCACAGTCGCTCAGGTGTATATGGAAAAGAGGGTAGACCCGTCCCTGCGAGGGCGTGCGCAAGGAATGCTCTCACTTATGTTCGGCGGATTAGGGAGCTTGATTGGGGTTTTTGTGGTCTCTCAGCTTTTCGATCAACAAGTCGATCTTCTCACGGAATCAGGTTGGGGTAGTTATTGGTGGGGGCTTTCCTTAATCGCGGTAGCTCCGTGCTTGTACTTCCTCTTCCAATATCAGAAAGGCGAAGCTAAATGAGGTTTTATAATTAGAGCGCTTGAAAAGGGCTTAATAGAGGGGAGTAAAAAACATACTCGACAAAAATCAATTCCTCTCTACATTTACTTAAGTTATGTTAAAAATCAATATTCTTTTAGTATCAAGTGTAACCGCTCTCCTTGCGGTTTCATGTGTGCCACAGACAAAAACTGCTGCGACGCAAGCAGCTCAGCAACAATACCCAGCGGCTCCGACTTACCCTGCTGCGCCAACTTACCCGGCAGCCACGACTCAGTATCCTGAGGCTGCTCCAACTTACCCAGCAGTTGCTACTCCTTCGTACACTCCATCAGTAGTCCCAGCAGCTACGGGAGGTCAGTCCTACACGATCCAAAACGGAGACACCCTTTGGGGGTTGAGCCGTAAGTTTGGTACGACCGTGACGGCGCTTAAAGATGCTAACGGCATTACTAGCGACCTCATTTCTACCGGTCAGTCGATTGTTATCCCGTAAAGGGTTCTTGTATCCATGCGATATATTTTTTATAGAGAAGGCATGCGCCTTCTCTTTTTTTATGCCCTCCTAGCGTTTTCGGCTTGGGGGATTACGCCTGCGGATCTTGCTGAGCGAGCACTGGGGCAGGAGAGATACAGCCGGGCATACAAGTTGCTCATTAACGAATCTCTCTCCGATCAATCCGCGCTCCTTCTTCTTGAGTCGGCTACTATGAGTGGGGCTGATCGTGACAAAGCTCTTAAGCAGCTAGAAGGCAGTAAGGATGCAGGAGTGATTAATCAGCGAGATTTTTGGCTAGCTTTGGCGTCCTCCAAGAAGGGTGAGCTAGCCGAGGCTCAAAATCTATTTAAAGCGCTGTTGCCTGAATCAGAAGAACCTTACACCAGCGCAATTAGGCACAATTTAGCGAATCTCTACCTAGCCTCAGGGGATTTGACAGCGGCTCAAGAGCTCTTTTCTAGTCCTCCTTCAACTTTAGGGGGGCAATTGCTTTACGCTGAAGTTTTGCTTCAGGCTAAGGAGTACAAAAACAGTGAGGACCTACTAAATGAAATGGCTTCGTATGATGGGCTCGATAAAGCGCTTTTATTAGCCAAGGCTATTTATGGTCAAGGTCGGGTAGAAGACGCAATAAACGAGCTAAAGAAAAAGGAGCTATTACCGCTTTCACTAGTGGGCCGCGAGGCCCTAAGTTTTCTGACTCTGCTAGAGCTAGAAGAGGGCGTTAATAAAGGAGGTTACCCTCGGATGCTTTCTGTGCTGGAGCAATTAGGTTCCGAAGATCACAACCACATAGATATCACGCTCTTAGTAGCGCAGAATGAAAACGTTGATACTACTCAGCTCCTCGCTGACCTGTCACGATTACGAGATTCTTCCTGGCCAGAGAGGCAAAAGCCAGAGCTCCTCTTTACCCTAGCGCAACTGCAACCTAATCTGGAAGCTAAGATCGAGACGCTTTCTGCAATTTACCAGGAATATCCTGATAGTCAGTTGAGTGTTAAATCCTGTTATTTGGCCGCTCAGCTCGCCTTACAAGTAGAGCCTGTTACGCAGCGAAAGGCGACGCTCGAACGCATTGCTAAGGAGTCGCCAACCGATCCAGTGAAAGCAAAAATCTACAGTTGGCTAGCGGAAGGGAATACCGCTGAGGATAAATTAAAATACTACACCGAGGCTCTCAAATATGCAGGAGTAGAGCAGCTCGGAGCACTACAGTTAAACCATAATCTAGCCTCGCTTACTCTACCTATAAAAGAGCGGAACTATCTTGATCTTACTGCAGCTCAAGAGGTCGATTTCCTCTATGAACAAGCGCTTCATTTGGAGAGTGCAGACCCCTCTGAATCACAAATGCTCTTCCGTGAATTCCTGGTGGAGGCAGCAGAGAGCGATGATCGCCGTGCTCTAGCGCATCTTACTTTAGCAGAACTGGCCTTAGAGAAAGTAGACCCCAAACTAGCGCATACTATTTCAGAAGATATAGAGCAGGCTCAGAAAGGGGGAGATTCTGACCGGCTTCGATTGGCCGAGTTAGACCTTGCGCTTTTGATTAAAGATTTAGCTGGGCTCAGAGAATTTGTTAATACCTCTCCGGTGGAGAAATCTTTCCTCTTTCGTTCAGGTAAACGCCTCTACGATGCTGGTCAGCCTAACTTTTCCAGTCAGCAATTTAAGAAGCTAAAGGGTCTGGAAATGACGAAGGGCGAAGAGGCTCTAGGGGGCTTTTATACGGCGCTTTCCTACCTCCAAATCGGAACTGACGAACATAAGCAGGAAGCTTTGAAACGGTTGAAGTTATTAAGCGAAGGGAAAGGTGCCTTAGAGGACGAGGCTCGTTTGGTCCTAGCGAATTACCATCTCGAAATCGCAGAAGCGCAAGAAGCGTTAGCATACGCGCAAGAGTTACCTGAGAGCGTCCCCAGTGCCTTAATCAAGGCTCGTGCCTACGTATTGCTTTCAGGTAAAGGACACATGGATAAGGCCTACGCACTGTACCGACAGCTGCTTCTTGATCCCAATCTTCCTATTTTACAGCGCTACCAAGTTGCTAATCAATACGCCAGTGTCCTGCAGCAAGATCAACGTACCGAGGAACTGGTGGAGTTGAATTATCAATTTGTAAATTTTGAGGTTCTCCCTGAGCCAGCGACTAAAGCAACGTGGAGCGTCTATAATCAACTGTGTGATCGCGCCATTACGTTCCTCGAAAAAACAGGGGAGGCGGAAGCAGCCTACAAGTTAGCGCTGCAAGCTAGTAAAAGCAAAACGCCCGCCCACGCCCACTTTTCTAAACGAGCAGATGAGCTCACTATGAAGGTGATTCTCCGTGAAGAGTAATAGACGGCGAGCCATTTATAAACATACATACACAACGGATTGTTTAAATTAAATGTGACCCTTGCGCGTTGACAGCCATCTTAATTGATGGGATATTATCCTGAATAAGTATTTGATTTTGTGAATGCTTGAACGAATGGTAAAAATTAGTCGCTTGAGGAAATTGATAGGAAGCTAGAATAATATGACGAAGCAAAAAAATAACTCGAAAATGGGACGGTACATTATTTTGTTCCTAGCCGTTGGCATAGGCGGATTAATTTGGAAATCTACACAAGGCTTGGAAACTCCGCTTTCTGAAGTGCCTCTTGAAGAATCGTCCTCATCTAAGGTTGCTAATAGAGCGAAGGTAGATGGTGGTGAGTTGTCAGAGTTTTCACGAGCTAGACCGCATTTAGCGGCAATTGGTTCTTCCGATGCTACTGAAGAGGCTGTAGCTGGAAAGCATCAGGTTAGCGTTCGTACCCGCCCTAATGCTAAGGCTTACATCCTAGAGCGAGAGTTAACCGCCTCGGAATTAACCAAAGTAACCTCCCTAGGAGGTCGCGTTACGCCGTCCGCATCAGGCCGCACCGGGCCTGTCTTACGGTTTGATACTACTGAGGAAGCTCGCAGCGATGCCCAAATTCGGAAAGCTCTAGCCGAGCTTCAAATCGGCCAGCAAGGTCAGCTCCTTGAATTCCGCATGAAGGTCAACCCCGATCATGATCACGAACATTGCGGTACCTGTATTGTTGCTAACCAAACAACGGTCTCTGAAACGCAGGGTGTGATCGCAGTCCCTCTTTACCTTGGTGACCCCGGTTTTGAACAAGTCGACGTGGTGGTAGAGCCTTCGCAGGTGTCTTCCCAAGACTTAATTACTCTATTAGAAGTTGACCACACCCAGCTTCACTTATCACCAGCTATCAAACGCTGAATACAATCTAAAAAACAAACAAACCTAAATCCCCAAAATGACCCATATTTATAAACTCTCCACAAAACTAGCACTCACCGTAGCGATGCTGTTTTTCGTAGTTAGTGATGCTTCTGCATTTGATAGAAATAGCAGTGTAACGACAACCGCTTTTGACACGGATACTTCTGATGGAGATCCAATTAGAGCCACATGGGGTGTTGTGCCAGATGGAACGACTGTACCTAGTACGTTTGTGGGTAGAGGCGTGCGACTCGTTAGTGATTTTAGATGGCGACTTGACGAAACATACAACGTAGCAGAAGTAGATCGTATTGACGACATAACTCAACGGCCATGGTTCGCGGTCTTTGAAGATGCTATGGAGACCTTTTCTATTAGATCAGGGATCACCTACACTTATGAACCAAATGATGATGGAGTACCAGTTGATACAGGTGGGAATGGAGGAATAGAAGGCGTGCGTCCCGACGTAAGGATCTCAGGCATTGAATTTAGTTCTGGATCGGTTTTGGCCCATACCACTAGTGGTGGAGGATTTCATGGAGAGATTGTCTTTAATACGATTGAAACTCGAGAATGGAACATAAACACGCTCAGAGGAATTACGATTCATGAAAATATGCACGCCCTTGGTTTTGGGCATTCAATTGCAAATCGACAAGGAGGAACAACCGCATTGGGTTTTAATGTAAATGGTCCACAGTATGATGACCTTTTGGGCCTTCACTACAACTATGGAGATCGTTTTGAAAAGTCGGGGGGTAATGACACCCTAGGCACAGCGACTGATTTAGGAGCTGTTAATGCGGGTGAAGCACTGGAACTAGGGTTAGATGTCACCGCGGGCGACGATTACACTACAGTGGGGATCACGGCATCAGACTTTGTTTCTGTAGATAGTAATACTGATACCGATTTCTACAAATTTAGCGTTGAGTCAGGTGGAGACGTAGCCGTTGCAGTGATGCCACGAGGGCCATCTTATACCTGGACTACTACTGCAGGCTCGTCGTTTGAGCGCCCCCCTGTTGCAGGTAAATTACACAGTGATCTATCGTTTAAGATTTTTGATGTCTCAGGAACGCAACTGTTCGAGGTTGCTGATGCCGCGATCGGCACAGAGGAATCGATTACGACAGCGCTAGATGCGGGTGATTATTACGTTGAGATTAGTGGCGTTTCGACTCTAGACGCAAGTGTAACAGGTGAGATTCCGACGCAGTTTTACAGCTTAGCGATCGCTACAGCACCAACCGTTTCTGACCAATCGCTAGCAGTAGCGCAAATTGGCACAGAGTCTATTAATTTAGGTAGCGACTCAGCGCTGACTTACACCGTCCTGTCAAATCCACCAAACGGAACTCTAAGCGGAACTGCTCCTAATTTAATCTACACTCCAAATACAGGCTTCGAGGGGATAGATAGCTTTACTTTTTCAGCCTCTCGAGACGGTCTGGAGAGTGCGGTGGCTACGATTACACTAGAGGTTGCTGACTTCATTACGCTATCACGTGTCAGTAATGGTAATAGTAAT
>JALZUI010000048.1 GCA_023301545.1 Akkermansiaceae bacterium
GCATCGAGATAAATTCCACCCTCGTTTGTGATTACTAGTGCCATCGGGGGAACTTCGTCCGATGGCTTAGGATTCGCCGCTACTTGCGTTTCAGGGAGTTCGCCTTGGGCCTTATTAATAAACTTCTTTAAGTTCTTATCATTCATTGCAGCTAAGGAGCCAATTTCGCTGCTTTTCTCCGCTGCTTTTGCCGCTTGAGCAGCGAGAACTTCTTTAGTATCTGCTGCCTTTTCTTGGGCTGCTTTTAACTCTGCCTTCTTTCGCTCCGATAGGGTGACTTCAGGAATTTTTAGTGTACTAGCTAGTTCAACCAAGCGTTCTTTTTCAGCCCCGCTTAAGACAACCTTTGGCACCGGTGGAGCGGCCACGAGGAGAGGCAAATAATGAGAGAGATTTGCGGCCAAGTCGTGATCGACATAAGTTGATTTACTAGGCCCTTTGATGAACAGCTCTTGCGTAACAAGGTCGAAGTAAGCCCCCTTCCCCTCGATTGAGAGATTGGAACGCGAGAGCTGGATTATTTCATCCGTTGTGATGAGACTTTTATTGCGATCATAGCGCGCCTTCTTAAAGTGGAGAAACGTGGATCGCTCCTCTTTCATCACTTCCACTTCCACTCCGATGACATCAATCTGTCCACTGTCCTTATCAACTACCTTTACTTGTTCCGCGCTGAAGAGAGAACTCGGCGTTCCGTTTTCATTAAAGGTAGGGATTTTAACATTCGTAAGAGCAGCGCCATTAGGAATGTACTTAAGGAGGTCTGACCCCACTTTCATCTCCTTCGCTAACCCTTGGGTAAGCAGTGGAGCGCAGATCAGGAGAGTTGACAGAAGGTTTCCCATTACTTGAGACAAGAGTTAATCGCTACGAGAGATTTCAGCACGTCACGAAGATCCTTAAGAGGAACCTGGTTCGGGCCATCAGACATCGCTTCTGCTGGGTTTTCATGAGTTTCCAAGAACACTCCATTTACACCAGTGGCGACTGCCGCACGTGCGAGTACTGGGGCTAAGATCCCGTCACCACCCGTGGTTCCACCATCACCACCTGGGCGCTGGACAGAGTGAGTGGCGTCAAAAATTGTTAAGTTCCCCTGCTCTGCCATCCAGTAGAGCGAGCGCATATCCGCTACGAGGTTATTGTAACCAAAGGATGTACCACGTTCCGTGAGAAGGAATTTTTTACAGCCAAAGGAGCGCATCTTATCAGCAATATTCTTCACATCCCAAGGAGCGAGGAATTGCCCTTTCTTAACATTAACGGCACGGCCAGTATCTGCACAGGCTTTTAGTAAATCGGTCTGACGACAGAGAAACGCGGGAATCTGGAGAAGATCAATATGTTCAGCAGCAATCGCCGCTTGCTCTGGCGTGTGAATATCAGTCGTAACAGGAACGCCTAGTTCCTTACCAATCGCGCCGAGTAGCGCTGTTCCCTCTTTAACTCCAGGTCCACGGTAGGAGCCAGCGGAGGTTCGGTTGGCCTTATCAAAGGAGGCCTTAAAAATGAATTGGATCCCTAGCTCATCCGCAATCTTTTTAATTTCACGGGCCATGTGCCAGGTAAATTCTTCCGATTCAATCGCGCAAGGGCCAAGAATAAAAAAGAGATCGTCTCCTCCGAGAGTGACGTTTTGAAGCTTAAATGGTTGCGTAATCATGCGTTTGGTTCGGTTGTTTTTTGGTAAAGGGTTTCAATGGTGGTGATCGTATCTTCAAGCAGGGCTTTCTCCTGCGGGTCAAGATTACCCATTGTTTTAGATTGGAGGAGAAGAAGAACATCTAGACCGCCTTGAGCAGCCTTTAGGTTGACGTTTTTTTCACCTGTGAGTGGGTTTTCTCGTTGGCCGAGAAAGATCCCTACATTGGTGGCTTGCTTGAGGACGAAGTCGGAAAAGGTAAGTTCAGAGGACATAATGTTCTACGGGGAGACTACTGTGATGACTGGAGCGCTCTCTGAGAAGTATTTTTTCAAACAATTCGATACTTCTTCCACCGTAACGCCAGAAATAAGCTCCCGAACGTGGTCTCGGTGCTCTACTCCGCGCCCAAAGAGGACATTTAATCCATGTGTTCGAGCTTGGTTTAGGTGCGTCTGGTCAGCTCGGGCGTTTTGCGCCGCAAGCCCCTTTTTCACCGCTTCCAACTCTTCTTCTTTAACGCCGTTTTTCACTACTTTAGCGATCGAATTCTGAAGCTCCGTTAGAGCCTCTTCCCTCCGCTTCGGATCAGTTCCCATATAGAAGGAGAACATGCCAGTGTCGATACCCATAAACTGATTACAGGAAACAAAGTATGCCAACCCTCTCTCCTCACGAAGCTCGACAAAGAGAGGCCCTGCCATCCCGGAAAAATACTCCTGAAGGACTTCTAAGATATGTGAATCGTCACTGCTAATCGAAGCACTAGGGTACGCTACGACAATGACTGCTTGTTCTTTATCTAAGGTCAAATCCTGACGACCAGAACCGAAATTAATCTGGGTAACTTGCTCCTCTTGCGGGCGATATGGTAAACTCCCGAAACTCTTCTCTAGCATTTCGTAATGCGCTTCTTGAAGATCTCCAAAAACGGAGAGTACTCCTTCACCTTCGCCTACTAATTTACGATGGTGCTCTTGTAAATCTGCGGAGCTGATGCGGGCCATCGATTCCTCAGAACCGAGGCGGCTAAAGCGATATGGAGAATTACCAAAAAGTTGACGGCGAGAATTCCAAAAGGCCACCCGTACAGGGTCAAAAGCGCTCTCCTGAATTTTAGCGATCAAATGAGCTTGCTCCTTCTGCACATGGTCTTCTGAAAAAAGCGGAAACTGAAGAGCGTCAACCACCAACTCGCAAAGTGCTTCTAGGTCCTCCGCTAGGCAAAAACCCGAAACCATAAAGGTGTTATTCCCTCCGGAGAACGAAAGGCTGGCTCCCAGTTCATCGATCGCCAGCGCAAACTCCTCGGCGGTTCGGTTCTGCGTCCCCTTACTGAGCACGGAGCTATACAGCGCGCCTATTCCTTCTAGCTCTTCCGTTTCAACGCGGATTCCGCCCTTGTAGATAAGTTGAAAAGAGGTCGTGGGAAGCGTTTTATCGAGCCCGGTAACGATCGGCATTTTGTTCGGTAGAGTTGCCAGCTTAGGCAGTACTTTACCGGAGTGTTTACTATCGTCTTGGGTATTGGAGCTCGTAAAATCTAGAGGAACTAACGAGGACGACAAGCTAGGCGTCCCTTGTAAATACGTCTTAGTTACGCGTTCTAAATCCGCGACCGTCACTTGAGAAACTTGCTCTAAGTAGTGGCGCGTAAAATCTAAGCTCCGCGTTTCGAACCAATTACTGGCTAGATCTGAAGCCCGTTCTGCCACTGTTGTAAGAGTTCCTAGTTGCGACATTAAGGCTTGCTTCTTAGCGCGTTCCAACGGCTGGGCTAGCGCAGAAAAGTCTAAGTTATTCATTAGTTCATAGAGTCGCGTATGCAGCTTCTCATAATTTTCGGGCAAACATTCCATCGAGACCGAGAAAAAGCCCTTCCCTAACTTCGGCGTCCACGTCCAAGCGGAGAGGTTCAGCGCGAGTTGCTCTTGCTCCCGTAAGGTCTGAAAGAGAATAGCAGAACGAGCCCCCCCAATCACAGAGGACAAGATCTCAAGCGCCACTAAATCAGAATGCCCAAGGTCTGGAATCTCCCAGGCAACATTCACTTTACAGTTAGGAGTCGCAAAAGGATGAATTGCCACCACAGGAGCCGTTAAGCGACTCTCGACTGGCATTCCGATCTCATGCAATCGACGAGCAGGAACCTCTTGTTGCATAGTGCGCAGCGAGGCATGGAGTTCGCTCTCATCAAAATCCCCCGAAAGCATAATAAAGCTGTTGTCGAAAGTGTAACGACTCTCATGATAAGCCACCATTTCAGCGTGCGTAATGGCATTAAAGCGTTCCAAATCACCAATAATCGGAAAGCGCTTCGTCCCCGTAGGGTAGTAATTTTGCATCAACTCCTGCCAGCCGATCGAATGAGGATCGTCGTTACCCATCGCGATTTCCCGACGGATCACTTCTCTTTCCATTTCATAATCCGACTCAGGCAGAGTTGGTAAATAAACGAGCTCAAAGAGAAGCTTCAAAAACTCGCCCGCAGCCTCCGATGGCCCCTCTACGTAATAGACCGTGCGATCGTAGGTTGTATAGGCATTCCATGAGCCTCCTAGCTCCTCCACCTTATTCATCAACTCCTCACCAGAGAAGCTTTTGGTTCCTTTGAAAACCATGTGCTCCAGCAAGTGACTCAAGCCCGCACCTGGATTCGGAAGCTCGTGCATGCTCCCCGTCTCGACCCAAACCTGGAAACTAACCAACGGGTGGGCGTGATCGACATGCGAGAGGACATCAAGCCCGTGATCTAAGGTCTGCCGAGTCGCAGTCGTGGGAGGAAATTTCATTTGCACTAGACTTAAAGGGTCTAAGCATAAGAAACAATTGGAATCTGAAGAGATTTCACCCCCTCTATTAAAGCCCTATGAAGGGGCTTTACAGTGAAACTTACTGTCCTGCAGGGCGAGGCCAAGCGATGTGAAGGTGTCCGCTGTGATTACGGTCTCCAGGGCCGAGAACTTCTGTAGCACCAAGAGCGCGAGCTTTTTTCATGTACTCGCGGTAGTAAGGATTGTTCCAGCTGACTTTAACTCCATTAATGTGAGTGAGATCATAAGCCACTCCGAGGTAGTGACGTGAACGACTACTGTGCTCCCCTCCAGCAAACTCAGAGATACGAATCGAGTAGCCCATATCTGAAAGTTTAAGCATGCCAACTAGCATCTCTTCCTTAAGGTAAGTGTAGCCACCTGGTGAACGTCCATAAGAGCTCCGCTTGGAAGCGTGACCTGCAGCAGCAGCTTGGATATTCTGAATAGCGGTAGCGTTATCCTTATTACCACTACTATGATAATTGGCGAAAGTGAATTGATTTGGACGAGAGAGAACTTCCTTAGCTAAGCGAACGCATACAGGTTCGTGAGGTTTGTTAATGCTCGACCTTTTTGCATTATGGTCAGTACACCCCGCTACAAAAAGAGAGAGTGCTATTACAGAAGCGATGAGTTTCATAATAAAGATGCCTTAACAAAAAGAACCTCACGCACAAAGGAATTTATCCCTTTTTCTTAAAAATATAATTTCATTAAGCTAGAGCGCGGCGAATCCCCTCTGCTTTCACGAGCGTTTCAAGAAACTCACGCTCGGGATCAGAGTCCGCCACAATACCCGCCCCAACATGATAACTTAGCTCATTAGCCTCCCGAATGAGCGAGCGGATGACGATGTTAAATTGTGATTCGCCATTAAAACCGATATACCCTACCACTCCTGTATATAGACCTCGCTCCACTATCTCTAACTCCTTAATTACATCCATCGCGCGGAGCTTAGGAGCCCCCGTGATACTGCCACCAGGCAGGCAGGATTGCAGAGCTTGTAAGTGATCAACCTCAGGCCGCAATTGCCCGCTCACTGTCGAAACAAGGTGATAGACATGCTGCAGTTGCTCTAGAGCGAGAAGCTCGTCAACCCTTACGCTTCCGTATTCACAGACTTGCCCTAGATCGTTTCGGAGGAGGTCTGTAATCATGATGAGCTCCGCCTTTTCCTTAGGCGACGTCATTAATTCTTGAGCAGATAGGCGGTCACGATCAAGCTCAGGATAGCGCTGGCTCGTCCCTTTGATCGGGCGCGTTTCAATTTGGCGACCTTTGATTTTCAAAAAGGTTTCTGGGGAGGAGCAGAGGAGCTCGCGTCCCGCCAACTGCCCGTAACAAGCCATCGGGGCAGGCGATTCTTGACGGAGGCGTTGGTAGAGAGAGAAGAGATCAGCATCAGTACTCAATGAGGCCGAAAAGCGCTGAGAGAGGTTCACTTGGTAAATATCACCTGCCGCAATGTACTCCTTCGCAGCGCGCACCGCGGATTGAAACTGCGCAGGAGTCATCGAGGAACTCCATTCGCCCAAATCAAAAGCGGCCGCATTCGTGTCCTTAAAAGAAAGAGCAGTCACCTCGCCCGCCACCCACTGAGCGGCCTGATGGTCATACGACATAAACTGCGGGTAAACCCCAAAGGTATAATCCCCATTATAATCAATCCAACCCGCTAAACCTCCCTTGCTGGCTTCCTGTCCTTCTGAACCAGCCCCGTATTGACTCATCACTGCACGGAGACGGGTAAGATCTCTGATGTTTCCTTGCAGCACCTCTGATGGATTAGTCGCTAAAATAGAAACGGGGCTCGCATAGGATTGAGGGAAATTTCCGGAACTATCAAAGAGGAGCGTATCTCTCCGGTCCAACTGAGCCATAAGCTCAATCGGAGAAGTGTTAGAGAGATCGTTCAACGCATTCATAGAAGCTCAAGCAGGAATAGGTTAGCCCCCCTCATCATGCAAGGGAAAGAATTCAGCAATTTTATGGTGACTATTAGCGCAGGAGTGTGCCACTTTACCTGTGAAGATGGCGCATTTAGAACCAGAACAGCAAAAATCAATCTTAGTTTCGCAGAAAATCTTCTGGGTTATCGGTGCTGCTATGATCGCGCAGCTCATCCTTTTTGCGATTGGTTTCTACCGAAATTTACACCCACAAGTTCGCGTCGAATACCTCCCGATTACTTCTGCGCACAGCTCCGCTGTCACACCGAACCAGCTACCAGCTACGCCTGATCCATTACGCCCATTGCCAGAGCTGCCGCCCCTGCCAAAAGGTTTTGGCGCCAATCAGATCGCTCCAAGCGCTCCGCTACAAGAATTCACCTTCGACCCACCAGTAAACGCCCCGCTAGAGGCGCAACTGCTCAAGGAAGCCCGCATCGCTCGTGTTAAAAGCGACATGCGCGCCGTAGCGTTGAAACTGAGCGCTGTCCAAGAAGAATTCCCGCAGAGTATTCATGCGCAGTACCAGCTGGCTGAAATGTACGAATCAATGGGCATCTATGATAAAGCGGTTGAATCGTACGAACGTGTTTTCCAATACGGCATTTCACAAGCAGGACCGCTCTACCACATCGCGGCCCAAAAACTGAAAGAAGGCTTCTATAAAGAGAACCACTTCGGTGAACTCATGACCATTGGCACGATCCACCAATACCAAGACCTGAGCATCACGGTAGGACAACAAATGACGATCACCATTCCGATCCTTGCCTCCCCCGAAATCGTAGTTGATCCTAAGCAAGTCTCCGTCGATATCCGTATTTTTGATAAAATGGGCAAACAGGTCACGCGTAATCTCCCCGCCTCCAACCCTTCCTACAGCTGGACGCGCGAGGTGCGAGACTGGTTGACTAATGGAGAAGAGTTCCTCGTGGTAAACTACTATCTTCCGGAGGATTCCTCAGAAGGCCTCTTTGGATCCTTAGATCCACGATCATACTATGGATATATCATTGAGCTCACCTACCAAGGGGAATTACTTGACCAAGTGGCGTGGCCTCGCATTCTAGCCAACAAGATCTCTGGACAAGCTGGAAGTGAACTAATAGACTTCTCCTTCGAAGACGAATCTTGGGGCGTTGATTTTGACAACCTTCTCCCTCCTCTCTCTAACTAAGCCCCTTCCCTATGAAAATCGCCCTCCTGCTCTTCTGCCTCTGCTTACCAGCCTTCGCGCAGATCAACATCTTATTCAAACCTACGAAGAAACAGTTCGTGGCCTATGAACCGGTCACCATGAACTTGACCATTACCAACCGAACCGGAAAGACGGCAACCCTACAAGGGATCGGCCTCGACAACTGGCTCGATGTTAATGTCTATGATAAAAATCGCCAGCTTCTCAGCTACAAATCAACTCCCCCAGCCTACCAAGCGGTGAAAATCGCAGCTGGTCAAACAGTCACCAAGACGATCTCTATTAGCAACCATTACGACCTCAGCCGTTATGGAACCTATTCGGTCTCAGCCTCTGTACGCCTTCCTGGTAACACGCAGCAAGCGGTAAGATCGAACAGCTCTCTCATAACCATCACAAATGGACGCGTCCTCGCGACCCAAAAAATCGGACTCCCCGGCACCGCTAGCGCCCGTCAGTACGAGGTCATTAAATTTAATGGAGAAGACCGCACCGTAATCTACATTAAGCTCACAAATGACTACAGTAAACAGGTTGTCGTCTGTAACGTCCTCAGCCCAATGGTTCCTAACAGTGAGCCGCAAATCGCCGTTGACCGAAACAACAACCTCCACCTGCTCTACCTCATCACCCGGGCAACTTACGTACACCACATTATCGCCCCCACAGGTACGATCAAAAAACGCCAATACCACAAATCCGGCTCCGCATACAGTAAGCCTCGCCTAGAATCCTTTGCTAAAGGAGATGTTAAGGTAGCGGGTACGATTCTGTTTGACCCTAAAAAAGCAGTCGAAGCGGCCAATGCTGACCGTAAACTCTCAGACCGCCCTAATTTCTAATGATTGGCATCGACCTCGGCACCACTAACTCAGCGGTAGGAGTCATCGACGCAGGCTTTCCTATCGTCCTCGCGGATACGGAAAACCGCCGACTCCTTCCTAGTGCGGTTTCCATCTCTAATGATACTTTTACCGTTGGCCATGATGCCACCGACCCTATCACTAGTGTCAAAAGCTTGATCGGCCGCTCTTCGATTCCAGATTCCTACCACGGAGCAGAGACTAAAGTCGAAAGTGGTCAAATCTATGTAAAAACAGGTACGCAATGGCTTACTCCCATTCAAATTTCTGCCGAAATCCTAAAAACGCTCAAGGCCACTGCTGAAATGCGATTGGGTGCACCGCAAAACGAGGCCGTAATCTCTGTTCCCGCCTACTTCAACGACCAACAACGTTCGGAAACAAAAGAAGCTGCTGAGCTTGCAGGACTAACTGTTAAGCGTCTCATTGCCGAGCCCACCGCTGCCGCGCTCGCCTACGGGTTAGAACGCGCTTCCGAAAGCACCAAAATCGCCGTCTACGACCTCGGAGGCGGAACTTTTGACATCTCCATCCTTGAGATGCGCGAAGGGAATTTTGAGGTCCTCGCTACCGCTGGGGACACCGATCTTGGCGGTGATGATTTCGACCTCCTACTAGCCAACGAACTAAACTGCTCGATCGCTGAAGCTATCGAAGCGAAATACGCTTTTGACCACAGCTCTAGCGTCCGTGGACTCAGCGTCGAAGACTTTGAGCGCGCCTGCTGGCAGCTGCTTGATCGCTCACGCAGATGCTGTGAGCGAGTTCTCATCGATGCAGGAGTTACCAAAGAGGAGCTCGAAAAAATAATCTTAGTCGGTGGCAGCACTAAAATGCCCATTATCCAGACGCATGCCCAAACCGTATTTGGAAAAGCGCCTGATCTCTGCATGAACCCAGACGAAGCCGTCGTGCAAGGGGCTGGCATTCAGGCAGGCCTCCTCTCGGGTAGCATTCAAACACTCTCCCTTCTCGATGTCACCCCCCTCAGTCTCGGAATCGAAACCTTCGGCGGGCTCATGAATATCCTCATCCCGCGTAACTCCACTATCCCTTGTAAAAAGGGTGAAATGTTTACCAACGCAGTTGACGGCCAAACCTCGATGAAGGTTCGCATTCTCCAAGGTGAGCGCGAATTCGCGAAAGACAACTGGGCGCTGGGAGAGCTAGAGGTTCCTTTCACTCCCGCCCCCAAAGGACAAGCCCGAGTTGGGATTCAATTCTCACTGGATGAAGACGGAATTCTCTCTGTCCTCGCCCGTGACACGGCTACTGGTACAGACCTCAGTTTAACCGTAGAAAGAAGCACCGTTGATATCACCAATACGGCCGTAGAAAAAATGATCGATGATAGCGTTGATAATGCTTTCGAAGACATGGACGGCCGCCTCTTCACCGAATCTAAGATGAAAGCAGACGAGCTCCTTCCCGCTTTAGAAGAAGCCCTCGCGCTCTGCGGTGATGACCTTGACGAAGAAACTTTGGCCGAAATCACCAAATCAAAAAACAACGTCCTACAAGCCCTAGAATCAAACAACGGGACCGAACTAAAAAGCGCCGTAAGTGAGTTAGACGAAGCGACTGAAGAACTCGCCAGCCTAATCATGCAAAGCTTGCTAGGTTAAGCCATAACGAGAACGCGTTAAGCTCATACGGCATTAGTAATTCCGTGAATTAGAGCGATTGCTAGAACTTCGGTTATTACTCACAGTGCGATGATTACGAGAAGACTGGTAACGAACATTCGCGGATCGATTACGCTTAACGGTCGCATAGGTGTAAATCGCCCTCCCTGTTATACGACAGTACCCAGCGTTGATTAAGCGTGGCTTTTGGTACGAATTCGCATGGTAGTTCTGAGGAACCAGGAGGTAAGAAAGCTTACCTTTGACCGTGATGTTTTTATAATTCGGTCGCGCATTTGCTAATGGCATTAGAGCGAGCGAGAGGACTGTTACTGCGAGGGTAGTTAATGGTTTTTTCATATAATTTATTTATTATTACAAGAGTAAGAGCACGATACTCATAAGTTTATTCAAATTTTATTTACTTTGCATAAAGCGATCACAAAAAAGCGCAACTAAATGAGTGCTCGAATCCTGCGTATAAAACCTGACAACTTAAGCCCTCTCCCCTTCTCTAGGAGATTTGGCTGAGCGTTTTTAAAGCCTGCCAAGTAGCCTCAACATTGTGAACACGCACAATAGCGGCGGGGAGTTGTAGAATGCTAGGTAGACAAGCGACCGTGCCAGCGTCACGAGCGCAGGGATCGGGTTCCTCGATGGCATCACCGATGAATTGCTTGCGCGAAAGTGGTACCAAAACAGGGCAACCAAAGCCACCTAATTTAGAGAGCTCTCGTAGAATCTGCCAGCCGTTCTCAGAAGTCTTAGCAAAATCTAGACCTGGGTCAATCACCAGACGCTCTCGGGGAATGCCGGCAGAGATTGCCTGTTCGATCTTACTGCTGAAAAACTGTTCCAGCTCTCCCATCATATTCTCCCATGACTGGCTGGAGTGATCTTGCTTAGGCAAACCTACCGAATGCATAATGAGCAAGCTCGCCTTACTCTTTGCTACAATTTCCAAAGTTTCCGGATAAGCCAAGGCGCTCATGTCATTGATCAATCCTACCTCATGACCAGAAGCGAGTACTCCCCTAATGACCTCAGGCCTCCAAGTGTTGATCGAAAGAATGGGAGGGAAAATTTGCTCGGCATCTTTAGGGGCAACTCCTGCGATGATTTCATCCCATCGTTCTAGCACAGGAAGCAAGCGCGCGAGTTCCTCCACCTCAGCAATCGCTTCTCGGTTTGTGCGAGCACTCTCCGCACCTAAGTCGATAACATCTGCTCCTTGGGCGATTTTCTGGCGACATTGTTGAACGATTTCATTTTGATCTAACGATCCATCCCCCGAAAAGGAATCATCATTAATATTCACAATCCCCATAATCAACGGGCGGCGAGGAAATGAAACAGCAGTAGTCATGAAATTTGATCGAGAACGAATTCGGAGATAGAACGAGCTGCGTCGGGCTTAGCAATTCTGCTCATGTTTTCTTTTTGGAGCCTCCAGAGGGCTCCGTCATAAGCTAATAAATCTTGCACCGCACGTGTCATAGCACCTGGATCACGGACAAACTCTCCACATTGGCTGGCCTGTAAAAGGGCTAGATTCCCCTCTTCCTGTCCCGGCACAATATGATGCACCAGCATTGGGCAATTCGAGGTAATCGCCTCGTGCACAGTCGCCCCGCCAGCCTTTCCGACAATGAGGTGGTGAGTAGCGAGGAATTCGGGAACTCGCTTAGTCCACCCCACTAGAAAGAGGCGACCTGCAAACTCCTCCCGTAATTCACGGGCTTTTTTCCCCAGAGGGCGCACGTTTTTCCCCATCACCAGAGTGACCTTAACACGAGGATCAGCCGCTAGCAGAGCCCGGACAGAGGCGCTCATGTGACGAGCATTGGAAGTCGGGAAAAACACGATCTTAAACTCTTCTAACGAATCCGTAGCGGGCAGTGGCAGTCGTTCCGAAAATTTAGAGTGCACAGGAAAACCGAACTCGTGAACTACCGAAGGAGAAAGCCCAAAGCGAATCAGCTTTTGGCGGGTGAATTGATCCGTGACAAACCAGTGGTCGCAAGGAGCCTTAAACCAAGCTGCGTTAATCTCGATCGAATCTGTCACAGTCGTAAAAACAGGAACCTTACGCCCCTGCCTCTTCACGTGACGCTCTAGGAAATAGGGGTAAATAAAGTACGTGGACAGTAGGGCCTCCACTTCCAACTCCTCGATCAAACTCCCAAGCTTCGCTCGCGCCTTACGCATAGCAGGCACACGCTCTTTAGAGAAATCTCGCCGATCGCACGAGTTGTAAATCTTCTTCCAAATATACGGGCTGTAAACCGTCAATTTACGGTAGGCTTCTTGCATTCGCTGCGTAGTCCGTGGCGCCGCTAACATACACGGATCTACCACTTGCGCGATGTCATCTGGTCCAAGGACGTTTTTCAGCGCCTTGGCGGCACTATTATGACCTTCGCCAAAGTTAGCGGTCGCGATCAAGACGCGCGTGGTGGATGATTCAGCTGACACTTCTGCCTCTAGGAGTACCTATTGGAACCACTAGCGTCAATCCTAATTACCCCGCTAGATTCGATCTGCTATCGCCTTGACCCTCACCCATTCCTAGCTTAGCGTGCGCGTATTATGTCGATTGCAGACAACACAAAAGAATTACTAGAAGAACTTTCCTTTTTCCAAGACTGGCAAGAGCGTTATGAATACGTGATCTTGATGGGGAAAAAACTCTCTCCTATGGATGATGGGCTAAAAACACCAGAGCGTACAATTAAAGGTTGCCAGTCTCAAGTGTGGCTCGATTCTAAATACCAAGACGGAGTCATGAAATTCACCGCTGACTCAGACTCCTTAATCACCAAAGGCATGATCGCCCTCTTTGTCCGAGTATTGGATGGACACGCGCCAGATGAGATCCTGACGGCAGACATGGGATTCATCGCCGAAACAGGACTAAAAGAACACTTGGCTCCCACCCGTGCAAACGCGCTGACCTTAATGGCCGCGGAGATGAAAAAACACGCCGTCCAAGCGTCTAGCTAGGATGAATAAATAAGCCCTGCGGTAATTAGCAGTGCTATTTTAACTGCTTTTTCAGTATTTCGAGATCACTTGTAGGGGCTTTACAAGTGTTCCCTTCGCAGAGATAGGCGGTAACGCCTTTTTCTGATTTCGGTAAAGTTTGGTAAAACTCTTTTACGGGTTCAGACACCCCTAAGATCATCGGAGCAGGCAAGGATTGATTCCCTACTGTGAGATAGGGCGTAAGCGTGTCTTGATCCGCTGATTGAACACTAAGAGCCAAGGTCTTTTGCGTCTCAAGCTGTGCAATCGAAAGAATCATTTCGCCCAGATTGAAAGGCGCTGTCTGCAAGGTTGCTTGGTAGTACGTAAGCGTTTTCTCCAGCGCTTGCTCACCCTCAGGGAAATCCGTAATACTGGTCAATGCGCTGAGCTCTCTTACCATTTGGGAAACCACCGAAGGCAGTGCATTATCAAATTCACTTTTAAGACGCATCACGAGATCGCTATCTGAGCCAACTTCATAGAAGCCCCCCTCTTCCTTATCAAAGAACAGATTCAGCGAACGCCTACTGTAGTCCAGAGCCTGCGTAAGATACTTAGAGTCTAGCGTACAATGATACAGAGTTCGAGCAGCGTAAATCATACTGGCATAATCTGCACCCAGGTTTTCACCATGACGTTGCTCGTCTTTGGCACTGTGGTAGAGGTCTCCATCGTTCACATGCGAGTCCAAGAGCTGGGCATAAGCCTCGCGCGCGGCCTCTAAATATTTCGGAGTTTCTAAGACAAAGCTTGCACGCGCAAGAGCACTAATCGCGAGAGCATTCCAATTCAACAAAATCTTAGAATCCGTAGCGGGGAGAACTCGCTTGGCTCGGATTTCAAAGAGAGTTTTTCGAAGCTCCAAAAGTTGTTTCCGCTCTGACGGGTTAAAGTCTTCGAGCGTTTTTTGAACCACTAAGACGTTTTGATTTTTCAGTGCTTCAGGGTCACTAAAATCGTAAAAGTTCCCTTCTTCCGTAAGCGTGAAATGTTGTTGTAAAAGCGCAAGCTCTTCCGAATCAAAAATCTCCTTTAGTTCCGCTAGCGTCCAACAGGAAAACTTGCCTTCTTTATTCTCGGACTGAGCATCTTGAGCCGCATAAAACACCCCATTCTCTGCGCGCATTTCGCGAAGAAGATATTCGCAAGTCTCCGTGGCAATTCGTTGGTAAAATGGGTCTTTAGTAAGCAGATAAGCATCCAAATAAGTCTCAATTAATTGCGCTTGATCATAGAGCATTTTTTCAAAGTGAGGAACAACCCACTCCTGATCTACGCAGTAACGATGAAAGCCCCCGTTGAGGTGGTCATAAAGCCCGCTACGCCCCATGAAGTTGAGCGAATCAAGAGCGAACTTCCGCTCTTCTGCTTCCGAAGATAAAAGTAGCAGACGAAGAAAAGAGGTTTGCGGAAACTTAGGCCCACGCCCCCAACCATAAAATTCATTATCACCTCTCTCGCGAATAACGCCCATCGTATGCGCGATAAAGTTTTTCCCTAAATCAGAGCTCGCTCCCTCTCCAGCGGGTGCAGCTTGAAGGTGTTTCGTGATATTCTCGCTGAAATTCGTAATTTGCTCTCTTTTTTCAGTCCAGGCTTCCTGCACCCCTTTCAACAATTCATCAAAACCTGGTCGATTGGCCTTCGCTTTTGGCGGATAATAAGTTCCCCCGAAAAACGGTTTCTTTTCGGGCGTCAGAAAGACATTGAGCGGCCAGCCCCCTGAGCCTTCATTCATGGCCTGATGCGCCGTCATATAAATGTGATCAATATCTGGGCGCTCTTCTCGGTCGAGCTTTATGGCCACAAAATGCTCATTCAAGTAAGCTGCGATCTCCTCATTTTCGAACGATTCACGAGCCATAACATGACACCAGTGGCACGTAGAGTAGCCCACACTGAGCAGAATCGGCTTATCCTCTTTTACCGCTTTAGCAAAGGCCTCTTCTCCCCACGGGTACCAATCTACCGGTTGATTAGCGTGAAGCTTCAAGTAAGGAGAGGATTCGTTAACGAGGTGGTTAGGTTTAGCAAAAGCCATGAGAGTAAGGATGAAAATGGTAAGTAAAAGACGCATAATGAAAAGGCTCGCCTAAGCAACCAAGGCATAGACTGAAAACCATAGTCCCGCTAGAGATAAATGCGATGGAATTTATTGGCATAATCGCCACGAACTGAAAAAACATACGCAGAGCTTATTTATTAACGAATGTTTCTTAAAATCACCTTGACCATCTATCTCAGCTTAGGAATAACATTATACTGCAGCGGAACCTTTGAATCCTTCAATCGGATCCCAACAAAAACTTTCTAAGTACATGTCTTTCTTAAAAAAACTCTCCAAACTCTTTGGATTCCACTCCTACGACATCGGAATCGACCTAGGGACCGCCAATACTCTCGTCTATGTCAAAGACCACGGAATCGTACTCCGCGAGCCTTCAGTTGTAGCGGTCAAGGCTGGAACCAGCGAAGTTCACGCCGTCGGTGATGAAGCTAAGCGCATGCTAGGCCGAACCCCTGGAAACATTGTCGCCATTCGCCCAATGCGAGATGGAGTGATCGCTGACTTTGAAGTCACTGAGCAGATGCTCAAATACTTTATTGAAAAAGTTACGAAATCCAAAAGCGCAAGACCACGAGTGGTAATTGCCATTCCATCTGGTGTAACGGAAGTAGAGCGTAGAGCAGTAGATGACGCCGCTCGAAAGGCTGGAGCGAAAGAAGTTTACCTGATTGAGGAACCTATGGCTGCTGCCGTTGGAGTTGGCCTACCTATTCAAGATGCATCAGGCAACATGGTCGTCGATATCGGTGGTGGAACTACTGAAATCGCGCTAATTTCTCTCTCTGGAATCGTTTACTCTCACAGTCTCCGTACAGCTGGGGATGATCTCGACACTGCGATCGCCCACACGATTCGTAGAAACCACAACCTCATGATCGGTGAGCGCACCTCCGAGGAAATCAAAATACGCCTAGGCTCAGCCTACGACACAGGCAAGGAAAATTCTATGGAAGTAAAAGGCCGTGACCTCGTCTCAGGCCTACCCAAAACCGTCACTCTTAATTCCAAAGACGTTCGTAGCGCTCTCATGCCTTCTCTGGAAAAAATTGTAGATGAAATCAAGGCCGCTCTTGAAAAATGCCCTCCTGAACTAGCCGCTGACCTCGTTGACCGTGGCATCGTCCTAGCAGGTGGTGGAGCCCTCCTCCGCGGCTTAAACAAGCTCATCAGTGAGGAAACAGGCCTTCCCGTGCATATTGCAGAGGACCCGCTCAGTGCAGTCGCCGAAGGAACCGGAAAGTCTCTGTCCGAGCTCTCACTCCTTAAGAAAGTCGCCTCCAGCAGCTCTTCACGTTAAATCATAGTCGTAGAGCTAGAACTACCTAGCACACTCTTATGAAGCCCCTGCATGTCATCATCAGTATTCTATTTCTAGTATTGGCTACTTACGTCATCACTAGAAGCGAGAGAACTGTGCGTAACATTCAAGGGTCATACTTTAATCTTGTATCGCCTGTCATTAAAACGGGTTCCAATTTCGATCTCAAAATTCAGCGCTTCAATAAAGAAGTACAAACCTCAACCGCACTTGAAAAGCGCCTCGAGGGAATTTATTCCGAATTTGGACGCCTCCAGGCCACAGGTGCACGTTATAAGCAGATCGAGGAAGAAAATACTCGTCTGCGCTCGGCTCTTGAGCTTCAAAAGCGAAACCCTTTTGAACTCGTTGCCTCAACAGTATTAACTCGGTCTCCATCAACCTGGTGGGAGACAATAACCATCAACAAAGGGGAAGACAGTGGCATCGCTACTCAATTCCCCATAATCTCAGAACATGGATTGGTCGGCAAAGTTGACCGAGTCTGGAACGACATCGCCACTGTTCTGCTCATCACCGACAGCTCCTGCTTTGTTTCAGCAAGGGTTGAAGGCACTCCCGAATTCGGAATCGTATCTGGATATCGTGGAAAGTACGGCGAGGAAGCACTTCTAAAACTTAAGTATCTATCCAAAGATATTTCTACCGCACCTGGAACCCGAGTTGTTACATCAGGTAAAGGAGGAGTTTTTCCCGATAACATTGAAATCGGAACTATAATCTCGATCGAAAAAGGGCCGCTCTACGCGGAGGCTATCCTTAAACCAAGTTTTAGCCTCACCGACTCAGACCTCGTTTTCTCGATCATTACTACAGAGCAATGATCCGTTACTTTTTCGTAACTCTTCTCTTCCTGGCTGTAGGAGTAATTGCCCAGCAATGGATCTACGGCGCTAGCGTCACGCCATTCGGCGTTCCTATTCTGATCATTCCAGCTCTCTTCCTTTGTATTAGCTGTGCACAGAGCTACACCAACACCCTCATCTTCGCTGTTTTAGCAGGATTTATCTGGGACGCTGACCACACTCTTACCTCTTTTCAACTCCCTTTCCAACTAGCCGAAAACCGCGATATCGCCACTCCTGACAACCTTCGCTTTGGGTACAGTATTTTTCTCTTTGGCCTTACTGGATTTTTCATTAAATTCATCCAAGCGAGCCTACCGATCCGAGGCCTTTTCATTAACACCCTGCTCGTCGCCCTTTCCTTTCTTCTTTACCTCATCATGGAAGCCACCCTCTTCTGCTTTATTCAAGGTTCATTCCCTACCAACTTTTCAATCCTTCTCTTCATTACAAAAACCGTTGGAATTTCCTCAATTATCGCTCCCTTCTGCCTCTATTTCCTTGGCCTTATCTGGCTAAAAATCACTCCAGATGAACGCCCTCTCCCTGCTGACCTAACCAGAGTTCTGAGTAAAAAAACACGTTATGAAAGTTAAACGCTACCGGATCAGATTACTCGTCCTGCTCGCCTTAATGATTAGCGGGCTTTACTTCTTACTCGCTCAACTCAAGATCCTCCAGACTGAGCAAAAAGAGCGATGGACACAAAACGTCCCTACAGAAAGCGAAGAAACCATTCGAATCCCAGCCGTCCGTGGAGAGATCATAGACCGAACTGGAATTGTGCTTGCAAGCAACACACCCAACTACGAACTCGATCTTAATCTTTCCTCAGTCAAAGATTACTACAAAGACACCTGGATTCCTAAGCTCGAACGGGAGACCGTAGCAAGTAGAGCAGGAGGTATGATAGGCACCCGTAATGAGACCGATATCGCCGCCATTGCTAACACTACCATTCTGCAACAACTGAAATCCTTCGGATTCGATAAAAAAATCTCCGAACGAGCGCTACGATCTCATTACGCGACACACCGTGGCTTAGTAGGGTTCAAATATTCAGATAGCCTTACCTTCGATGAATTCTGTATTCTTGCAGAAAACACCGCTAGCCTGCCCGGAGCAGAGGTCGCTATTCGCCCCCGCCGCACCTACCCATACGGTTCATTGGCTGGCCATGTCCTAGGACGGATTAAAGGATGGGCTAAGGGTGACATCCCTGAACATGAAAAGTCTATTTTCAGCCATTACGTCGGAGATCCCTACGGAGACTCTGGCGTAGAGGCAACGATGAACGATTACCTCCGGGGAGTCCCTGGAAAACGAACTATTAATCGCGGT
Source organism: Akkermansiaceae bacterium (assembly GCA_023301545.1). Classification (GTDB taxonomy): domain Bacteria; phylum Verrucomicrobiota; class Verrucomicrobiia; order Verrucomicrobiales; family Akkermansiaceae; genus WTJZ01. The sequence goes on from JALZUI010000048.1 coordinate 18,696, forward strand.
CCGAAAGGTGTTTACATCGGAGTTAAAGAAGAAATCCCCGCCTCAGCAGGCGCAACCGTACAACTGACTATTGACGCAGGATTACAATCCTACGTCGAAGGACTTCTGACCAATGTCGGACGTGGTGGAATCTCTGTCATAGATGTCAAAACAGGCGAAATCTTAGCGCTCGCCACCGTACCTACGATTAATCAAAACGATTACATCCCGCGTATTTCCCACGAAAAATTCAAATATTATACAGATAATAAAGCCTCCCCCTTCCTGAACAACGCTATTCAAGAACACCAGCCTGGATCCGTCTTTAAGCTCCCCATCGCCCTCGCCGCAGCTCAAGCGGGGCTCACTACGTATTACCACAATTGCCGTGGATACGAAGCCTACGGTAGAGATCAGCGTAAGGTACATTGTTGGCTCACTTCAGGACACGGATCACTCGGCCTTACCTCCGCTATTCAACGCTCATGCAACCCTTACTTCATGTCCCTAGCCAATAAAATGGGGAGCAAGCGCACTGTCGATATGTTCTCTCTCATGGGCTTTGGGCGAAAGACTGGAATTCAAGTTACTGGTGAGGAAGCTGGGATTGTACCGGGAAGTCTCGACTGGAAGCGGAATATCCGCCCAGGAAGTAGTGTTACCCCAAGCACTCTCGCCAACCTCTCCATTGGACAACAAGACAGTAGCGCCTCCACCCTTCAAGTAGCGGCAGCTACCGCTGCTATTGCAAATGGAGGCAAGTACATGAAGCCCCGTATTATTAAGTCAGTCAAACATGCCCAAAAAGGACTTATTATTGATGATCAACCTGTACTAAAAGTTGATCTCACCAAGGAAGGAATCTCCTCCTCTGCCCTCAAAGTCATCCAGCGAGGGATGTGGCGTGCAGTGAATGAAAAGGCAGGAACCGCTAGACCTGTCTACTTTAGTAATTCCATTAAGGTTGCCGCTAAAACAGGTACGGCTCAAACCAATGAATTTGGACGAAAATCTAACAATGCTTGGACTACTGCCTACGCGCCATACGACAACCCTCGATACGCGGTTTGTGCCGTTGTAATTGGAGGAACCTCAGGCGGAAAAGTTGCCGGACCTCTCGTTCGCGAAACCTTTAGAGCACTCTTTGCCGATTCTTTCCCTCAACCTCAAGTTATGGAAAACTACGCCGGCCATATTAATGGCTTGGATGAACTCATTTTAACTAACCAGTTCCTCAAAGAGCTGGGACCAAACAACTCAGAACAATAACAACATTTACCACAATATGATCAAAAAAATTAAAAAAGCCTTCGGATTAGGCGATGTGAATCCTCTCGAAGGAAACTCCATCGTCGTAAATGCCGAACAACTTGAACGCCGAGTATCTCTCATCGAGGACGGAAAGCTAGTCGAGTACAGCATTGAACGCGAAGGCGAAGACAACATTGTCCACAGTATTTTCAAAGGCAAAGTAAACAACATCGAGCAAGGTCTTAAAGCCATGTTCGTAGATATCGGAATGGAAAAAAATGCCTTTCTCCACTTCTGGGACGCCATCCCCGAGGCCCTCAATAATTCACAAATGGAAGAGGTCCAACGTGCGAATCGCCCCACTAAAAAGAAGCAAAAGAAAATCACTGCCAAGGATATTCCTAGCCTCTACCCGAATGGTTCCGACATCATGATTCAAGTTTCTAAGGGACCGATCGGAACCAAAGGGCCTCGTGTCACAACTAACATTTCACTGCCAGGACGATACCTCGTCCTCACTCCTAACGTTGATCAATTCGGGATCTCTCGTAAGATCGACGCGCCAGAAGAGCGTAAACGACTTCGTAAAATCATGAACGAGCTCAGCGTCCCTGACGGAATGGGAATCATTATGCGAACGGTCGCCCAAGGACGTCGCAAGCGCCACTTTGTACGTGACCTCGCCATGCTCCTAGAGCAATGGGAAAACGTCACCGCTATCCGAGACGAAAACAAGGCTCCCGTACAAGTCTTCCAAGAGCCTGGAATCATCGAAAAAACTGCTCGTGACCTTCTCACCGACGAGATCGATCAGATCATCTGTGATGACGCGGAGACCACCGAGCATATCCGTGAATTAGTAGGTAAGGTCTCTGCGCGCTCCAAAAAAGATGTACACTACCTCCCTTCAAAGCGTGACATTTTCGAAAAAATCGGAATTCGACAACAGGTAGAAGAAGCGTTTCGCCGTCAAGTGATTCTCCCTTGTGGAGGCTACCTCGTCATTGATGAAACCGAAGCCCTCATCGCTGTCGATGTAAATACCGGCCGTAACCGTGGCGGAAAGGATGTTGAAAAAACAATCCTCGACACCAACGTTGAAGCTGCGGTGGAAGTTGCTCGCCAACTCAGACTGAGAAATATTGGTGGTCTAGTCGTAGTGGACTTTATCGACATGCGTCACCGTAAGGATCAAAACACCGTTTACCGCCGTATTAAGGAAGAGCTCAAGAAAGATAAGGCTAAGACCCAAGTCCTCCAAATCTCGTCTATCGGCCTTATGGAAATGACCCGCCAGCGTCTCAATGAGTCCCTCCGTGAAGTCATCTACGAACCATGTGCATACTGTGAAGGCCGAGGCCGCGTGAAAACGGTCATGTCCATGTCTATTGAAATCCAGCGCCAGCTCAGCACAATCATTGCAAGCCAACGCGACGAAATTGGAGACTTGGTTATCGTAACCAACAAAGACGTCCTAAACCGCTTTAAGCAGGAAGATTCCAAGCTTCTCGTCGAGCTCGAACGTTCTCACAATGGTCGCCTCATTTTCCGTGGAGCGCCAACTGCTCACCGTGAAGACTTCCAGATCCTTGATGCTAAGACTGAAAAAGTATTAGCTCAAAACGTAAAAGCTTAAGTATTCAGCCTTTCTCAAAAAGCCCGAGCTACATAATTCAGCTCGGGCTTTTTTATAGACCACTCTGATAGAGTTTAATTTTATATCTTTTTGTAAAAAATTGATAGAAACCATAGCGCTACATAAAACACTAACATGATCGAAGTAACACAACTCTGTAAATCGTTCGGCTCAAAACGGGCTGTAGCAGATCTCAGCTTTCAGGTAAAAAAAGGTGAGGTCTTAGGGTTTTTAGGCCCCAACGGAGCTGGGAAGTCTACTACCATGCGCATGGTCTCTGGATACTTTCCTCCCTCCAGCGGAAACATCTCGATCTGTGGAGTAGACATTCTCAAACAACCAGAACTGGCCAAGTCTAAAATCGGGTACCTCCCAGAATCCGCTCCCCTCTATGACGATATGACAGTAAAAGGTTTTCTCCGCTTTGCCGCTGAAATTCGGGGCTTACGAGGAGCTAGTAGAAAAGACGCTGTGGAACGGGCAATCGAAACCTGCTTCCTCCAAAAAGTAGCCCATCAATCAATCGATACCCTCTCCAAAGGGTACCGCCACCGCACTTGTCTTGCACAAGCGCTCCTGCACGATCCCGAAGTCTTGATTCTGGATGAACCAACCGACGGTTTAGATCCTAATCAAAAGCACGAAGTCCGTGAGCTCATCAAAAACCTAGGAAAAGAAAAGGCCATCCTATTTTCGACCCATATCTTAGAAGAGGTCGACGCCTCCTGTACTCGCGCCATCATTGTAGATCAAGGCAAAGCCGTGGCTAATGGCTCACCTAGCGAACTCCGTGCGCAATACGGAATGGACTCCCTCCATGACATTTTCCGAAAAGTAACCACCCTTGACACCGCTTCCTAAACCGATGAATACCTTCACTATCTATAAGCGCGAAATGGCAAGCTACTTCGGCCAACTGACAGCCTATATCGCGATCTTTATTTTCTTAGTCTTCATCATGATCATGACCTTTGCGGTCACTCAGTTCATGCGTGTGGGCGACGCCAGCCTGCAATACACCTTTTTCTACTGGCACCCACTGGTTTACGTTTTACTCGTCCCTATTGTAGGCATGCGAATGTGGTCAGAGGAGCATCGCTCGAATACGATCGAACTCCTAGGAACCTTCCCGATCAGTGTTTGGTCGACGATCTTAGGCAAATACTTCGCTGCCGCAACAGTATGGCTCGTGGCGCTCATACTTACCTTCCCTATCTGGATCACTACCAACTACCTCGGCGATCCGGATAACTTCGTCATCTTCTCGGGCTACCTCGGCAGCTTCCTCGTGTGTTGCAGCTTCTTAGCCATCACCTCGCTCATCTCGGCCTTTACCAAGGACCAAGTGGTAACCTTAGTGGTCTCCTGTTTTGTCTGCTTTCTCATCTACATGCTCGGCTTTGACCAAGTCGCTCGCTGGGTGCAAACTCTAGCGGGTAATGAAGTTGCCGAGGTATTCACCGCTACTGGTGTGTGGGATCACTTTCGCTCCCTCAATGTCGGTAGCTTCCGCCTACAAGACTTCGTTTGGTTCGCCACTGTCATCTCGACCGCCCTTCTGGGGACAAACTTCATCCTGAAATCTAAACGCGCCTAAGTCATGATCAATCCTAAATTAGGAACTGCCCTGCGCCTCTTAGCGCTAATCCTCATCGCCTTTTTAGCAAACTGGTTCATCTCACTCATCCCTGCCGGGAATAAAGGGGTCGACCTAACTGAAGACAAGGTTCACACCATTTCGGATGGAACCAAAGCAATTCTGAAGGAACTCGACGCCCCCGTCACAATCAATTACTACGCCACGCGGAAAAGTAGCTATTTACCAAAGCAGGTGAAGGTCTATATGAAGAAGGTTGATAGCTTTCTCAAACAATACCAATCGCTCTCCGAAGGACAAATCCGAATCGTGTACCTCGATCCGCAACCTGATACCGATGCGGAAGACTCGGCTAATTTAGATGGCATCTCTGGCCAGCGCCTGAATGACGAGAATATTTACTTCGGCCTCAGCGTGCAGTGCCTCGACCAAAAATCTACCATTCCCTTTCTGAATCCATCCAATGAAACGATGCTTGAGTTCGACCTCTCCAGCGCAATTTCAGAAGTGGCACTGGCGAACAAGCCCGTTATTGCAATCATCTCTCCGCTACCCATCGCGGGCTCGTCGATGCCAGCCATGCCAGGACAACCAGCCCCGCCACAGGCCTGGATGATTCACCAACAGCTCTCTCAGCAATACCAAGTCGTCGAACTAGGAATGACTCCAGGTGAAATCTCACCAGCAGAAATCTCCGCCCTATTGGTTATCCACCCTGCGGAGATCACCCCCGAGGCTGAATTTTCCATCGACCAATACCTGCTCCAAGGCGGAACAGTTATCGCGGCTCTCGACGCCTTCAGTGTGACCGCAGCGCAATCCCAACCTCTGCCTCAAAACCCCATGATGCCCGTCAAGCAAGGAGGCATCCCTACGAGCTCTAACCTCCCTACTTTGCTCAAAGCTTGGGGGGTAAACTTCAAGACGGATCAAGTCGTAGCCGATGCTCGCTACCGAACCCAGCTCCAACAAGGTCTTGCCGTGTCTATCATGAGTCTTCCGCGTGAAGCAATAGTTGATGAAGACGCCATTATCACAAAGGGTATCAACGACCTCTTTATTCCTTTCGCGGGAACATTCACTCTCAGCGAGGTCACTGGAATAACGAGTACTGTCATGGTGCAAACCTCACCAGAAGCCTCCTTTGTCGACCCCGAACGCGCCACTCGACTAGACTCGGATCTCGCCTTAGAGATGAAACCTACAGGAGAGCAATACCCGCTTATCGTACGACTCCAGGGCTCTTTCCCGAGCGCTTTTCCTCTCGGCGCACCCCAGGCTGAAACTGCAGAAAGCACAGAAGACGAAGCATCCCCCATCAACAACTTAACCCAAGCTTCAGCGGAAGGAACACTCTTCCTCCTCGCTGATACTGACTTCTTTTCGGACCAATTTGGCTACCGTATCCAAAACGTCTTAGGAACTCGCATGGCGACCCCACAAGGAAGTAACACAGCTTTGGTGCAAAACATTGTCGATCTTTCAGTAGGCTCTAAGCACCTCATCGGCGCTCGCTCCCGAGTCCCTTCACGCCGTCCCTTTACTGTCGTTAAGGAAATGGAAGCGAAGTTCGAAAAGATCGCGGGCGAAAAAGTTGCTCAGTTACAAGAGGAAGAACAGCTCGTCATCGAAAAAATCAAACAACTGCAGAGCTCAAATCAAGCGAACGGCAGCACCCTAATCAATCCGGGACAACAAGCTGAATTAGCAGGGCTCCGTGAACAAGAGATCGACTTCCGCCGCCAACTTCGCGACCTACAAAAAGACCTGCAAAGCGAAAAAGACGCGCTATCTAACAAAGTAACTCTGGCAAATGTCGTCATCATGCCTGCACTCATCCTCCTCATCGGCCTTGCCGTTTACTTCCGCCGCTCGGTCACTACTCGCGCTAAATAAAGACCTATGAAAACCCTCTCCTTACTCTACGGACTAGTTGCAGTTCTTGCCATCGGGGTCATCCTCGCTAGTAAGTCCCAAAACAAAAACTCAGGCTCCAGTGCGCAGTACGAACGCGGGGCTCAACCCTTTAGTGAAATCGAGATCGAACAGGTCTCCTCGATCGAAATCACCGATGGAGAACGCACAACGACCCTCGCCTTAGACAACGGTCAATGGACGGTTACCGAACGTAATGACTACCCCGCTGACGTCAACAAGCTCCGTTCGGTCATCCAATCATTAAGTTCCATGTCGATAACCCAATCGCTGGAAGCGGGGCCGACTTATGACTCCCGCTTTGGCATCGACACCACCGTTACGCTTAAGGATTCTTCGGGGGCGGTTCTCAACACCGTTCAACTAGGAAAGGAAATCGGTAACGAATCACAAGACCTCAACGCTTCCCTCCTTGGCGGAAATACCGCCAAAGGGCGCTACCTTCG
>JALZUI010000049.1 GCA_023301545.1 Akkermansiaceae bacterium
GATTTTTCTAGCTCAATCATAAGGAGTCAAGCGGTGATGAGAGGGCCTACATGGTGGGCGTTACGGGATTACTACAATCTGTATAAGCGATTGAAAGATGATGGGAGCGGTGGTTTCAGCATGCCGGCTAGAGCATACTACCCCAACAGAGATGAAGCGGGAGCCTCTATAGGAGACATGCTCGATACCGTTAATACTTGGGGTGACTATTGGGATTTAGATTTCCGAAAGCCTAGGGATGGGCCGCTCGAGGAAATAGAAACCTACATCCACCGCCCAGCAACCTCAAACTATGCCCCTGTTAATCTAGGGATGACTACGCTGCTTAGTTTAACAACAGTTGAGTCGCGGAGGACGCCTGGAATGTTAGATATGGCGGTCGTCTTGGACCCTATATTTTATCTGTGGAACCCTTATAATAGGAGTATTGAATTTGAAAGCGTCGCGGTTTATTTAGAAACAGGGCTTCCAGGTGAAATTGTGTATCACTATGGAACCGAAAGAAAGACAGTGGAGATTGCAAGGCTGTTGAGGGACAATTTAGATAATGCTAATAGATCGCAACGTGTGAATGGTTTTTCATTCAGCTTTTTCATTGGCGATCCTAGTGGTTCGATCACCTTGGCGCCAGGGGAGGTTGTTGCAGCGACACCGTTACCAGCGGTTACAGGTGAATCTGCCTTAGGTTTTGATGCATTAGATAATAACAGTGGAATTGTCTGTACTTTGGTACGTAATCAACCAGTCACGGTCGATCCCTCAGCTGCACTAAACGTTGGGTACGTGAATGTTAACTCCACGAACTCTCGATTTTTCATTGAGACTAATTTGCCACCTAGCGGTGCTACAGCTGAAAATTTAGTCTCGCAAAGAAACCCTATTGGAGATCAAACGCAGGTCCTTCACATGCAAGTAGATCAGGTGCGGCAGGAAAGCGTTCAGGAGGATGTGGATATATTCTCATCCACAAAGACCGCTTCTAGCCTTCTTGGTAGGAAACAACAATTCGGAATCATTACCCATTTAGTGAAACCTTCCCAATGGCAAGGATCTGCCCCTAATCCCGTTGAAGTGTTTTCGCGTTTCAATCCAGCACCCATGGTAGTTCACAAAGACTTTTGGGCAGCAGCGTCGCCTAACCAAGTTTTCAGTGTTGCCGTCAGCGAAAGCCCTAATGACTTGATTACCAATCAAGGGATTAACTTTTCCGCAACTAGTCGGAATGCCTTTTGGGGGCGCAGCTACGACTCACAGGGGTCTACTTCAGTGCCGATGTCAAACATTCCGTCTCAACCCCTCTACTCGTTAGCGGACTTTGCCCATGCTAACATTTCTATTATGGGGTCTGATCCCTTTCATGCGATAGGGAACTCTTGGTCAAACGCCGTCTCTGCTTCGCCCCTTTCCCCTTATGGAAGGGTGACTACGGGAGGAGGTGTTGATAAAGAAGACTTCACAACCTCAGATCTTTCTTGGCATTGTAATGATGCGCTCTTTGATCGTTATTTCCTATCAGGAATCGCACCCGAATTTACTATTGGTGTTGGTGGGTACAATGCGGGGGGAACGATTGAAGCCCGACTGACCGAATTTTACGGAGACGACCATACCGAGGCTGAAGCCAGCCCTGTGATGCTGCCGTACGTACCCGCTGGGAAAAAAATTGAGGAGATTATTGAAGAACTGGATCCAGAAAACGCAGACGATAGTTATAAAAAAATAGGGGCTTACAGTCTAATAAAAGGATCGTTTAATGTAAACTCCACTTCGGTGGAAGCTTGGAGTGCCTTACTCAGAGCTAATAAGGGGATAGATGTCGAATATTCAGAAGGAGGAGCGACGAATTCAGGTGCAAACGAGACGCCGTTTCCTTCAAGCGTGTCTCCCTCTGAGCCAGGTAACGGAGCTAAGCCAGGTTGGGCCGGATTATCTCGCCTCTCCGATACCGAAATCGACACCCTCGCCCAAGAGATTGTCAATCAAGTGAAGCTCCGAGGGCCCTTCATGAGCTTAGCGAACTTTGTAAACCGCAAAGTGGGAGGGACTACTGTTACGGACGAATATTATACAGGTGCTCTGCAAACCGCTATAGAGGACTCAGGGATTAACGCCGCAGCCCGAACAGCTGCTGGAGGGGGTGACGCTACCTTTTATGATCAAACCATTTTTGTTCAGGATATATCCTCTGCTACAAGTAGTGCTCTTAATACAGCTACAGGCATCCCGACAGACATTACGCAGGCCGACCTGTTACGCCCATTAGCGCCACGTTTAAGTGCACGTACAGACAGCTTTCGTATCCGCGCTTATGGAGAGGTTCTAGATAATAATGGTAATGTTGTTTCTACTGCGATGTGTGAAGCGCTGGTACAGCGGATTCCTGATTACGTAGATGATACTAACAAGCCATGGGATGACGGAGATGCCCAGACTAGTGATCAGCCGTTGACTCCTGTGAATGAAGAGTTCGGGAGGCGCTTTAAGATCAAAAGTTTCCGCTGGTTAGACCCTAGCGAAATTTGAGTTAACTCTGTTTTTCGTTGAATTTAATTATCTATTTCCTACATTGATTTTCACATTATGAATGTTCAAAAACTAATTGCGTACTTCTCTCTTGCTATAATTTTTTCACTAGGGATAGCGGTTGCGCAAAAACCAGACAAGGCCGGCGCTATTGAATTCAGCTGCGTGTTATGGAATGGAGAGTTAGAGCAAGAATTGTTTTTCCGAAACGGTAGAGAATTCCTCCCAGTAGTTCCGTTTAAAACTAGTCGTTCCAAGACACATAGTTTAGTAGCAAGCGAAAGCTTTGAACTCTACGTGAAGTCTGATGAGGAAGCCGTTGATCCTTATAAACTGGTAGGGAAAGTCGCGATTCCTAGTGGGGTGAAGCAAGTATTATTTCTCTTATTGATGAATGAAAAAGAGGAATTAAATATAAAAATCTTGGCCGTAGATGATTCAATAGAAGGGTTTCCTGCAGGTACGTTTAGATTCGTGAACTTCAGTAAAAGGTCGTTGGTTGTGGACTTTGCTGCAGATTCAAAAAAAATTAAGCCTAAGGGGATGACAATTATGAAGCCTAGAGCTGATAATAACGGCGGGTTGACCCCCTTTATCGTTAGGAGTAACAAAGGCGAAATTATTTTTCAAACTAGGTTGTTCTCACAGACGAATAATCGGGAAATGGTCTTCATTACTGACCCAGAGAAGCGGGGAGCCTTACCAGGTGTGCGCTTTCTTCCTCAAACGTTGCCTGACGCTCCGCCAAAGGGCGCTAATTAATAAAACCATTTCCTTACAAGGCGGCCTCTCTTTCCTTGCTTTGACTTAGTAAATGGAAAGAGCCTTTCAAAAAGCTTCCTTGAGGCTGAGAGGAGAGCCTCAAATAAATGAGCGACCTCGATTTGGGTAGGTTACCAAAAAACTAGGGCACAAAAAAACCTCACCCATTAATGGTGAGGTTTTTTTAATAGTCGTTGTGAGAATTAGCGTTTTGTTACTTCGTTGGTGAAGAGGTCAACGACCTCAGTAGGGCTTTTGACTAAGATAGCAGTACCACCTGAGAGTTCCGCGAGTGTCTTCATATTATCTGCCGCTTTTGGCTCGATGAGCGAAATGGTGTTGATTGTGACACCTTTGGATTTAGCTAGCTCTCCGATTTCCGTAGCGACTTTTGAGGCATTGCCAACGACTCCGTCAGTCATAAA
>JALZUI010000050.1 GCA_023301545.1 Akkermansiaceae bacterium
CAATAAAGCAAATCCCCATATTTATCTTTACATCTGGCCTGTATTCGTATGAAAGTTTTCGTCCGATGATTATCTTAGCTGGCGCCCTCAACATTTTCATTCCCCTCGTTACACTCATTCTCGTAGTAGTAGCGGTCTTACTCGTACTTGTTTGCCTTATGCAACGCCCTAAAAACGAAGGTTTAGGTGCTGCTTTTGGTGGAGGTGTAACCGATCAAATGTTCGGAGCACAGACCACTAACGTACTTCAAAAGGTAACAGTTTGGCTTGGAATTCTCTTTTTCGGTTGCACGTTATTACTTGCGATCCTTCAGACTAGACAAAACACCGCTGATCAAATCGACACGGGTGTATCTACCGAAGAAGTTGAGAACGCTCCTTCTCTTGTAGAACAGCTTAACGAAGCTGAAGGAGTTTCTAACGAGCCTTCACTAACAGAGCAGCTTAAAAACGCACAAGCTCAACAAGAGCCTAAGGTAGAAAAAGTTGAGGTCATTGAAACGGTAAAAGAAGCAGCTCCTTCTGCTGTAGACAAGGCTATCGAGGACGCTGTTACTCCAAAAAACTAAGGATACCAAGCTTCCCCTTACATTATTCAAGAAAAAGGAAGCTCTCTTAAGCTTCCTTTTTTGTTACCCATTTCACCATGAGCATTCCCCCTGAGCATACAGTAGCGGTCTGGCAACGTTCTGAACACTTCCCACGTAAACCAGATGGAGCGACCTACGGCTTTGTGTTTGAACGTCAGGCGTATGGATTTTCTAGTTTAGCGGAACTCCAACACTCTCTTTCACAGCATGAATCACAGGGAAAGATTCATTACTTTTGGAATCCTCAACAAGACCATCTCGTCCTTACTGAAGAATTCCCTGAACTCCTAGAGACAATCAAACCAGGGCGGATTGCACGAGCTACGCAGAGTTTTCATGACGCTCGGTATAAGCTTATCATTTTCTCTATTATCCTAGCTGTTATCATGCTTCCTGAGTTCAAAAAGTATGGTCTTAGCTTCTATCAGAGTCCGATGTTTGGGTTCTACTTTGTGCTCTTTCTCATGTTCATTTTGATTCCCTGTTATGAACAATGGAAACGCCTAAAGAATGTCATCAAATTAGATGAACAAAGACTACAAGACGAAGCCGCTGAAATTCGTTTTGATCTTTGGACCGCCAACCAGCCCTCATACTTTACTAAGGCCCTCCTTGCGGTGCTTATTGGAATCTTTATTATCCAATTTCTCGCTCCTAGCTTCACTGACCTCGTTCGCTTTGACGACTCGCTGCAGCTTGCAGGATTACGTAAGGAACTGATCCAAGCAGGCGAAGGGTGGCGGCTTTGGACCGCACCTTTTCTACATGGCGGCCCCGTGCATTTATTTATGAATGCCTCTGGCCTTTGGTATATTGGTCGACGGGTAGAAGTTCTTACCAGCTGGCCTCACCTACTCTGCTCTTACCTTGTTTCTATCCTTGTAGGCTCCTATTGTTCGCTCGCCTTTATCGAGGCCGGGAGAACGGGGATTGGTGCCTCAGGTGGAATCATGGGATTACTAGGGTTCTTATTAGTCTTTGAAATCCTCCATCCCAAACTAGCCCCCCGCCCCGCTCGCCGACGATTAGTGGCGGGTATCATCCTGATGGCCGTTATTGGTCTTGCAGGATTCCAATTCATTGATAACGCCGCACACGCTGGTGGTCTCTTAGCGGGAATGGCCTATGGGTATTTAGGGTTTAAGAAATCCGATTCAGTGTACCGACCTAAGCTTTCTAATGTCGATCTCGCCATCGGCGCAGTTTCTCTCGTCATTATTGTGTTAACGGCTATTTTCACCGTTGGTAAAATTATCTAAGTTAGGCGCTGACATCCTAGCCCTCCCACAAAAAAGCACAAAAAAACACCACTGTTTGGACAGTAGTGTTTTTAATTATACAGCTAATGCCTAGGGATTAACCGATCTTATTCGCTCCGAAGTACGGTTGTAGTGCTTCTGGAATTAAGATGGATCCATCCGGTTGCTGATATTGCTCAAGGAGGGCAACATAGAGACGCGGAAGCGCAGTGCCTGAACCATTGAGTGTATGGCAAAACTGATTTTTGCCGTCTTCGTCTTTGTAACGGAGCTTCATTCGACGTGCTTGGTAATCGCCAAAGTTAGAGCAGCTAGAGACCTCAAGGTATTTCCCCTGCCCTGGAGCCCAAACTTCGATATCGTATGTCTTCAGAGCTGAAAATCCAAGATCTCCAGTACAGAGTTCAATCACACGGTAATGAAGGCCTAGCTTCTGTAACACAGACTCCGCATGACCGGTAAGCTCCTCTAATACTTCAAAAGATTTTTCGGGTTCTACGATTTGCACCAGTTCAACTTTATCAAACTGGTGAGTACGAATAATGCCTTTATTATCACGGCCCGCGCTTCCTGCTTCCCTACGGAAACATGGAGTCTGCGCGACCATCTTAACGGGCATTTCATCCTGCTTAAGGATCGTATCACGGTAGATATTCGTCACGGGAACTTCTGCTGTCGGAGCGAGGAAAAGCCCGTCTTTTTCAAAGCCGTACATATCATCCTCGAACTTAGGTAACTGTCCGGTTCCATACATACATTCGCGACGAATAAGGTGCGGTACATTCACCTCTTGGTATCCGTTTTCGATTGTTTGGGTATTGAGGAGGAAATTAATAAGAGCGCGCTGAAGGCGTGCTCCGTAGCCTCGGTAGAGTGCATAGCCGCTTCCTGTAATCTTCGCCGCGGCGTCGAAATCGATCATCCCGTGTAGCTCTGCTAGCTCTACGTGATCTTTGGGCTCGTTTACGACTGGTTTCTCTCCCCAGACTTTAGTCTCAGGGTTAGATTCTTCATCTTCTCCTACCGGGCAATCGTTATGCGGAAGGTTTGGAATCGTAAGGAGGAGCTCTTCTTGGCGATCTCCAGCCTTGTTCCCTTCTTCCTCTAATTCTTTGATTTGATCACCGATCGCTTTCACTTCTTCCTCGATGCGAGACGTGTCTTCGCCCTGACCTCGGAGCATTCCGATTTCTTTGGACTTCTTCTTACGCTGAGACTGGAGCTCTTGCTTTTTAGTCTCGGCTACGCGGCGGACTTCGTCACACTCTAGCACCTCATCGACACAATCAGCGGAGCTGCTACAGCGAGTATTGAGACGGGCCTTGATCGTCTCTACGTCATCTCGAAATTGTTTGATATCTAACATTTCAAAGCTGTGCATAAGCATGGAACTCGACCACATAAAGAAAAAATTGACCTGATTACAAAATAGGGTGTGACTTTATACCCCCTATACTATGATCTATAGGGGTAATGAAGAAACTATTAGCAATTATTGGCGCCGTAATCTCCACCATCTATCTTATTAACCCAACTGCAGGAATGTTTGAACTCGTTCCGGATGTTATCCCTTTTATCGGGAACATTGATGAGGCCGCTGTAACAGCGCTCCTCATTGGCTGTCTTAAAGTTGTGGGCTTTGACCCTCTCAGCATCTTTGGATCTAAGAAAGAGGAAGACGAAGACGTCATCGACGTTGAATAAGGTTCTTACTCCTTTAGCTTCGAGTTCAGCCTCGTAGCTAAAAGCATAGCCGTTGCCACCAGCGCGGTCCCTATTACAATCCAGAGCGATAATTGGTCTTGGGGAATAAATATAACCGACAAGATCACGCCTGAGATTGGAATAAGGAATCGATACGTTGCCAGTAATGATACGGAGTAACGAGTCGAGAGCTCATTCCAGATGGTAAAGGACGTTGCAGAAACAAAGGCGAGGTAGATTGTAATAATAGTCACCTGCGTATCGAATAACACGGGAGTATCTCCAGCTGCGGGGCTTCCGAGTGCACATAATCCCAGCCCACCGATGAACAGCGAGTAGCCTGTAGCGGAACGAGTACTCATTGTAAGCTTTACCTTACCAAAAATTAGGACGGCAAGGCTCCCGCACAAATTAGCGGCTAGCATCAGACCTACCGCCAAAATCGCATTACGTGAGGAATCTTCCGGCGAATAAACAGCGAGCCCTACCCCCATTGCTCCTATGATAATAATTCCCCAGACCTTCCATCCGCCCCATGTCGCTTTGCCAAAGAAGGGCGCCAGCAAGAGCCACCAAAAACTGCCACTAGCCGTCATCAGTGAACATAAACTCCCACTCCCAAAGAGTATGGCCGTGTAGAACAAGACGTACTGTAAGAAGGTTTGGCACAGAACCATCGCGAGGATATAGCGCAAAGGAGTCTGCTTTAATTGGCTCCAAGGCGACTTCGCTAAGATTAAAAGTGCCGCTCCTGCGAGAGAAAAACGAATCCCCGCAGCCCACCAACGCGTGAATGAGGAGACCTCTAAACCCTGCGCAGCCCAATTACCGTAAATCGTCTTAATAGTAGGAAAGGCGCTTCCCCACAACAAGGCACAAACGGCAACTCCTAATGCCGCTTTCCAGAGCGAGTGCTTAGGTTCTTCGCTCATTCCTCGGAGGCTACTTTTTCACCCTTTGGAAGCAGTGCGTCAAGATTATCGACACAACACGGGTCGGGCGCCACATAATGGTTCGGTGAAATCTCTACAGGGGTCATATCGAGCCCTATCGTTTCTTCATAGCTGGGGTGGTTGATACGATATCCAAAGGCACTCCCCTTAGGTGGATCCAGAGGTGTCGGAACATCCCCATCAATCAATACGCGCTTACTACGGGCACGAGGATCGGGGTTCGGAATTGATTGGATCAGGGCTTTTGTATAAGCATGCTTGGGAGCAGAATAAATCGCCTCAGAACTCGCCTGCTCCACTATTTTTCCAAGATACATCACCGCCACCCGGTCACTGATATGCTTCACTACCGAAAGGTTATGAGCAATGAACAGATAGCTCATCTTAAACTCCTCTTGGAGTTCCATTAACAGATTGAGAACCTGAGCCTGCACCGAGACATCAAGAGCTGATACGGGTTCGTCTAGAACCATGAGCTTAGGCTGCACCGCTAATGCGCGGGCGATCCCGATTCGTTGACGTTGTCCACCTGAGAATTCAAAGGCGTACTTGCTAGCGGCCTTGCGCGGCAATCCAACTTTATCGAGTAAGTAATTCACCTTTTCTGCGCGCTCCCGTGCGCTGCAAGTCTTATGGATAATAAAGGGCTCAGATAATAATTCACTAACCGTCATTTTCGAGTTTAGCGATTCTGAAGGGTCTTGAAAAACCATTTGAAGATCCCTCCGTAGGGGCCGAAGCTTCATCTCTGAATAGTTTGAAATATCATGACCCTGGAAGGTAATGCTACCGCTCGTTGGCTTTAGTAAGCGTACGATACTCTTCCCGAGGGTCGATTTTCCACAGCCTGACTCCCCTACTAGCCCTAGGGTTTCGCCCTCTCCGATCTCAAAGGAAATCCCATCTACAGCCTTCACCTCTCCCACCTGCTTTTTCATCACCCCGCCCATAACGGGGTAGTACATCTTCAGGTTATTTACGGAGAGCAAACTCATGGTTGTTCCAAGCTAGATCTCCATTCACAGAGATCAACATAAATTTCACCAGGGAGCCAAAAATCATGCCTGACGGGCTAACGCTCAAGAGCCTAAACTTTATGTCAAAGCACCAGTAACTAATAGAGTCTGGAAATTAGGAGCTTCGGTTTCTTTATCAACAATGGCGCTTTCTAAATTCGTAAACCCAGCTTGTTTTGCCATCTTGATTAGTTCCAGCTCCGTAAAACCAAGCCAAATGTCTCCGTACAATTCTTTAGCTTGGTCAAAGTTGTGCTGCAGGAGGTCGAGAATGATGAGTGTTCCTCCTGGTTTTAGGATCTTGGCCGCTGATTTGAGAGCCCCTTGGGGATCTAAGGCGTGATGAAGAGCTTGAGAAAAAATGACTAGGTCAGCCGTATTTTCATCAACCGGGGGCTTTTGTAAATCTCCTAGGCGGTATTCTAGGTTCTTAAGTTCATGCTCTTTAGCTAAGGCACTGCCATATTCCACCATTTTTGCCGAATGATCAACGGCGATCACTTGGTCCGACTTCTGCGCAAGTAGTTGCGACAGAGTCCCTTCCCCTGCGCCTAGATCGACTACGACCCCAAAGTTGGTGATTTTAAGAATCCCTTCTGCCAGTGATTTCCACGAACGACCAGGAACGTATTGCTTCCCGAACTTCCCAGCTAGCTTATCAAAATAGGCTCGCGCTTGGTCTCTCCGCTTCATCAAAATGTATTCCAGAGTATCTAAATCTTGCTTCGCCTCAGGGAGTTCTTTAATCGCCGCTTGTACCAGTTCGCGTACTTCTTCGGGGAGTTGGCTAGAGTAGATATTACTTTTCCCCACCCGCTTATCGCTAACCGCTTCGCCTTTCTTTAAGAGTGCGAGCTGGCTGGAAATCCGTGACTGCCCCATCGAAAGTACCTCCTGTAACTCGGCGACTGAGAGCGGCTCCAGCTCTAACATCGCGAGAATTCGAAGCCGAGTCGGATCGGAGATAAGTTTAAATAAAAATAGAATTGACGACATAAGAAACAGTTGTAGGTTCAAATCAACATATCAAGATATAACGATAACATGTCAAACTCTTACATATTTTCATCCGAATCAGTTACCGAAGGTCATCCAGATAAAGTCTGTGATACCGTTTCTGACGCAGTTTTAGACGCTTGTCTAGCACAAGACCCAACTTCTCGCGTTGCTTGCGAAACGTTCGTGAAGGATAATCATATTGGAGTCGCTGGAGAAATCACAACTTCTGCCAAGATTGACTACAAGCAAATCATGGAAGATACGATTCGTGAAATCGGCTATGATAAGTCTTATGCTGATGGAACAGACTTCACATATTCCTGTAACTTTGAAGCTGGAAGCTTAGATAAATACGTTTTTATCGGAGAGCAATCTGCTGAGATCGCCCAAGGAGTTGACGCCGAGGGAGCTGATGACAAGGAAACGGAAGAGCAAGGAGCTGGTGACCAAGGAATCATGTTCGGATACGCTTGTAATGAGACTCCAGAGCTAATGCCTGCGCCGATCGCTTACTCCCATGCACTGGCGAAAGAACTCACACGCCTGAGAAAAGACCGCGTATTAACCTGGCTCCGCCCTGACGCTAAGACTCAAGTTTCAGTAGAGTACATTGATAATAAGCCTACACGCGTAACGGCGATTGTCGTTTCGACCATGCACGCAGAAGAAATTTCAACTCCACAGATTCGCGAAATCATCAAAAAAGAACTCGTGCAGAAAGTCATTCCTGCCGAGATGCTAACCGACGAAACTGAATACCACATTAACCCTACAGGACTATTCATCATCGGTGGACCAGAAGGTGATGCGGGACTTACTGGCCGTAAGATCATCGTTGATACCTACGGAGGAATGGGCCGTCACGGTGGTGGTGCATTCTCTGGAAAAGATCCTTCTAAGGTTGACCGCTCTGCCGCGTACATGACGCGTTGGGTTGCTAAAAACATCGTCGCGGCGGGATATGCAGATCGTTGTGAGCTCCAAGTAGCCTATGCAATCGGCTACCCTGAACCGGTTTCTATCCACATCGACACCTTCGGAACGTCCAAGATTGATGAAACTAAGATCGTAGAAGCGGTAAAACAAGTCTTCTCCTTTAAGCCTGCCGAAATCGTAAAACAACTCAACCTCCTCCGTCCTATCTACGGTAAGTCCACGAACTACGGACACTTCGGCAGAGAAGATGCGGGTCTTCCATGGGAAGAAACGAATCAAGTTGAAGCGCTTCGCGCAGTTTTAGGTTAATCGTTTTAAGTCTTAAGGTCTCAGATATCGTGGCGTACACAAGTTTTGAAGAATTAGAAGTATGGAAGGAATCTTGCCGATTGTCGGTATCGGTTCACGAACTTTTCTTGGATTCAAAACACTTCGCCATGCGAGATCAAATTCTTCGATCTGCGATTTCAGTACCATCTAACATAGCAGAAGGTGCTGAACGAGGGTCGGCTAAAGACTTCATTCGATTTCTCCACTACGCTAAAGGCTCATGTGCTGAACTTAGAACTCAAATCTACCTCTCCACCAGAATGGGATTAATTCTCCCCGAGGACGCCACTCCTCTAACGAATCAGGCCACTATGATTTCCAAAAAATTACACAGCCTAATTACCTCACTTTCATAAATTTACAGAACCTAAAACTTAAAAACCAATAACCTAAAACTACAATATGTCTGACTATAAAGTAAAAGATATCGGCCTTGCTGACTTCGGTCGTAAAGAGCTCGTCGTCGCAGAATCAGAAATGCCAGGACTTATCTCTTCGCGCGAAAAGTACGGTGCTGAAAAACCACTTGCTGGTGTTCGTGTCGGAGGATCTCTCCACATGACGATCCAAACAGGAGTTCTCATTGAGACCCTTACCGAGCTCGGAGCTGACGTTCGCTGGTGTTCATGTAATATTTTCTCTACACAAGACCACGCCGCTGCAGCTATTGCTGAAACTGGTGTTCCTGTTTTCGCCTGGAAGGGTGAAACTCTGGAAGAATACTGGTGGTGTACTTGGAAGATGCTCTGCTTCCCTAATCCTGATGGTGGATTGCCACTAGGACCACAAATGATTGTTGATGACGGTGGCGACGCTACTCTTCTCATTCACAAAGGTTACGAACTCGAAAACGGCAGCGATTGGATCAATACGCCATCTGGTTCTACTGAGGAGCAAGTCATCAAGGACCTCCTTAAGAAAATCCACGCGGAGCACCCTGGAATTTTCCACGCTTGGGTACCTGAACTCAAAGGTGTTTCCGAGGAAACAACCACCGGTGTACACCGCCTCTACGCGATGCACAAAGAAGGGAAACTTCTCTTCCCTGCAATCAACGTAAACGACTCCGTAACGAAGTCTAAGTTCGATAACCTTTACGGTTGTCGTGAATCCCTAATTGACGGAATTAAGCGTGCTACAGATGTTATGATCTCTGGTAAAGTTGGTGTCGTTTGTGGATACGGTGATGTGGGTAAAGGATGTGCTCAAGCTCTCCGCGCTCACGGTGCACAAGTGATTGTGACCGAAATCGACCCAATCTGTGCTCTACAAGCTGCGATGGAAGGTTTCCGCGTTATGCCGATTGAAGATACACTAGGAACAGGTGACATCTACGTCACCACTACTGGTAACTACGACATCATCACTCTCGCCCACATGGAAGCGATGAAAGATCAAGCGATCGTATGTAACATCGGTCACTTCGATAACGAAATCCAAGTTGAGCCACTCAATGCACGTAAAGATGTTGAGCGTATCAACATCAAGCCACAAGTGGACAAGTACACCTTCCCTGCAGGAAACAGCATCTTCCTCCTTGCTGAAGGCCGTCTCGTAAACCTTGGTTGTGCTACCGGTCACCCATCATTCGTTATGTCCAACAGCTTCACTAACCAGACTCTCGCACAGCTTGAACTTTGGAAGACGAAGGACACACGCGAGATTGGAGTAGAAGTACTACCTAAGGAATTAGACGAAGAAGTCGCTAGACTCCACCTTGAAAAAATCGGTTGTAAATTGACCAAGCTTAGCAAGGACCAAGCGGACTACATCGGTGTAGATGCAAACGGCCCATACAAGCCAGAGCACTACAGATATTAATCCCTCTTCCGGTAAGATTAATCAAAAGGCCAGCGCTCTGCTGGTCTTTTTTTTATGCCTTCCGTTCCTCCCTAGATTACTCCTCGGAGCGTTCAGTGCGGAGGTCTTTTACTAGTCGTTTCAGTTCTTGTGTCTTGGCCTTATCCAAAACCAGTGAGCTATATAAGACCGATTCCACCTGCTGAATTAACTCCTCTTTTCCACTAAGGTTATCGGGCAAGCGCGTGAGCCAGGATTCATAGGGCTCAGAATCTAAACGAGGAGGTAG
>JALZUI010000051.1 GCA_023301545.1 Akkermansiaceae bacterium
CCCATATAACTTTTCAAAAGCTAAATAGAGGTCAATGCGAGCTGGGTTACTTCTTGAGTTATAATCCCCGTTTCTGACAGTAAAAATAGGAGTAACGGTTCTGACCCCATCTTTTATTCTGCTACGTTTAATATCAACATCAATAACCAGCAGTTCATCACCTACACTGGTCTGAAAAGACTGCCAGGCTTCGATCACCGACTTACTATAGGCATTTAATCCCGCGACAGGAAGAGTAACAATAGCCCCTCCTTCAATGCGACCAGTAACAGTCGAGTCATCTGCTTTTGTAAGCGTCATCAAGGTAGTCTTACCTGATAAGTCTGTAATTCCATACTTTTGCGCAAAGGCACTAGTAATCATTAACAGTAATAGTATTAAAAGTTTCATTACATTATGAGACTATAAGAAATAAGTAAATATTCAATCTTAAACAGGGCGCATTCAATATGCGCCCATTAGGTATCACTCAAATAAATCGAATTACAGCGCGTCAATCACGCTATTAAATAGCTGAGATGGGCGCATGATACGCGTTACTTTAGTGTCATCGAACTGGAAGTATCCGCCTAGGTCAGAAGCCTCGCCTTGAACCTTATTCAACTCAGCTACAATCGCCTCCTCCTGTGAGCTCAACGATTCAGCAATCGGACCGAACTGTGCCGAAAGCTCAGTATCGGATGAAGCCGCTAAGGCCTGTGCCCAGTAGAGTGCGACATAAAAATGTGAGCCACGGTTATCAAGTTCCCCAGTCTTACGCGATGGCGCCTTGTTATTTAGCAGGTATTGCGTGGTAGCGGAGTCTAAGGTCTCGCCGAGGATTTTGGCCTTAGCATTACCATTCTTTTCAGAAAGGTGCTCTAGGGAAACTGCCAATGCTAGGAATTCACCGAGAGAGTCCCAACGAAGGTGGTTCTCTTCGATTACTTGTTCAACATGCTTAGGAGCAGATCCACCTGCTCCAGTTTCAAACAACCCACCACCGTTCATCAGAGGAACGATTGAGAGCATCTTCGCCGAAGTTCCTAATTCAAGGATTGGGAATAGATCAGTAAGATAATCACGAAGGACATTTCCAGTTACAGAGATCGTATTCTCCCCTTTCGCTAGACGTTCTAGCGTGTACTTAGTAGCCTCAACTGGTGATTTAATAAGGATTTCAAGCCCACTTACATCATGCTTCGGTAGGTACTTGTTAACTTTCTTAATCAGGTTAGCGTCGTGCGCTCTCTCCTCATCAAGCCAAAAGATCGTCGGCCAGCCAGTAGCTCTTGCACGAGAAACGGCAAGCTTAACCCAATCTTGCACGGGAAGATCTTTCACCTGGCAAGCACGCCAAACATCGCCTTCTTCTACGGTGAAACACATGAGTAATTCACCAGCAGCATCCTTAACGCAAACCTTACCATCCGCAGGGATTTCAAAAGTCTTGTCATGTGAGCCGTATTCTTCAGCCTTTTGTGCCATGAGCCCAACATTAGGAACCGTTCCCATAGTCGTTGGATCAAATGCACCGTTTACTTTACAGAAGTCAATGGTCTCGCGGTATACTCCCGCATAGGAGGAATCAGGAATGACCGCATTTGTATCTTGCTGAGCACCTTCTTTATTCCACATTTGGCCCGATGTACGGATCATTGCAGGCATAGAGGCATCAATAATGACGTCAGATGGAACGTGTAAATTTGTAATTCCTTTATCTGAATTTACCATTGCTAGGTCTGGACCGTTAGCAATACAGGCTAATAAATCGGCTTCGATCTCAGCTTTTTTATCTGCATCAAGCTCTGCAATCTTTGAACTTACATCCCCGATTCCGTTATTGGCATCAATTCCAAGCTCTGCAAAAAGCGCGCCATGTTTCTCAAAAAGATCAGCAAAGTACACCTTCACGCCATGACCGAAAATAATTGGATCGGAGACCTTCATCATAGTGGCCTTCATGTGCAGTGAAAAGAGCGTGCCATCAGCTTGAGAGGCCGCTTTTTGCTCTTCCAAGAACTGTACGAGCGCCTTTTTGCTCATAAAGGTCGCATCTAATATTTCACCTGCAAGAACTTCCAGCCCGTCTTTGAGGGTCGTAACCGTACCATCTGTTGCGGTATGCGTAATTGAAACCGTTGTGGCTTCAGAGAACTCTACAGATTGCTCATTCGCGCAAAAATCGCCAGCGGTCATGTGAGAAACGCGAGACTTACTATCCTTTGCCCATGCGCCCATTCGGTGTGGGTTTTGCTTAGCAAACTCCTTCACTGCTCCAGGAGCCCGGCGATCAGAGTTTCCTTCACGTAGAACTGGGTTTACCGCAGATCCTTTAACCTTATCGTAACGAGCCTTAATGTCCTTCTCGTTATCATTGCTTGGTGATTCAGGGTAATCAGGTAGCGCGTACCCCTTCTCTTGTAGCTCTGCAATAGCGGCTTGCATTTGCGGAATAGACGCGGAAATATTAGGAAGTTTTACAATATTTGCGGAAGGCACCTTGGCTAGCGCCCCAAGTTCTTTCAAATCATCTGCAGCGCACTGCTCACCGAGTAGTTCTGGAAAGATCGCTAATAAGCGGGCTGCCAAAGAAATATCACGGGTTTCCACATTGAGCCCTGATGACTTTGTGTACGCTTGGACAATGGGGAGAAATGAGTACGTGGCTAATGCTGGGGCCTCGTCTGTAATAGTGTAGATAATAGTCTGGTCGCTCATGGAATCTTTCCTAATTATTGTTAGCTAATGCTAAAACAGAAAAAGCCCCTCATAGGCAAGCATATTTAACATAGGACTCTAGCGAAAAACGAGTAAGCCTCACTCAGTGAGCTCCAATACAAATCACCGAAGAAAAAAGTACACGGACTGGGATTTGAACCCAGGACCAATTGGTTAAAAGCCAACTGCTCTACCGCTGAGCTACCCGTGCATTAATAGTAATCTGTAACTAAGGCTAATCTAGGATTAGGTTTTGACACTGGCCATCCTCATAAAGAGGGAAAAAGTACACGGACTGGGATTTGAACCCAGGACCAATTGGTTAAAAGCCAACTGCTCTACCGCTGAGCTACCCGTGCATAGGCCACTTAGTGGAGGGGGACACTAAGCATACTAAAAAACCAATGCAAGAGAAAAAGGGGTGTTTTTAACCGCTTATTTTTTACGACTGGAATTGTTGACCACTACGCACTAACACCTGTAATCTAATCAATATGTCAAGTTGCCTCAATATCGTGATTTACATGCTCGTCATGCTTTTAATAACAGGCTCTATCGCCATCTTTTTATTGCTGAATGCTGATCTCAAAATCCAGTTCATTGGCGCTTAAGACTCAACCTTAGAGACTTAGTCAACGCCCTCAATTATATTCCAGTCCATACAATTTAAGGATTCCTTATTGTACAGAAGCGCAAAATTTGCGTAAACCGAACCACCTATGGCCAAGTCTAATCATGATTTAATTCTCAAAGTGAGCTGCCCCGACTCCCCTGGGCTCGTCTCTAAGATCGCTAACTACATCGCGAGCTATAATGCCAATGTAGTAGAATTTAATCAATTCGCAGATGCCGTAAATGGAAAGTTTTTCGCCCGCTTGGAGATTGATACGTCTAAGGCCTCCGTCCCTGCTAGCAAGCTAGAAGAAGGCTTCGCCGTGCTTGCTGAGTCAATCAATGCCCAGTGGCACTTTCGCCAGTTTCCGCACAAAACGAAGACCTCCCTCCTCGTCACTAAAACTTCCCACTGCCTCAACGACCTCATCTGGCGAGCGCAGAGCGGTGAGCTCCCGATCGAGATTACCTCCGTCATTGGCAACCGCCACCATTGCCAGCAAGTTGTCGAACGCGCAGGGCTGACCTTTCACCATATAGACTTCGAGGAGCAACCAAAAGAAGAGGCCTTTCGCCAAGTTCAGGAAATTCTAACTGCAGAAGAGGTAAACCTAGTTGTCCTCGCCCGCTTCATGCAGATCATGCCCGCTTGGCTCTGTGAGGCTTATGCTGGAAAGATGATCAATATCCACCACAGTTTCCTCCCTGCTTTCATCGGCGCTAACCCTTATCGCCAAGCTTACAATCGCGGAGTTAAAATCATTGGCTCCACCTGCCACTACGTCACGAGCGATCTCGATGCCGGCCCGATTATTGAGCAGCAAGTTTCACGCGTGCAGCATTTCCATGACGTGCAAGACCTAACCCGCATGGGTCGCGATTGCGAACGAGCGGCCCTCGCCCAGGGAATCCGATATCACGTGTATGACAGAACCATTATTGATGGAAACCGAGCCATTGTTTTTGCGGATTAAATTTAATAAATATCCTTAAAAAAACACTAGGAGAATACGTTAAAATACGCCATACCCCACACATGATTAAGAAAGCTTTTATTTTAGGTGCTGGATTAGGAACCCGCCTACGCCCCTTAACCAATGTTAGACCAAAGCCACTGGTTCCCCTGTTCCGTAAACCCATGATGCAATACGCCATGGATCGCGCGCTTGAGCTAGGCATTAAGGATATCGCGATCAATACGCACCATCTCGCTGAGGTTTGGGAGCAATATTTCCCTAACGCAGATGGAACGAGTTACGAGGGACTGAACGGTCTCCCCGCGCGCTCCAGCTCCTACAAGGAAGCTTCGGTTTCCCTCTTTAATGAACCCGAGCTCCTAGAAACCGGCGGTGGAATCCGTAATATCTCGAACTGGATTGAGGACGAAAGCGTCCTCATCTATAACGGAGATATTTTCTGCTCAATCCCTCTAGAACCCCTCGTAGACCTCCACACCAACAGCGACTTTGAGGCCACTCTAATCCTTCGCAGCGAAGGCCCCGCGAAGCACCTAGCCATCGACGGCAACAAGATCGTCGACATCCATAATAAGCTAGGAAAAGCGAATGGCACTCACCAATTCACTGGTATCTATGCCATCAAGGGAAGCATCCTGAAACGCATCCAACCGAATGTGAAAGAGTCTATCATCCCCGCCTTCTTAGAACTTGCCGCCGAAGGAAAACTTGGCGCTGTCGTTGTTGATGAAGGAGAATGGTTTGATCTCGGAACTCGCGAAATGTACCTAGAGGCTCATGCCAGTGACAGCATGGTTCCTAGTAACACGCCAGCTGTAGACTCCTCTGCACAAATCGCTAGCACGGCCCAAATAAACAGTTCCTGGATCTGTGGCGGTACGCAAATTGGCGAAGGTGCCAAAATCCAAGGCTCCATCATCTGGGATGGCGTTAAAATCGGTAATAACACCCAAATCTCAAGTAGCATTATTTTCTCCGACGTAGAGGACGGAGCAGTGTTAGACAACACCGACCACTAACTCCCTCCTTCCAGCCTAAATCACTATTATCATGCCTCAAGACCTACTCATTACCTGTTACCAGAAGCACTTCCAAACCCAAGCCAAAGTCACTTGTAATCCTATTAAAAAAGGAGCCTCTGGCCGCACGATTATTCGAATTTCAGCCGAGGGAACCCCTAGCGTTATCGCCATTCATTACACTTTTGAACGTGATGACAATGAGCTCCACAAGCCAGTCAGTGACCTCCTAGAGAACGAAGGCGTCCAGGTGCCGAAAATCCTTTTCGCTGACCTAGACGCGCAAGTACTTCTCGTCGAAGACATTGGCGGAACCGACCTGCTCAGTCTTAAGGACACCTCTTGGAGCGACCGTGAGCCCTATTACCGTAAGGTCTTCACGGAACTCGCTAAAATCGCTAATATTTCCAACCTCGGAGACACCAAGATGATGGCCGCTTTCACCGAAGACACCTACCGTTGGGAGCAAGATTACTTCGCCACCCACTATCTCGGCACCCACCTTGGACTCAATGCCCAGAGCTTCCTCCAAGATCAACGCATTCTCGACCTCGCTCAAGAACTCGGCGCGCAGCAGCCTGATCTAGTCCACCGCGACTTCCAGTCCCAGAACCTCATGCTCCGTGATGGCGAAGTCTATGTCATCGACTTCCAAGGTGCTCGTCCCGGTTATGTCGAATACGACCTCGCCTCCTTCATTTACGATCCATACATGAAGCACCCGTTAGAAGAACGGCTTAAACTCCGTGCCCTATGGAGCGAAGTCAGCGGGCGACCGCTCAACGATGACCTCATGAGAAAATGCGCTATGCAACGCCTTATGCAAGCTCTAGGCGCTTACGGAAACATCGTTCACAACCAGAAAAACGATTGGTACGAGCAACACATGGCACCAGCTCAAGAAATGCT
>JALZUI010000052.1 GCA_023301545.1 Akkermansiaceae bacterium
TCGTAGCTGGAGAGTAAGATTTGAGCAATGGTGATTCCGTGCTCAGTAAAGGCCTCTTGGTAGCACTGCATCAAACGAGCTTGCCCAATGGCGGCCGCGGCTTGGCGCAGGGCGATTTCCTGAGGGTACTCCTCTAGTTTTAACAAGGGTACACCTGCTCCCACAGCACCAGAAGAGACGAGAATAATCCTTGTACCAGCAGTGATCAAGGAGGCTAAATTGTTCGATAAATCTGTAATGGATTGATAGTTCAGATTCCCATCATCTTTCGTCAGAACTCCCGTTCCGACTTTCACTATGGTTACAGATTTATTAGACATCGTGCATAAGGCCTAAATCGCTTTAGGCTCCTATTCCAGAAAAAATCTAAGACTTTCTGAGATAACGCCTCCTTACAGTCGACCTTCTTCGATATCATAGACATCGAACCAGTAATTAATCACGCGGTCCTCTGGGATGAAATCTGCGATATAGGTTTCCAAGAATACTTGGAGCTCAACTGGCATTTCGCTGATTCGCTTGTAGCGGAGACTATTGTTCCACTGCACAATCTCCTCTAGACTGTTCTCCTTTGCATTACTTGTAATCCATTTCGCAACCTCGTCATCACACGCTCCAGTCGCGACAAGGCTCTTAAATTCCTCAGCCTTAATTCCTGCGAAATCAAAGAAGATATTATCTAGAGGGCAATCAAAATGATATTCCCCAGCAGTACCGGCAACAACCGCACGACATTTATCTAAGGCACGAGCAGCGACAACATAGCCAGCAAGTACTTTACGAGGGCTACGGGGGGCGGTTTTGGTTAAATCAAGAGCGTTAATAGACATAAGACACACTCTCCCCCAGCCTTAGCCATTGTCAAATACTGATGGTGATTTATTCACACTTTTGAGCTACTACCTACCCCCTTCCTCACCTCTCAACACTCGATCGATTAATGTATTGCGTGCACTTCTATTTTTGGGCATTTGTAGTGGTATGAATTTATTCCCCTACACCTCTGAGGACTTAAAAAAGTTCTCAATCGCTGGTAAAAGTTGGGCGCAATGGTGCGAGGAACGTGAAGCGCTTGGGGTCTCTGCACGTGAAAACGTATGGATCTCACCCGCAGATCTTAACGCACTTACTTCTGCTGGAGGAGCGGCAGCTTT
Organism: Akkermansiaceae bacterium; assembly: GCA_023301545.1. Lineage (GTDB taxonomy): Bacteria > Verrucomicrobiota > Verrucomicrobiia > Verrucomicrobiales > Akkermansiaceae > WTJZ01. The sequence continues at coordinate 1,155 of JALZUI010000052.1, forward strand.
ATCCATTGATGGTGAAATCGTGGCAAACATAGGTTCCGGTGATGGCTGTTGCGGCGAAACCGTCACCGCCTCAGAACACAGCTTTTTCATTAATCACGTCTGGGACCTCCTCCGAGTGAATGAACACGTTGTCAGAGCTCTGCCACAAGACCAAATCAAAGGGGAAGTCCATGAACGAGCGGTCATCGAAGGAACCGTACATATAGGTGCCGGCACCCGCATCTTACCTGGTGTTTACATAGAAGGAAATGTTGTCATTGGCGAAAACTGTAAAATCGGGCCTAATTGCTACTTGCGAGGCAACACCTCTATCGGAGATCAATGCCACATCGGGCAGTCGGTGGAGATTAAGAACTCGATCATTGGTCACAAATCGAATGTTGGCCACTTGAGCTATGTCGGAGACAGCATCCTTGGGCATGGAGTTAACCTAGGAGCGGGAACCACGACCTCTAACCTAAGGCATGACGGCAAGAATCACAGCTCTGCTATCGAGGGCGATTTAGTCGACACTGGGCGCCGAAAATTCGGTACAATTATCGCAGATGGAGTGCATACAGGAATCAATACGAGCATCTACCCTGCAAGAAAGTTAGGAAAGAACGTGACTACTTTGCCTGGAGAGGTCATCAAAAGTGATAAGAATACGTAATTATGTGTGGAATAGTAGGATACACCGGAAATAAGTCAGCCGTACCAATCTTGGTCAACGGCCTCAAGCGCCTGGAATACCGTGGATACGATTCCGCGGGATTAGCAGTAGAATCAGCCGACGGCATTCTCGTTGAAAAAGCAAAAGGCAAAGTTGCTGAGCTCGTCAACAAGGTTGCACAGCATGCAGAAGGATCTCCACTGCAAGAGTCTAACCTAGGGATTGCACACACCCGTTGGGCCACACACGGACCTCCAACAACTGAGAACGCTCACCCACATGGTAGTAATCGCATTGCGCTAGTTCACAACGGAATCATCGAGAACTATAAGTCCCTCAAGGCAAAGCTCGAAGGGAAAGGGTACAACTTTCTCTCCCAAACCGATACCGAAGTCTTAGCTCTCCTAGTAGACTCTCACTACGACGGCGATTTGTTAGAAGCTGTTTCCTGTGCATTGAAAGAGGTTGAAGGAACGTATGGAATTGCCTGTATTACAAACGACGAGCCTGGCACGATGATCGTTGCTCGCCGTGGTTCACCGATCGTTCTAGGAGTTGGCGAAAACGAAACAATCGTCGCCTCTGACGCCTCTGCAATTATCAAACATACGCGTCAAGCAATCTACCTGGATGACAATGATATTGCTAAAATCCAAGGCGGAGACATCGACATCACCAGCTTAACCTCAGGTACAGTTTCTCGTGAACAATCAGAAATCGATTGGTCTCCAGATGCGGCAGAAAAAGGTGGTTACGACCACTACATGCTCAAGGAGATCCATGAACAACCAGATGCGATCGAAAATACGATTCGAGGTCGTGTGGATATGGAAAGAGGTACTGCGGTCTTAAGCGGCCTAGGCCTCAGCCCGCGTGAAATCGTAGATATTCAACGCCTCGTCATCGTAGGTTGTGGAACCTCTCTGAATGCAGGTCTCGTCGGTGAATTTGCTACCGAAGACTTTGCTGGCCTCTGTGCAGAAGTCGAGCAAGCAGCCGAATTCCGTTACCGTAACCCTATCATTAACTCCCGCGACATCGTGCTCGCCATCTCCCAGAGCGGAGAAACGGCAGACACCCTCGCAGCTGTGCGTGAAGCAACTGAAAAAGGAGCGCTCGTAGCGGGCCTAGTTAACGTCGTTGGTTCAACGATTGCTCGCGAAACAGGCCGTGGAGTTTACCTCCACGCAGGTCCTGAAATCTCGGTGGCATCGACCAAGGCCTTCACCTGTCAAGTCGCCACCCTCCTCATGGTCGCCCTGAAATTCGCCCGTAGCCGCCGTATGTCAGTCAATGACGGACGCCGCTTTGTGGGTGAAATCCAGAACCTACCAAACCTCGTTAAGCAAGTCCTCGCTAAGGAGAAGCAAATCGCAGAGGTTGCGGAGCGCTATGTACAGTATGAGAAAATGTTCTTTATCGGCCGTGGCTACCTCTTCCCAGTAGCGATGGAAGGAGCCCTCAAGCTTAAGGAAATTTCCTATATTCACGCTGAGGCTTACCATGCGGCTGAACTTAAGCACGGTCCAATCGCCCTTCTCGAAGAATCTATGCCAGTCGTAGCCCTCGCCTTAGAAGGCCCTGGAAAGGAAAAAACAGTTGGTAACATTAAAGAGTGTTCCGCTCGTAACGCCCGCGTTCTCGGGATTGTAACAGAAGGAGACACGGAAACGATTTCAGAAGTCGATGACTACATCGAAATCCCAGCCTGCCGCCTACACGCGGCGGTTGTTCCTGCGACCGTAGCCTTACAGCTCTTCGCTTACCACGTTGCTCGTCTCCGTGGATGCGCCATCGACCAACCTCGTAACCTCGCCAAGTCCGTTACTGTTGAGTAAAGATAGCCTTCATAACTCCCTCTTAGTCGCAGACCCATCTCTCACTGATGGAGTCTTTGACCGCACTGTCATCCATCTTGCCGAGCACTCGGCTGATGGAGGAGCCACAGGGTACATTATCAATAAGCCTACTGGTAATACCGTCGGGGAAATCTTAGAGGGAGAGCAATTCACTGATTTGCGGAGCGTTCCCATTTACTTTGGCGGGCCTGTCCGAACGGACCAAATCATATTTTCCGCTTATTGGTGGAATTCAGAGGGAGACTTCCAATACCGCCTCCGCATATCAGCAGAGGAAGCCAAAAGCATGAAGGCAAAATCCGGATGCCTCATCATGGCTCACGTTGGCCACGCGGCCTGGGAACCCAGCCAGCTTGAGCAAGAACTAGACGAACAAGCATGGGTTAATCTGGCAGTTTCCTCGGAAACCATCTCCACCAGCCCCTCTCTCCTCTGGCAAACGCTGCTCTCAGATTTTTCGCCCTACCATCATCTCCTTTCGATGAGCCCTAAGGACATCCGCATAAATTAACACCCCGCGGGATAATTGAACTGATCCTGTCCCCCTCCTCCACTTGACAGCCCGCGCTGCAGTGTTAAAATCTTCCTATGAGCTCCCACGACCAATCTCTAGTATTTTACGACGGAGAATGTGGGATTTGTAATCAATCGATGCAGACCATCTGGAAAAACGATCCAAAAGGGTATTTCCACTTTTCTCCTCTGCAATCAGACTTCGCCCAAGAATTCCTCCGTACACATGGAGTCTCTGAACTATCCTTTGATACGATTTACGTGTACGATCAAGGAAGCCTCTACGAACGGAGCTTAGCACTAGCGCAAATTTCCTCACACCTGCAAGGGCGAGGCTTCCACTTCTGTGCATGGTTCATTAAAGCCTTTCCCATCCGTAGTTGGGCCGATGCACTCTACAATTGCCTCGCCAGAAACCGTCAGCGATTCCCGGCTAAAAAAGCCTGCATACTCCCTAGCGCTGAAATCCGCGCTAGGTTTAAGGATTAAGCGACTTCGAGGATCATTGAGATCTCAACTGAGGCGTTCATAGGAAGCGCGGCCACCCCCATTGCGACCCGGGAGTGCTTACCTGCGTCCCCAAAGATTTCCACCAGTAAATCAGAGGCCGCATTGATCACCACCGGATGGTCATAGAAATCGGGCTTGGAGCTGACAAATCCCGAAATAGAAACTACACGCGTAATCTTATCCAACGACCCTAACTCCCCTTTAGCGACAGCTAAACGGTTAAGAACTACATGACGAGCTCCCCGCTGAGCGTCTTCTACCGAAGTCTCGGTCGGAACCACTCCTTGAATTTTTTCCTCCGCAGTAAATGGCAGGCCACCAGAAATATGCAGCTGGTTCCCAGTGCGTACGCAGTTTAAATACGAGCCAACCGGCGCGGGAGCATCAGGAAGGGTTAAGCCTAATGATTCGATCTTTTGAGCAATCTTGTCAGTCATGTCCCTAATTTATTCCTCACCTAACAATAAGGCAAGGTATCGTTTACCGCTTTCGGTTAATTCAGCCTTACGGCCCGTTCCTGATATCCGCTTAATCGTCCGATCCTCATGACGCCCCATAAAAGACTGTAATCTCGTAATTTTAGGTTCGCTAACTTCACGATCGCTAGGATTCACAATCATGGGCAGACCAGAAGCCGTAAAGGTGATTTCCGTGAATCTATGCCCTCCCTGAGGAGCTCTCCAAAGCCAAGGGTACCGAGCCTGTAACTTCGCCGCCCTTACAGCTGGAACCGTAATTGAATAATACGACTGCTGTCTGAGTAAATATTGCTGAATAGAGGAGATTTGATCCTTTTGAGACTTAATAACGAGATCCACCCCATTCAGACCGCTCAGGTTACGTCCATTAAAATTCCCGTGTCCCGAGGCCACCCCCAAGTACTTCGTGTGCCACTCTTCAAAATCCAGTGACAGCATAAGACAAACCTCAAAGTGCAGATGCGCGCGGGTCTTATTAATCCCCACTCCCGTGTAACCTAGGATTCCGAGCTGCGTTCCTGCCGCCACCTCTTGCCCAACCTCTACACTCGTTTTATTGAGGTGCGCATATAAACTACAGATAGGGCCCTCTCCCCAATTATGCTGAACCACGATGTATTTGCCATAATTACTCCCGGACGATTTATCATTCACATACATCACCGTCCCCTTAGCAATCGAGACGACGGGGTCTAGTGGAACTCCATTTTCGTCCCTACGCACTGGTTTAATATCTGCTCCTTCATGGAACCTAGTCCCTATCACCCCTTCCTTAGTCCGCTTCATATTGCGCACAAAGCCATACGTACCCGCCTCCCAAGGCTTTGAGGACTCCCCCTCAAAACTCCGATCGACGTACATGAAAAAATCATTGGGGCGTTGAAGAGTGACCGCGTCGTTCTCTGTAGGGAGTACGAGCTTAGGCATCGCTCCGAGCGGTCCAAGGGTTAGCGAAAGAAGTAGCAATAAACGCTTCATACCCAAATAATTGACTCCTAATCTATACAATAGCAAGAATTCACAGGACTAAATTCGATTTCTCCATTAAAATAACTCACAGTAAATTCCCGCCCGATAAATGGTTTGATGAACTTAACAATCTCTCTTACTCTATTCACGTCGTGACCTCTCTTTCTTTTCTCAAGCTCTCAATCATCCTAGCCATAGGGGGCACCCTTCTATCTGCGGAACCAGTCTATAGCGAGGCGGGGTATTGACAGAGGGACAGACTATTGACAGAGGGACAGACGAATCATATGTACGAGTAGGTTTTTAAGGTTATGCATAGTGTAATTCATACAGACAAGGCTCTCGCGGCTCTTCAAAGCGTGCAAGATGGTGACATTGATGCTTTTACTGCATTAGAAATTATTGCTAACGCTATCAAAGAAAACCTAGACCTGATTGACGCCGTTCCAAATGTTGGAAATGCGGCATTAATAGCAGATATATTTTTGGTCGAACTTTTTCCAAATGATCCGATGAGTAAAATCACTAGGAATAACTTAGATGCTAATAGTTTTCTTAATATGTCTAATGACGAACCGCATGAGTACTCTATTTATCGAGCGAGTGCCGTTTTTGCTTCTTCTGTAGAACATAGCTGGTCAAATAAAGCTCCCAAAAAAGGAGGTGCAATTGTAGATAAATATATCGAGGCGAGTGGTTACCTTCCTGATGATGTTCGTGAGTATTAAGCCAAATCATAAAAAATGAGGTCTTCCATGAGAAGGGTATGTCAATGGTTTAAAAATTCATTTTTGAGATCTTGTTATTTTAGGGGTAATGAGGGGGTGTTTTTCCGAAAGGGGAA
>JALZUI010000053.1 GCA_023301545.1 Akkermansiaceae bacterium
GATAAAGAAAATCTTGAACCGGCAACCACATAATGATTAACCCCTTAACTGAACACTACATCTACTCTTCAGAGTTTTAACGATCCTTGGGACATCCCCGAGGTCTGGTTTGCTGTAGTAGATTCTGAGGGAGAGTACGAAAACTTTTTAAAAAAATGCAAAAACCGCTGAAATTCACAGGGCTTTTTCATTTTTCTTTAAAATTTGTTAACATTTAGCTTTCATTAGATTAAAACTTTGCTAAAACTTTTTTAGCATACAACAAAAACTGAGAATGAACTACAGCACTACAAATACAAAAACTGAGAATCCAGATGCCGAACGTTTAGCAGACTTTATTCTGTTCACGCAGCGTTCCTGTATTCTCAATCTTTCTACTGAGCTCAATAAAGAGAAACTCTCTTTCCCTCAGTTTTTCCTTTTGGCATACCTTTCTAGTGAAGAATTTCTCGCAATGTCTGACATTGCGCACAAGATGGGCCACTCGACTGCTGCTGCCACTGGTCTTGTAGATCGTTTGGAAAAGCTCAACTTTGTTGAACGTAAGCAAGCAGCTGATGACCGTCGTAAAATCATTGTCCGTATTACTGACGTCGGTGTGAAAATGGTCGCTAAGATGCGCAAGGAAATTGCCTCTAACATTTCTACGCTCATGACTGACATGGATACAGAGGAAGCAGAGACGATCGAAGGCGCAAAACGCGTGCTTGATTTTTAATCATTCTTCATACATATCTTGATCCTATGAATGAGGATCAACCTTTCTTAATCCCGCTTATAAAAGCGGGATTTCGTGTTTCATGGGTGGCGAAAATCCCTGGGGTAGATGTGAATGTCGAGAGGCATGAAGCCATCGCTAGGCTTATGCCCTACCACACGAAAGCTGCTTTGAAAATCTGTGGTGAGGAGCGTTACTTTTGGCGCTGTGAACAGGTTCATGGTAATCTTACGGTGCCTGTGGCTGGGGAAGTTGATCCAGCGCAAAGCCTAGGTGCTGATGGGCTTTGCTCAAACGATCCTAAGGTAGTTCTGGGCATTCATGTCGCGGACTGTGGGGCTATCTATATTGCCGATCCAGTTAAGAAAGCGGTAGCGGTTGTACACTCTGGGCGAGTTGGAACGGAGAAGAACATCTTAGGCGAGTGTATTAAGGTTATGACGAAGACCTACGGAACAGATCCGAAAGACCTGATCGTTTCACTAGCTCCCTGTATTCGCCCTCCTGCATACGAAGTGGATTTTGCGGCCGAGATTGCCTCACAGGCTTTGACAGCAGGGGTATTGACTCAGAATTATCACGACTGTCAAAGTTGTACGACTTTGGATGATTCTTGCTATTCTTATCGACTAGAGCAGGGGGAAACTGGTAGAATGTTAGCTCTAATCGCTATCTAATTTCAACAGCTATACGGTTCCCAATATCGAGTGCTTATGAGTTCATTAACAATTTATCCCCCCGCTAAGATCAATCTCTCTCTAGAGGTTATCGGTAAGCGTACAGATGGATTCCATGACCTTAAGACGCTGATGGTTCCGATCCCAGGATTGCATGACACGTTGATTTTTGATGCTCGAGACCAGTTTTCTTTTAAATGCGAGGACGAAGGAGTTCCTACAGATGAGACAAATCTTGTGGTGCGCGCAGCTCGCCTGTATGCCGAAAAGGCTAAGGTTGAATTGATGTATCAAATCACACTGGAAAAACGTATCCCCGCCGGCGCGGGGTTAGGAGGTGGGAGCAGTGACGCCGCATTTACTCTACTGGGGCTTAATGAGCTTTATGGCGAGGCTTTACAATTACCAGAGCTCCATGAATTAGCTGCCGATTTAGGGTCAGATGTCCCCTTTTTCTTATACAAGACGGCCTGTATTTGTCGTGGCCGAGGGGAGATTATCGAACCTCTAGAACAGAGTGTTCCATTTACAATTTGCTTACTTAAGCCTGAGTTCTCCGTTCCGACCCCGGACGTGTTTAAACGATGGAAGAGCTCCACTGAAATAGCGGGCGTACCATACCGCGCGCAAAATGGTCCGTATGGCTCAATGAAAAACGATCTAGAGCGCCCTGCTTTTGAAAAGTATTTATTCCTTGCGCAGTGTAAATGCTGGTTACTTGAGCAACCAGAAGTGGAGATTGCTCAAATGAGCGGTTCAGGGTCTACAATGTATGCGATTGTTTCTTCTGCTGAAAAAGGGAATGAGCTCCTTAGTCGCGCCATGGATGAACTAGATCCCAATTTATTTAGTTGGTGTGGTTCCATTGGCTCGTAAATATACAATTCTAGTTTTCAGTCCGGAGATTTCAGAAAAAAATATTGGAACAATTAGCTGAATAGTTGTATTAAACCTTTTACATGAAACGCTCAATCTTACTTTTATCTATCCCGCTTTTTACCTTGTTCCATTCTTGCGCTGTGCAGGAAGAGGTGGCTGCGCCGGTGGTTGCAAAAGAGATTGTTAATATGAACGCTCGTGAAAGAGCGCTTGCAGCGCAAGTGATTGAGGCAATTAATAAGCATCGAGCTCCTTTTAATAAGCGTGAAATAGTAGTGAAGTCCCGTCAGTTAGAGTCACAGGCTACACAGCATTCTGAGGCAATGAAGCAGAAGGGAGTTGTTGAGTTGAGCTTAGATAATGAGATGAAGAGACTCAGCAGTAGTTCAGTTGTTGATTTTTATATTGGTGGTTATGGTGCAAACAGTCAATTAGGCGAACGCTTGGTTGCACAGTGGAAGAATACTCCAGGAAGACAAAACGATCTACTGAAGGATAATAGTAATACGTACGGAGTAGGCGTTCGTGTAAATAGTAAAGGGATTTGCTTTGTGACGTGCCTAATCTCAAGCAAAGATGTGTACGGTGACGGGTACTTAGTTAATTTACCTAAGCCAACTGAGGCGATTACTCCCGTAGTGGCTGAATAAACTCACCGTTGGTAGATTGTAAAAGAGCCTCTTCTGAATTCAGGAGAGGCTCTTTTGTATTGTGGAGTTCAGTTCTTATTACGATGGGGGATGTGATTCGATAAATTCACACACCTTATGTACTTCATCGCTTAGGTAGATGTAGTCGTCATACTTTTTCCCTGCGGATTGACGCTTTAGACAATCGTAGACTAAGGTTTTAGTCGAGAAGTGGTCTTCTCCTAGAAACACCATGGGGCTAACTTTTTCAAAGGTTAGGTAGTGATTCTGTGTGCCATCCATAAAGACCTCTTGAGTGGTGCCGGCACTACCTGGGGCAAAGATCACTCCATGCACGGAGATCGCTAACAGCCCGTCTTCCCGTAAACTATTAGAGAAGTATTTGGCAATGTGTTGGGAGAAGAGGTTAGAGGGCTCGTGCCCGTAGAACCAAGTTGGAATCGCTAGAGTCGAGCTTCCTGCAGGGAAATCGTTGATGACTTCTAAAGCGACGTCATTAAAGCCCTTATCCTTATAGGTTGGAGCGGTTTTGAGTTTATCAATAGCGCTGAGAAGTTCTTCTTGTGAGTATTGAGCAAAGTAGGCTCCGAGGTTTCCTGCCTCCATCATTCCAGGTCCACCACCAGTGGCGATGAAGTAGCCAGCGCGGGTGAGCTGTTGCGCAATGAGAGCTACTTTTTCGTAATAAGGATCGGTACGCGGGGTGGAGTGACCGCCCATGATGCCGACGACTTTTTTCTTACCATCGTTGTCGATACGTCCTTCTAATAAATCAGAAAGGGCGTCGTCAATGGCGTGATCGTGCAAGCGCATGGCGAGGGCTTCCATGACGCTAGGATTATTTCGTCCTAGTTCGGAGAAGTGATTGTAGATTTCGAGGTCTTTACTCTGGTCGTCTTCTGGGCTCCAGCCCTGCATGAGCTCATCACGAGTGTAAAGGCTTCCGCGATACGGCTTGTAAGGAAGGTGATCAAGAGCGGGAAAGACGATCGCGCCGCGGTCGTAGAGTTCACAAGGCGCCATTGAGGTGGGAAACTCACAGCCCAGAAAGACAGTGTTGTCGCATTGAACATCAGTGAAATCAAAGCTCGATAAGTTGAGGCCTTGGATGACGGAGTGGCTCCAGTTATTACCTAATCGTTTAAGAGCGGTTTCTGAATCGATTTCGCGTAGTCTGCGTTCGTGTGGTTTTTTCATGACGGTAGTATGGAATTCTATGACAGGTGTGGCAAGACCTCATCAGGGATGAATGACTTTTCGGTAGCTTCTTCTGCGGCGAGTCGCATTTGCTCCTTAATAACCGCAGGGCTGATTGCTGGTCGGTATTGGCTAAAGGCTTGTGTGATGGCTTCGACCTCGGTGATTTTACCTAGTTTGAAAAGACGGTAAGCCTTAACGCTGAGGGCTTCAGCTGCGCCAGGGGTTAGGAGCTCGGGGATATGAGGTAGGAGATCATCTTCCTTAACCTCATCGGTATTGAGTCCCCGGCGTTTACAGAGCGCAAGCGTGAGGGCTAATCCTTCTTTTTTGTTAGTAGCGGGGAATATAGGGATTTTGACATCAATTCGCCCCGGACGTTTAAGGTCCACTTCGATCAAATCTGGCCGGCTAGAGGCGAGAACCCAGAGGAGCTTGCCTCGGTTATCAGTGTCGGACATTTTCTTGGCAATCATGGAGTAAACCCGCGAGGACACTCCAGAATCGCCACTAGAGGCAGATCGGCTACCTAAAGCTTGGTCTGCTTCATCGACGAAGACGATGCACTTACCGAGGGCATGGAGTAGACTGAAGATTTTTTCAAGGTTGGCCTCAGTGCTACCGACCCAGCGGTCGCGGAAATTTTTGAGGGTCACTACCGGTACACCTGCTTCACCTGCTAGGCATTCGGCCAAGTAGGTTTTCCCTGTACCTACGGGGCCGCAAAAGAGGTAACCCATAGGGAGCGCCTGCGTGTGACCGTTTCTCCAGAGATCTAGGTCATTGCGTAGCCATTGCAGGACATCGGGCATTCCCAGATAGTCGCCAAGGTTCCGCTTAGGCTCAACGAAATCAATGAGTCCTTCACATTCGCCTTCGATCAATTGCTTTTTGAGGGCTGCTAGGTCGCTGTTCTGTAACGGGGCGTTGTCGTGATGACGTTTTTTCAGGAGGTTTTCGATGGCGCTAATTGAGGCTCCTTTTAGGCGTGCCGCGGGTAAGCTGAGATCGTCAGAGAACACCTCTAGGGCTTTAGGGCATGTAGGTCTAAGGGTTTCCAAGGCAAGCTCGAGTTCGCTCGCTTCCGGTAGAGGAATATCAATCAAACTCATTCGCGGGTTTTGCGAGACAAGTGAGTGTACGTTATGAAGTTGATCGGTGAGGATAAAGGCAGCTTGTCCGTGGTCTTGTAGCGAAATATCAGAGGCCCACGATTGGATCACAGAGGCGAGCGAATTCAGCTCATAGTTTAGCGCATTCGGAATACTAGGAACGATGAGGTGAGCTTGTTTCAGAATGATGGCGACCTTTGGAGCCTCTTTTCCAATCGCAGCTAGGTTGCGCGCATAGAGAAGGTATTGCCCGAGGGATCGGATGGAGGGAAGGGCTGACCCCGACGTGATACGCTCTTTTCCGCCCCATTTTTCTAAGTGTTCAGCCCCTTTTTCAACGCGTACGCCATAGCCAAGGTCATAGGTGAAGACGAGATCAAACTGAGGAAGGAGGACTTCGATCAAATAATCCTGGAGTCTCCCTAATCTGGGCTCGTCTTTGATCGGCATGACAAATTGGTCATTAATATTGCCGTGTAAAAGGAAGCATCCAGTAGCTCCGCTTTCATATTCAGAGGCGACTTGTTTTGCCCAGGTGACTAAATTATTCATAGGATACTTTAAGAAACCAGTACATAGATGAGCAAACAAAATCGTGCCGATTAAAAGGAATTCAAAGAAGCGGTTTACAGCACCCCAATCTAGAATTAGATTGAACTATGCCTCGTCTCGTCGCTCCCGAAATTTTAGACACCCTTTCTCCTGCTGATCCTCGAGCAATCCGTAGTCGCCGTGATTTACGCTTAATTAACTGGTTTATGCGGGGCGAGAGCTGGATTTTGGCCCAGCTCGAAGAGTTGGCGCCTACCAAAATTATTGAACTGGGAGCGGGAACGGGTGCGTTAACCAATCGCATCGCGGAAAAATTTCCAGATGTTGAAGTGATTGGCGTCGACCTCATGCCACGTCCTGCAGGATTAAGCGATCAAGCTTGCTGGTCGCAGCAGGACGTAATGGCGTATTCTGGTTATGAGAAAGGCTCTGTCGTGGTGGCGAATCTCTTTATTCATCATCTGCCTCCCTCGGATCTACAAGCTCTAGGGCAGTGTTTGAGCGAGGTGAAAGGGCTACTGCTAGCGGAACCATATCGAGGAGCCGTACCCAAGTTAATGGGGAAGTGCCTTTTCCCATTTATCAATGATGTGACCCGCTATGATATGATGGTCAGTATTGACGCTGGGTTTAGGAGAGGTGAGTTAGAGTCGTATTTTCCTGAGGCATTACATTGGGAGGAATCAACAGGGCTTTTTGGTGGGCTACGCTCAAAAGGGGGGCGCCTGTGAAGACAATAACAATTATCGGTGGCGGGCTAGGGGGGCTCGCATTAGGAGTCTATCTGCAACGGTTGTCTGTACCAGTGCGATTGATCGAAGCTGGCAGTTATCCCAAACACAAAGTGTGCGGAGAGTTTATTTGTGGAGTCGATCCTGCGTGGCTCACTGAAATGGGGCTCGGAAATATCATTTCAGACTCACTACATCACACTGATATGAAGTGGTGGGTGGAGGGGCGCCAAGTACTCTCTGCGGAGCTTCCTCGAACTGCTTGGGGGCTATCTCGATATAAGCTCGATCTCGATCTGGCCTCTACTTTTGAGCGCGAAGGAGGGGAGTTGTTGACAGGGGAACGAGCTGCGCCAAGAGACTTTTCAGAAGAGGGGACGGTTCAGGCAATCGGCAAGAAACCACGAGAAGGAAGTGATTGGATTGGTCTTAAGGTACACGCGAAAAATGTGTCGGTACAGGGGTTGGAAATGCATGTTGGTCAGTCTGGCTACGTTGGTTTATGCGAGGTTGAAAATTCATCGGTCAATGTTTGTGGGCTGTTCAAGGTACGCCGCGGGTTACGGGGGAAGGATTTAATAAGACAATACCTCCACGCTAATGGACTGGACGAACTGGCTCAACGATTAGAACAAGGGAGCTTAGTAGATGAATCCTTCTCCGCAACTGCTGGTTTTCAGCTAGGAAAACAGCCTTCAAAAAAAGGAGTACAGCTAGGTGATTCGTCCTATTTGATTCCGCCTTTTACCGGGAATGGGATGAGTATGGCGCTAGAATCGGCTTATCTGGCGGGTGGGCTGTTGAAACAGTATTCGCAAGGAGAACTTGGGTGGGATGAGGTTGCGACTTTACATAAAAAGCGCCTCGATCAGCATTTCCGAAAACGAATGAATTTAGCCGGTCTGCTACACCCATTGTTTTTTAGTAAAATGGGGCGTAGAGCTCTGAGCTTAACCGCTCCAATTCTACCGTATCGATCTCTTTTTACGCATCTACGAACTCGTTGAAAAGCGTCCTACTTACGTCAGTGAGGTTTAAGCTAGAAACAAAAAAGCCACATCGTAATGATGTGGCTTATAATTTGTTTTAACAAGTGGTCGCGAGTCTTACTCGTTTACTTGCCAAACTTCGACTACTCGGTTTTTAGAGAAGTCATCTTTACTGAAACGCTCAGTTTCACCCATGGAGTAGGACTCGATAGGCGCTTTGTTGCCGAGGGAGTTCTTGATCCATGCACCAACTTTTTGAGCGCGTCCGAAGGAGAGGCGCTTGTTAGCGGATTCATCACCACGAACATCAGCGTAACCGATTGTTACAAGTGTTGCTCCAGGAGTAGCACTTTTGAGCTTAGCTGAAAGTGCTTCTTGGTGAGGAGTAGGAACTCCAGTTTCACCTGTTTGGAATGGGATACGGTAGAGGAAACCTGATTGACCGTCACTGCTGAGCTCAGCGTAAGCTGAATCAAGTGAGTCGGAATCTGTAGCTTCAATGCCTTCAAGCTTATTAACTAAGTTCTTCACTCGCTCACTGAGGTTAGGCTTGTCGTAACTTACTGCTGGAGTAGCAACAACTTTTTCGTTTCCGATTGCTTCTGAAGCTCCGTCTACGAGTGCTTCTGCACTGTCAGCAGCTTTACCGCCTAGAGACTTAATTCCGTCAACGAGAGCACCAGCTCCGTTTCCGATTGCATCACCAGCAGATTCAGCACCACCAGTAACGATTCCGCCAAGTGACTTAACACCGTCAACGAGAGCACCAGCTCCGTCTCCGATTGC
>JALZUI010000054.1 GCA_023301545.1 Akkermansiaceae bacterium
GGAATTTCCAGGCCTAACTAAGAACGCATTATTTTCGCCCTCTTACCTTCTCAAGACATACTATTGACTACTGTCATTATATGGCTCCAGGAGCTCTGAAAACTCATCTGGCAAAAGCTGTCCCGAATACGCCGAGGAGGTAGGGACAACACGCCCTCCACCACTCAGTGAACCTTGTTGCTCTGACGTGTTTGGAGCCTTACCAAGCTCACCATCACCTCTCTCTCCAGCGCTTTGACTTCCCGCTTTAGAGTTTTGGGAAGATGAGCTATCTTGTTTTCCAAGCATCTTTTTAAGCATGTCCATCATTGCCTGGCTCGTTTCCGATTGGCCTTCCCCTTGAGATTCGCTCTTTTTTTCGGCGGCTTCATACGCTTTCTCAATAATATCAGTCTGAATCGCTAGAGTCTCTTGATCAGTAATTCCGTCTAACAGTTTAAGCGTCGCTTGGATCATACTGACCTCGACCTCCTCTAATTTATCAATAACCTCCGACTGGGTTTGTAGCTCAACCAGCTCTTGAATATCGGCGCTCAGTTCATCTTGGTTGCTCGTCAACTTCTCTTCGACTGCAACCTTAAGCTCAGCGGCGAGATCGCCTTGCGCTGTTGCTAGGAGAAAGACACTACTGATGAGTATTTTAAACATCATTTTCATTCAGCTCCCTCCGCTTGAAGTCTTTTTTGTTGCTCTAAGGCTCTAGTTTTCCCTCTTAGATTTTGCTGTTCACGGATAATTTCCATAATACGAAACATAAATTCCGCGCCTTCTTGGTCTTGCTGACCGCCACCGCCCCCACCAGCTGAGCTACCGGTAGCAGCTGCGCTTGAAAGCTCTGCTGACAAGGCCTCTGACCAAGCTTCTATTTGATCAGCCCATTTCTGTGTAGACACCACCGCAAGGTAGCGATGATTATCTTTGAGTTGAATTTGTGTGTCGCGCATCGCCTGGTAGACTTTAGAGCCTTGGATTTGATTGGCTAAACTTTCAAACTGCGGTTTGTTTGTGTAAGCCGAGTAATTCCTTAGGTCGTCTTCTATCCATCGTAGAGATTCACTATCCTTAACTTGTAGGCCAGAGTATTCGCGAATCCCCTGCTGATGCATAGGCGAAAGCTCCTTGTACCCCTTTCCGACGACCTCAGCATACTCGCGAAGTAGTTCTTGAGCTCTGCTTGATTGATTTTGGGAGAGGCTTTGTAGGCGATGAACAAAGCTAGAAGCTTCAAACCGCCGATCAAACTCCCGCATCTCTTCAATCAACACCCGTAATTGCTCTAACATTTGAGAGTGGCTTGTCAGAGCTTCTTGAAAGTAGTTTTCGCTATCTTTACGTGAGATCGAACGGTCAGAAGCTTGTTCATAACCCTCGATACTTTCCCTAATCAGTGGTGGGTAATTGTTCCCTAGTTTCTGTGATAAAATTGTTAGCGAAAGCTGAATTGAGCGATCCAACTGCGAATTCCGAAATGCGTCTTCTGAGAGTTCGACCGCCAACTGCGAGACTCGATTAAAGTCCGATAATGATCTCCGTTCTGACTGCAACGCGGTTTGTAACCCAGACATTAGTAATGCCGAATCCTTCCCGAACTCTTGGGCCGTTTCCTGATTATTTATATATTGGATCAAAGACCCTTGGTAGAATTCATCCAAGCGGTCTAAAAGGTTCGTGAAGTTGGTTTTCACGAGATTAGCATGCCCTTCGTAACTTAAGAGGTGAAGGGTCACTAGGGAAGAGATTTGAGGCTCTCGCTCAGGCAAGTAATCTACCACCACTCCCGCCAAACTGTAGCTGTCAGGAGCGAGCCCTAAAACTTCTGGATTCAATACGAAGTCTGCTTTCAGTGAAGACGCTGTCGGACTGCCGCTCTTCACAAGTTGCTGTATAGAATAGTTGGGGCGCTTCGTGGATTGTAAAAAAAGTAAGATCTCTTTCACTCCATAATCGTCATCCGACCGAAACTCAAAATCGAGAGTCTCATGAGGTAGGAGTGTAAATTCATGCTCCTTAGTCAAGAGGCGCACATTCGGAGCTCGGTCCTCAACGACATCGATCAAGAGCCTCTTTTGCGGAAAAGATTGAAGACCATAGCGATCTGTAATTTCAAACGTAACTTCTAGTTCGTCCTCTACGACAAACTCCGGACTCCAAGCTTTATTTCCCGCATGCTCAAAGGGTACTTGCCCAGAAACACTAATCCCTTTTAGCTTTTGGCTAGCCTCTAATTCGAGCTTCAGTTGACACCCCCGCACGACCTCAGCCCGTGCTCCCCTAGGGCTAATAAGCCTCTCGCGGAGTTGCAGGTATTCCGGTAGTTCTTGGCGAATTTGAATATTCGTGATCCGCGGACGAGGACGTGGAATAATAGAAATCAACTTATACGCGTCGCCCGCTTGAATTGTAAACTGCGCTGGTTTGACGAGAGCTGGAATCGTAAAGAAGAAGCCCTTATCATATACTACAGACTGTGCACCATAGCCCTCTAGTCGACCATTGCCTGTAATAGATTGCCCCGTGAGACTTTTTTCATCCAGTTGAATTGACAGGTTAGATGGCTGCCCCTCAACCACATAATGCTTACTCGATACTTCTCCAAAACGAACGGCCGAATATCGCTGAACTTCTGATAAGGGGAAAAAATATCGCGCAGTAGCATTGCTCGTTTGCTTAGGAGCTAAAAAGAACGAAAAGCCGCCAATTAAAACCAACCCCAAAATAAGAATCAGATATTTACGGAAATGGGTGTGCGGCAAGACCTCTTTAAAATCAAGCTTGGCCGTTTCATCCCCAATTTCCTCAAGAGCAGCCTGTAACAAGGCAGGAGAAACGGAGGAAGATGAATGATGCTCCGCAATTTCAAGTGCGCCTTGAATCCGGTCACCAATACGTTTCATACGCCCTTTGATGAGCTTAGCTAGGGACAGATTAGAACGCTTCAGATATACCTTATTGTAAAAGCGAACGGGACCTATGATAAAAGCGCCTATAAAACCTAAAACAAAGAAGAGCACTCTAACCCATTCAGGAATAAATAAAAGGCGATCCAATAAAATGAAGACATAGAGCGATCCTAGTAAAAAGACGAGAGACGCAATCACCCATTGCCACAGATAAACCTCATTCAACCTCCTGCGCAATCGCGCAAAGGTATCGAGAAAAGTCTGAGGAAGAGGGTCTCGCATAAAAGCCACCAACTCTTACCAGAAAACCACTAACTTGTAAAAGTCTTTGTTTTACTGGGAGCTAGATAGAGATAATCGCTACTATGAAGCCGATAAGACTTTATCAATAAAACTTAAGATTTCCGTACGACCATCCCCTTTTTTAGAACTCGTTATGATCGTACGAGGAAGCCCTTCTGCAAAATCAGTCATGGCGAGGTGATACGCTTCAATATTTTTATCTAAGGCACCTTGCTTTGTCTTATCTGCCTTAGTGTAAACTAGGACAAAAGGAATCTCTGATTCCATCAGCCAGCGCGAGAAGGCTAAATCAATCTCCTGAGGCGGGATCTTAGAATCAATCAGCTGGAAGACACATTTAAGGTTCTTTCTATTCAAAAGGTAATCAGAGACGATCGCCTGAAAGATGTCCTTGGCACTTCGAGATACCTTCGCGTAACCATACCCAGGAAGGTCGACCAGAACCCACTTATTCATAATTTCAAAGAAATTGATCAATCGTGTTTTCCCTGGCTTAGATGAAACTAAAGCAACCTTTTCCCTTCCTCCTACAATCGCATTAATTAGAGAGGATTTCCCTACATTAGAACGACCTACAAAGGCGAATTCAGCGCGGTTATAATTCGGACACTGCTCGTACTCCGCTGCTGATTTTAAAAATTTTGCCGATAAAGGTCTCATAAGTTGGGATCAAAAAAGCACATCCCATAGATAAAGAGAAGAGAATATTTAATCTTCACCAATCTTACCAGTAACCACAAAAAAACGGCAAAGCCTAAGCTCTGCCGTTTTCACATGAAATTTACGTCCGCAATTATTACTTAACTACAGCTTCTTTCAGAATTACTTCATCTCCAGCACGGAATGTAGCGCTCACTCCCTCGCCTTCAATATCACAGATAGTCTGAGTAGGAGATACAGCAGCTGCCTTAAGCTTACCGAGATAGCGACCTCCGCGTCTAACAACAAGTTCAGCGTTAGAAACGATGTTAGAGTTATCTGAACCAGCGTTTACAATGACAAACCCCCATTCTGGGTTTACTGAAGTAATGGTAGCGTTCATCGCATTGTCGTAAACGTGCCCTCTGATAGTAGTTAAACGATCACGAGCCGTATTGCGCTCACCCGTCTCATTATTAACTTTAGCGGTGAGGTTTTCATTAATAATTTCTATGCTTTTCAGAGCATCGGTCTTTTCTTCCGACTCTGTACGAAGTTCAGAAATTTTATCAGGAACCTCTTGAATGCTGTTGATGTTTTGTCCTCGTAGAGCATCTTCGATTCTTAGGAGGAGTTCTTCGAATTTCGCCAATTCAGTCTCAACTTCTTGAACTTCTGACTCTAAAGCTACAAGTTGCTTGTTGCTTCTTGCTTCTTTTCCTATGAAGCTTTCAATATTAGCTTCTGTTTCGGCAATTGATTCTTTAGTTGCTTTAATTTCAGCGTACAGGCCGTCACGCGCTGCTTCTTCATCGCGAATATTAGATTTAAGTTGCTCCTTAATTTCGATTGTAGCAACTGTCTGATCTTCCTTATCAATAAGGTTAATCTTATTTTGATAAGCAAAGAAACCTCCTGCGCCAATGAGCAGAATAGAGAGAAAGTAGAATACGGATTTCATTATATTGTGTGTAGAGGTTAATTAGTTGATTTCGGCAATAACTTTGTCACCAGGATAAACTGAAGTATCAGGAGCTAAGCTATTCGGCACAATATTAGCTGCGGCTTGATTTTTCTCCACCGCGGTAACAAGCAGCTTAGCAACTGTGTCATTTCCACGAACAACGCGAAGAGTTGAACCCTTAATAATTCCCGCACTATCACCACCTTTAATCGTGACGAACCCAAAACCTCCATATACATTAGAGATACTTGTATTTAGTGTCGGGTTAGAAACTTGTTTCGCGTAGAGGCCAATAGTACTCCTTGTTGTATTGATCTGCGAAACGAGACTTTCTGAAGTATTATCTAAGCTTGCTCGCTGTGTTTCTGCCGAAGCAATTTCTGCACCGAGCTCTGCGATTTCAATTTTAAACCTGTAAACATCAGCAAGAAGTTCCTCAGGGGAACCTACTCCTGCGGTGGCTTCTTCAGCTTCTTTGAGACTATCCTGAACATCGACAAGGGTGAGCTTTTGATCTTCAATTTGACTTTGGAGGTCAGCTACAACATTTTCTTGCGCATCCAAGTCCTCCTCTGCTGTTGCTAATGTAGCTTCACTCTCTGCGAGATCGTCTTTAGCTACAGCTACTTCACCTTGAGTTTTTTTGAGCTTAACCCTAGCCGCGTCACGCGCCCCAATTTCGAAATCAAAAGTAGCAATCTGCTCTTCGTACTGCTTCTTATTTTCCCATGCGAAGTACGCTGAAACGGCTAGAAAGAGCGCCGCAAATGTTCCGAGGATGTTAGTTAACATAGTGTGTTGTTGTGTTGAATTACTATAGAACTTGAATAGTCAAATGCTACATGACAATCATTTTCTTCGCAAAAAGGTCTTTTTTTTTGGATTTTTTACCTCAAAACACGACCTAGCAACGAAAAAAGCCATTTAGCTTAGTGTTTATTCTACTATGAAAAAGGGATTCAAAAGATTCTGTTTATTATACAGAAGCGGCTCATTCGTTTCTGCATGCAGTACATTCAGTCCGGCTCCCAGCGCTACGGCATGAGCAGCCCCGGTATCCCACTCCATCGTAGGACCAAGGCGAGGATAAACATGAGCCTTGCCTTCAGCGACCAAGCAAAACTTGAGTGAACTACCAGCTGAGAGAAACTCCACACTCTTCCCTTTTTCTTTAAGGTCGTCTACAAAGGCGACAACCTCATCGCTGAGGTGTGAGCGGCTAGCAACTACAATTACAGCGTCCCTCTTAGAATAGTGCGTTTCATTTTTGATCACAGTTTCTACACCATCGGCGTCTATCTTATACGCAGCTTGGCCACTAAGACCAATGTAGAAGGTATTAGTTGTCGGCTGATAAACTACACCAAGTGTAGGCGCTCCGTTTTCGATCAGAGCAATATTAACGGTAAACTCACCATTTTTCTTAACGAATTCTTTGGTTCCGTCCAGAGGATCGATGAGCCAAAAACGGTTCCAGTCTTTACGTTCTTCATAATCTACCTCCTTATTCTCTTCCGAGATTACTGGAATCTCTGGAGTATTGGCAGCTACGTAATCCATCAGAACGGCATTAGCCGCTTGATCCGCAGCAGTCAGCGGGGAGTTATCTCCTTTAATTTCGACATCGAAGTCAGTAGCGTAAATTTCTAAAATAGCCTCGCCCGCTTTTTTGACAGCGTCAATAAGAGGAGTTAAGACTACGTTCTGGTAAGTATCGGGAAGTGACATAGTAATGAAATGATTAGTGTTCTTGGCAAAATTCTTCGAAGCGATCAAGAGCCTCACTGAGGACGTCGAAGCTTGTGCAGTAACTGAGACGAATTCCATAGTCATGGCCAAAAGCCTCACCTGGAACCGTTGCTACCTGACAGCGGTTGAGAAGTTTATCTGCTAGGTTCTGAGATTTAATTCCTAGATCCACACAATTCACGAAGAAGTAAAACGCACCTTTAGGCTCCGTCACTCTAATACCCTTAATTGCCTTGAGTCTACCGAGCATGTACTGGCGGCGCACGTCATATTCAGCTTTGATATCATCTAGAAAATCTAGAGAACCTTCGAGAGCTGCTAAGGCCCCGTATTGAGCAAATGAAGTAGGGTTAGAAGTAGTGTGGCTCTGGATAGTGGCGATTGCTTGAGCTATCGCAGGAGGTGCGGCAGTGTAACCCAAGCGCCAACCAGTCATTGCGTAAGCCTTAGAAAAGCCTCCTACTGTAATTGTTAGGCCAGCAATTTCTTCGTTAATAGAACCAATGGAAACATGTTCCGTATCACCGTAAGTGAGTTTTTCGTAGATTTCGTCAGACAGGATTAAAATATCTTCATAGGTAGCAACCTCTCCGATGGCAGCCAACTCTTCTTTCGAGTACACTGCACCTGTCGGGTTACCAGGAGAGTTAATGATAATCATCTTAGTAGAAGGAGTCATCGCTTCCTCAAACTGCTCAGGAGTAATTTTCCAATGATTACTCTCTTGAGTCTCAATGATCACAGGCTTACCACCTGCCAGCTTCACCATCTCTGGGTAGCTTACCCAATACGGAGCTGGGATAATGACCTCGTCACCCTCTTCAATAACTGCACAAAGCGCATTGAAACACGCTTGCTTACCGCCTGTACTAACCACAACATCCGTCGCAGCGTAATTTAGATTGTTATCAGTTTTTAGTTTCTTAGCAATAGCTTCACGGAGCTCCATGATGCCTGATGAAGGAGTGTACTTCGTTTTACCCTCTTCTAGAGCCTGAATAGCTGCTGCTTTTATATGAGCAGGGGTGTCAAAATCGGGCTCACCACCAGCAAGACCATAGACTTGCTCTCCTTCGGCTTTGAGTCGCTTCACTTCACTAGTGACGGCGAGGGTTAGAGACGGACTTACTGACTTAACGCGATTAGAGATTTGATCCATAAATTTTCCTATCTTTTTAGAATTTGGTAGATACTCACCGACCGATCTCTGACATGCAAGTGAAATGTATTTTTTTCATCTCCCGCGAAGTCTTTAATCACTCCACTGGACGAATTTCGTGCGCATCAAACACTTCAATTTCATTCTCGGCCTGCTCTAACAGTAGTTGACCGTAGTCGCCCAAGCCTGAAATTACACCTACTTGTCTTTCGTTTCGGTTCCGGAGCGAAACGCGCTGCCCCGCCCACACTAAACGCCTTTCTACTTCTCTGCGTAAAATCAGCGGACTAGCCGAATCCAACAGCGCCACTAAACTACGCTGAAACTTCTCCGCAAAAGCTCTCGCGTCCTGCCTCCGATTAGTCTCCAAAAAGTAAGAAGTCGGCTGAATTACACTATCAACGGATGGCAGACTGCTCATATTAAGATTCAGGCCAACTCCTACCACAACGTACGCGTCACTAGCTTCAGTCAAAATCCCTGCAATTTTCTTACCGTTAACAAGGATGTCATTAGGGTACTTAATCTTAGGTGAAAGCTGATCTCTCTCAAGCAACTCTGCAATAACGAGCCCCGCACAGAGCGCAATCCAGCCCCAGTAGCGTTTTTCCCACTGAGGACGAAGAACTACTGAACACATTAACCCCTCACCTGGTGCACACGCCCAGGACTTCCCAGAGCGCCCACGCCCACTAGATTGAAAATCCGCTCCGACTAGCGTCCCATGAGGCGCATCATTCCGCCCCAACTCTTTTGCTTCATCATTAGTGGAGGCGAGTTCGGCGTGCCAATGAAAGTCCATATTTCCCTAGTAATTACTGAGGAATAAACTCCAACGAAATATCGAGAGCGATTGCTGAATGAGTAAGCGCCCCAACGGAAACGAAATCTACTCCCGTTTCAGCTATCTTAGCAATACTCTCATGCGTCACTCCCCCACTCGCTTCCATCGCCACCGAAGACCCCGCTTGTTCACGAATCGCAAGCGCCTCCTTAAGCTTAGCTGGCGGCATGTTATCGAGGAGAATGTAATCCACTCCACTGAGTGTCAAAAACCTTTCTACTTGCTCCAAGGTATCAGCCTCTAACTCTACTTCGACCTTTGGCTGATCCTGCTTAAGCTCATTAATTCCGTTTTGTATATATTGCAGTGAATCTTCAGCTACCAAGTGATTATCCTTCACCATCGCACGGTCGTAAAGCCCCATGCGGTGATTGAACCCTCCTCCTGCGCGCACTGCCATTTTTTCGAGCCAACGCCAACCTGGTGTCGTCTTTCTGGTATCCAGCAGGCGACATTGCGTGTGAGCAATTAGGGAACTGTAAGAATGCGTTTTAGTCGCGATTCCGCTCAAGCGTTGAAGAAAGTTCAAGGCCGTTCGCTCTGCCGTCAAAATCGAGCGAGCTGAGCCATTCCATTCCATCACATAATCGCCATAGGAAACCT
>JALZUI010000055.1 GCA_023301545.1 Akkermansiaceae bacterium
AATCCGTGCGTGAGCAGCGTAGGCATCTCATCCTTCTCAAACCCCATCGCATGCAGCATACAAGGCCAGTAAATAGCGTGAGGAGGAACGAGAATATCTTTCCCTATTACGTGCGTAACTTCACCTGTCCAGAGCTCTTTAAAATCAGGTAGTTCACTCCCTTCCGCCTTCTTGTAACCCGCAAAGGACACATAGTTAATCAAGGCATCAAACCAAACGTACGTTACAAATTCTGGGTCAAACGGAAGCTCAATCCCCCACTTTAGGCGCTCTTTCGGACGCGAGATACAGAGATCTCCTTCACCCGCACGCTCGACGGCGTTAAGAACTTCGTTTTTACGAAAAGCGGGAATAATTTTGAGATCATCATTTTCGACAACCTCCTTAAGCCATGCCGCATGATCGGAGAGCTTAAAGTACCAGTTCTCTTCTTCAATCTCCACGACCTCGCCCCACTCAGGACCGAATTCGCCTTCCTCATTACGCTCACGGTCAGTAAGGAACTGCTCTTGGCGCACGGAGTAAAACCCCTTATACCCTTTTTTATACAGCTGACCCTTCGACTCTAACTCTGTAAGGACCGCTTGCACACAAGCACGGTGCTCATCATTAGTTGTCTCTGCCCAGCCATCGTATTGCAGGCCCAGCTTTTCCCAGAGTTTAGTAAACTTTTTTGTATTCTTCTTTACGAACGTTCCAGGATGAATGCCTTCTTTCTCAGCCGTTTGTTGAATCTTTTGCCCATATTGATCAACCCCAGTCAGGAAAAAGACCTCATCTCCCTTAAAGCGACGATAACGTGCAATAACATCGGCGAGTACTTTTTCATAGGCATGACCAATGTGAGGCGCGCCATTGGCGTAATCGATCGCGGTTGTGATGTAGTAAGGCATAATTATAGCTGTTGTAACCACAGATACCCGGGTAAGAACATTAGATTTTTTCAAAAAATCTCACCCCCTTATAAGAACGCTATAACAATCCCTTGCCCAAGCACCAAAAGAAGCCCTCCACGCCCTCGTCTTGACTATAGAAGCTTCTCAGCATATAGTCTGTTAATTATGCGGTTCATTTCCTCTAGCCTCCTCATTATCCTCTCTTGCCTCGTCCTCAAGGCAGAGAAAAACACTGCATACCTATCCCTCAAGCTCGAAGTCGAGCGCTCCATTAAACTCGGAAACCAATACCTCCTCTCTAAAATGGAAGATTCAGGAAGCTGGAGTGATGATGAACATCCAGCCCTGACCGCCCTCGCGCTGACCGCTCTCCAACGAGCCCCTCGGCCACACTCACAAGCTGACCAAAATCAAATT
Organism: Akkermansiaceae bacterium; assembly: GCA_023301545.1. Taxonomy (GTDB): domain Bacteria; phylum Verrucomicrobiota; class Verrucomicrobiia; order Verrucomicrobiales; family Akkermansiaceae; genus WTJZ01. The sequence goes on from JALZUI010000055.1 coordinate 1,314, forward strand.
AACACGGGTTACGAGTGGCTCCTCTCCCAGCAAAAAGACGACGGAGGGATCTATACCGAAGGACTGACGACCTATAATACCTCCACCGCCATAATGGCTCTCCTTGCCACCAAAAATCAGGACTATACCCCTTCCATATTACGCGCTCGATCCTTTCTCATTGGGCAACAAACTGATTGGGGTAAAATAGGAAAATCTGATAACAAGTTCGACGGAGGAATCGGGTACGGCGGGACCTATAAGCACTCTGACATGTCCAACACCCACCTCGCACTCGAAGCAATCTACCGCAGTAAAAGCATCGCTCTAGACACAGGCTCCGAGCAAGCCACCCTCAACTGGGACGCTGCCTTAAACTTCATCACACGTTGCCAAAACTTGACGAGTACGAATGATCAAGCCTGGGCCTCCGATAACGAGCAAGACAAAGGAGGGTTCGTTTACTTCCCCGGAGATTCCAAAGCAGGCAAAAGAGCGTTAAAAGATGAATCCACCGCGCTCCGCTCCTACGGATCAATGTCCTACGCGGGGCTCCTCTCGCTAATCTTTGCTGAACTCCCAGCCGATGATCCGCGTGTCAGCGAAGTCACCAAATGGCTCTCTGAAAACTATACCGTAGAGGAAAATCCAGGAATGGAGCAACAAGGACTATACTATTACTATCAAGCCATGGCTAAGTGCCTCGCTGCCACCGGCCATCATCAGCTAACCCAAAAAGACGGGACTAAAATTGATTGGCGTCGTGAACTAGGCCGTAAGCTAGTCTCGGTGCAAAAAACGGATGGCTCCTGGATTAATGAAACCTCACGCTGGTGGGAAAACGATCCCGTTCTAGTAACGGCCTATTCGGTTCTAGCGCTGGAGCAGCTTCATTCGACAATGTAAATAAGGGCGAAATCAATTTATTTTAACCTCGCTTTTATCACCCCTTTCACTAAGACAAAACCTTATGGCAGAACAGGCTCCACAAACAATTTTGGCGGTAGATACCGATCATGATTTTTTAGAATGGGTAACCAAGCACCTCGAAATCGAAGGTGAGGTTAAAGTCCTGCGCTGTGACAACGCCCAGAAAGCGGTCAAAGTCGTACAAAAAACGCAAATCGACGTCCTGCTCGCAGCCTTCACACTGCAACCTTTTGAGGGAATAGAACTCCTCCGCCAAGCCCGAGCTAGCGATAAAAACATCGTCCCTCTGCTTTACACTAATTCCCCTAGCACCGCCCAAATCATCGACGCCACACAGCAGGGCGCTAGAGATGTACTAAGGAAAGAGTCCCTCCCCTTTGAGCTCCGAACCGCGGCCGAAAGTGCCCTCCAATTTTCTGAAAGCCTCCGCTCCTCTGAGGAACGGAAAACGGACATGCCCAAAATCGATGGTCGGGTCAAAATGATTGGAGTCTCACGCCCCATTCAAGAAGTTTTCAAAACCGTAGGCCGAGTTGCCCAATCCGAAGCTCCTGTTCTCGTTATCGGGGAATCAGGTACAGGGAAAGAACTCGTTGCCCACGCCATCCACGAGTACTCACCGCGCCGTAATAAAGAAATGATCGCCCTTAACTGTGGAGCCATTCCTGATAACCTTCTTGAGTCCGAACTCTTTGGCCACGAAAAGGGCTCCTTCACGGGCGCTAGCGCACGGCGGATTGGACGCTTTGAGCAGTGTGATCAATCAACCCTCTTCCTCGACGAAATCGGGGACATGCCACACACTGTACAGGTTAAGCTCCTCCGAGTACTCCAAGAAGGGACCTTTTCCCGTGTCGGTAGTAATGAAACGCTCAAAACTGATGTCCGGATCGTGGCGGCTACTAACAAGGATCTCACCAAGGAAATCACCGAAGGGCGATTCCGTGAAGACCTCTACTACCGCCTTAATGTCATCGACATCCAGCTTCCGCCTCTGCGTGACCGGCTCGAAGACATTCCCGTTCTTGCTCAATTCTTCTTGGAACGAATCACCAAGAAGCAAGGAATGGCTCAGATCAAACTCTCAGAAACTGCAATCCACAGCCTCAAACAACACCACTGGCCAGGCAACGTTAGAGAACTGGAAAATACCATCGCCCGTGCCTGTGCACTGAGTACAACTGACATGCTCCTCCCCGAGGACATCCCTCTGACCAAAGGTGCCTTCGAAAGCGACGCCAAAATCAAAGAAGCGCTCAGCACCCTCCTGAGCAATGCCCCTACTAGTGGCCAAAATATTATCGAATGGGTTCAAAGTTCGTTGGTGCAATTGGCCGTAAATGAAAGCCCTGACAACCTCAAGGAAGCCGCTCGCAAGCTGGGAATCGACGTCGCCGAGCTTAAAACTCACCAAGGCTAGCCTAACTTTTTGAGGCCTTTACAAAAAAGTGTGAAACCCTGCAACTTTTCTCAACTTCGCGAGTTCTATCATTTATACTAACCATTATGAAACCAAGTAACCACCTCATTGATCATGACTCCTCACTTGAAGGCGATGCACTCTGGGATAGTCTTGATCAGAACCCTCAGCACCAGCCTTCGCCTAATTTCGTACAAAACACCGTACGCGCAGCTCGCTTAAGCAAGGGTGAACATAAAAGCTGGGCCGCTCTATTTACCAAGCCAGCCTTCGCGCTATCAGGGGTAACCGCGGCACTTGTCTTAGGCTTTAGTCTCTTTACCAATCAAGAAGCCCCAGTTGCCGATACAGGAAGCGAATGGTATAACGCAGCCCTCTTAAGCGCTGCTGGTGACGCCCCCGAACTCTTTTCAGATACAGAGCTCGTCGCTATGATTTTCTAAACAAGATTACTCGCGTTTTATGGAGCGCTTAGAGAGATTTCAAACTCCTAGAAGCTACCATAAACTGCACAAGTGCTATACTCCTACTGCCTTCGTCGTGGATTTTATTAATGATCTCTCTACCTAGTAAAAGAGCGTCTTCTTTGAAAATTGTCTCTGTCAATTCGACATCAATTCCAAGATGAAAAAACTTTTCGTTAATCAGCTTCTCAGCTTCTCCATTTGGAGCCACTCTCTTCAGAAGCGCTGTAAGGACTGAATGAAAATCTTGGAAATTAATATGGCCTTCAAGTGACTCTTCCTTCGTATGGTCGCTCGGGTCATTCTCTGTAGACGTATTCTCCCCCGATTCTGGTTTCCCGATGGAGGCAGCAGGTAATGAAAACGAACCGAAAACCGAACGAATATTTTTTTCTGTTTCATTAGCAGACGCCCTTGGGTCTAACTGGACGAGCACAATACACGTCTCAAAAATACAAACTTGGAGAATCAAGCTCCCCGTCTTAAACATTAAGCCATTCAGACTCCTCTTCCCCGCAGTAAGCGAATAATAAAGGCTTGAGACCGTTTTCGCTACTACCGAGGCGGATTCAGTTGTAAGAATAAGCTGATTCTCTATAATCCCTCCGTCTAAGTCTGCAATCGCTAGACTTTCTACTTCTTCGTTCTCGTAGACTAGGTCAATTAATTCACTCAATTTCTGGTTCATAATGTTATTATCTTGAGATTTTTTACTCCCCCATGGAATCAAGCAGTTCGTCATAAACACATGCGTCCCCTACATTAACTACCCCGTGAGCTTTAGTGACCTTGGACTGCTCTACTAGTTCAACAGTAGCAGCAAGTGTCCAAGCTGACTCATAACAAATAAAAGAAAAGTCGCCAGGTTTCGCTAATTCATTACGAATAGGACTCAAGGCCTGATTGATGTATTCTAGATTTTGAGCAATTAAGACCTCAGTCTCTTCCATACAATCACTAATAACCTTACCTTTTTCTACAGTGTATGTCGTGACGTCTTTCATTTTATTATTTTTCTAATTAATACCCTATAAGGCTTCTGCTAAGCGTTCCGCTAATGACTCAGGTAATCCGGCTTTCAAGATTCTTTCCATGACTGACTGAACATCATATTCCACACGTCTAAACTCGATCGTGCCTTCTATCCTGTCGAAAATCACATAACTAGCTCTCTCATCCTTATCACGTGGTTGGCCTACTGAACCTACATTCACAAGGTATTTAGCTTTCGGGTCTAATGATATAGTTTGGTCCTCTAATTTCACACAACCGTTTTCATTATGCATGAAGCTCATTGGGCGATGAGTATGACCATAGAAACAAACTGGAACCTTTTGCTTCTTAAGTTGTAGCGAGGCATCCAGCCTGCGGTACACGTAATCCCATTCTTCTGGATTAGTGAGTGTGGCATGCACTAGAGAGTTTCTTCCTATACGTCGCTCATATGGAAGGCTGCCCAACCACTCACGCTGATTCGCACTCAACTTAGAACGCGTCCACAACATGGCCTCTTTCGCCTCAGGATTAAAAGAGACTAGATCACAATCCCGGGCCGCGTATTCATCATGATTACCCTTAATCGTAATACAGTTTAAACTTTGAACTCTAGACAAGCAAGCGTCAGGGTCAGGTCCGTACCCTACAACATCACCTAAGCAAACGTAATCGCTAACCTTTAGAGATTCGGCATCAGATAACACCGCTTCTAGCGCCGTTTCATTAGCATGGATGTCCGATATGATTGCAATTTTTGACATTTTCGGTGAAAATAGGTTCTAAATGTAGAATTTACCCTTTGGTATTTATATAACAAGACTAATTTTTCATTCAATCCAACAACCTATAGATTATCGCGTCAATCTCGCATGAAAACGTCATCATCGTATTATAAGGTAAGACAATTTCAGATTGCAGAATCAAACCGCCAAGCTCTTCTTCGCCTCAGCTTCTAACTCAGCTACCTTGTCCAGTTCAGGAGCCGCTCCACGAGCTTGGTCTGGCTTACCTCCTCCTTTTCCACCCGCAATAGGCCCCAAGGTCTTGATTAAGTCACCTGCTTTAAATCCATTTGCTTGGCCAGTAGTGCCAGAATACGCTCCTAAATGCAACTTGGCACCGTCATTAACAATTACAAATGCGGCGTGGGCAAACTGACGCTTTTTGAACCCGTTGAGTAATTCCTGTAATAAACTAGGGTCGCCTTCAATGTTGAGTACGATATTTTTAGTCTCGTCTAATTCCTCGGTAAGGAGCTCATCAGCAATCATAGCCGCGTTAGCAGCAGCGGCTTTCTTGACCGCTTTTTCAGCCTCAGCAGCCGCGTCCTTAGTTGAGGCAAGAACCTGTTTGAGATCTCTTAAGCTGTTTCCTGAAGAATACGCTGCCGTCACGGCTGGTAATTCCATTTTATTCAGCTTTGCATTAGCTCCATTGAGCTTTTCGTTTGCTTGTGCGATTTCAGCGTTAAGAACCTCCGTTTGCTCGGTAATGTATTCCTCCGCAGCGGCTCCACAAACCGCTTCAATTCGGCGCACTCCAGAAGCTACCGCTTCTTCTTTTTTAATCAAAAACTGACCTAAATCACGTGTATTTCCAACGTGTGAACCACCACAAAGTTCCATCGAATACCCATCAAGCGCTAGAGCTGCTCCGCCAATTTGAACAACCCGGACATCCTCTCCGTATTTATCCCCGAAGAATTGCATAATGTCCTCACGCTCTTTAATATCAGCATGCTTCACCTCCTGCCAACTCACCACGCCTTCTTCTGTGATCTTGCCGTTCACTACGTTCTCAAGTTCATTCACTTGATCCGCCGAGAGTGCAGCGGAGTTAAAGTCAAAGCGTAAGCGGTCTTCACTAACCATTGAACCCGCTTGAGAGGCTTCTTTCGAAACACACTGATGCAGCGCCCAGTGTAGAAGGTGCGTAGCGGTATGGTGACTAGAAATCGCCTGGTGGCGGGTACTATCAACCGCGAGTTCAACTTGACCTGAGACCTTAACGCCTGCCGGTAGCATGTGAACAATCGCATCGCCCACCTGCAGAACGGACATCACAGGGTGACCTGCGAGCGTACCTGTATCACCTGTTTGGCCACCTTTTTCGACGTAGAAGGGAGACTTGTCAGTAATGACGAATGTCCCCTCTTCCCGCGCCTCAACTTGCACTACCGTCGCCGTGGCTTCGTTTGTATCAAAACCGACGAACTCAGTAACGACCTCAGTATTTATATCAACCGCGCGAACGATCTCGGACTTCTGAGCAGCACGAGCACGATTACGTTGTTCTTCCATGCAACGCTCAACTTCGCCTTCATCAAGCGAAAGCCCATTTTCACGACAAAGGAGAGCAGTGAGGTCAATTGGGAAACCAAAGGTGTCATAGAGCTTGAACGCTTGCTCTGCAGGGAAATCATTCCCGCTCATCCCAGCTTGTACATCTGCAAATAACTTCAGGCCTCGGTCTAATTTTTCGTTAAAGCTTTTCTCTTCACGATCCAGTGTATCCTTAATCAGTTGAGCCTTTTCGGTCAGCTCAGGGAAGATCGAGAGTTGCTCCGCCAGAACATCGACAAGTTGGCTCAAGAATAGGTTTTGACCTGAAAAACCGAGCGCACGTCCATAACGCACAGCTCTACGCAGGATACGACGGAGCACATAGTTACGTCCATTATTTCCAGGCTGAATCCCATCCGCAATAGACAGAGACAATGTCCGAAGGTGATCCGCAATAACACGACATGCGATAGCGACCTCTAACACCGCCGCATCATCATTCGCACCGGGATCATGCGGATAAATATCTACGTAGGTTTTCCCGCTCATTTCCTCTAACTTAGCGAAAATTGGTTGAAATACATCCGTAGCGTAGTTTGAGATACGTTTATTAAAGTTCGTCAGACCATCCGTGTTTTGCATGATCGAGCAAATACGCTCAAACCCCATACCCGTATCAACGTGCTTCGCAGGAAGGTCTCGGAAAGTGCCATCTGCCTCAGCATTGTATTGAATAAAGACTAAGTTCCAAATCTCAATACACTGATCAGAATCCGCGTTCACAAGCTTACGCCCACTAGCAGCGTCTCCATCAGGCGAAATATTAATATGTAATTCGGAGCAAGGACCACACGGGCCAGTCTCTCCCATCATCCAGAAATTGTCCTTCACATCACCATTAACAATGTGAATGTCAGGATCGAGCCCTTCACGCTCAAAGAGAGCTTTCCAAATATCGTAAGCCTCTTGGTCAAAGCTACTTGGGTCATTTTCCGTAGGGGCATAAACTGTTGCGTAAAGACGCTCTGCAGGCATTCCCCATACCTTCGTTATCAGCTCCCAAGCCCACTCAATTGCTTCAGGCTTAAAGTAGTCGCCAAACGACCAGTTCCCCAACATTTCGAAAAATGTGTGGTGGTATGTATCGTAACCGACATCCTCTAAATCGTTGTGCTTACCACCAGCTCGGATACACTTTTGCGTATCAGCTGCACGTGGTGGAGCATACGGCGCATTTTCTGTCCCTAGGAAGTAGGGAACAAACTGATTCATCCCAGCATTAGTAAAAAGAAGACCTGGGGATTGCGGTAAGAGAGAGGCCGACGGCACGATTGTGTGCTGCTTACTAGTAAAGAAATCGAGAAAGCTTTGGCGGATTTCAGCTGAAGTCATGCCGTCTTCTAGCCCTAAGCCGTCGATGCTTGCAACTTTTTTCCACCCGTACTTCGGCAGAAACACCCCCTATTCTGTAGGAGAAATCGACAAATCTTGTATATTCAGAGTTTACTAGCCTCCATTTCCAGCCTAAATATAGTTATGAAAATCGGTATCTACGTCAATCCTACCAAAAAAGAAGCAACCTCTGCCTTACAAACTATTATCACCGAGCTTAAAAAGCACGGAATGACTTACCTGTTAGACGTAGAAGCCGGAGAACTTATCGGGGAAACGGGTTCTCCTAACTTTTTTGAAAACGTGGATCTCGTCCTCTCCCTAGGCGGAGATGGCACCATGCTGGAGTGTGTTCACCGCATGGAAGGTCACTTCCACGTTCCTATTGCTGGAGTAAACATCGGAACGCTCGGCTTTCTCACGACCTGTACCGATGAAAACTTTGCCGACTACGCTAAGCACCTCGCCAACGACGGGCTCCGTAGTGTCTGTATCGACATCATCGAGGTTGAGATGAAAGAAATCGACAAGGGTGTACAAAAATTCTGGGCCCTCAACGAAGTCACCCTCATGCGTGGACTTACAGGCCGACTAGTCGTCATCGAGGCCGAGATCGATGGACAAGACCTCACCGAATACCATGCCGATGGACTAATCGTAGCCACCCCTACAGGCTCTACAGCCTACTCCCTCGCAGCAGGAGGCCCCATCATCGCCCCAGGTTCTGGAGTGTTCGTTGTCAACCCGATCTGCCCTCACACCATGAGTAATCGAGCCCTCGTTGTTCCTAACACCTCCGTGATCACCCTTAAGGCTGACGATAAAGAGCCTATCCGCTTCACCGCCGATGGTCGCGCCGTCCTAAAACTAGACACCTCTTACCCTGTAACAATCAAGAGCGCAGAGCAGAAACTCCAGCTCCTCCAAATGCCTAACAGCACGTACTACGAAAAACTCCGCAGTAAACTAGGCTGGGCAGGAGGACTCAACCAGCTCCCTACCTGCGAGGAGCGTTCGTAAGCCTGCTGGGCATTAATAAACCGCCCTTCAATTCTTTCTTGAAATTTTCACGGTAGTTTGTTTTCCTTCCTCCCTCATGGCCTCCTCCCACCAAGTTTTACTGTATTATTATTACAATAAATTCCCTGATCCGGAAGCGTATTGTAAGGAGCATGTCGAACTCTGTGAGAGCCTCGACCTGCTTGGTCGTATCTTAATCGGAAACGAGGGAATCAATGGAACAGTTTCAGGCACTCCGGAGAACTGTGATGCCTATCGGGAGTACATGGATAATCATGCCTTGACCAAGGGAATGGAATGGAAAATCGACGATGTCGACAAGCACCAATTCCCGCGGCTCTCTATCAAAGTGCGCGAAGAAATCGTGCCTCTAGGGCTCAAAGAAAACGACTTCTCACCTAACGAATGCACTGGCGAATATTTGAACCCAGAGCAATGGAGAGACATGCTTGATGGTGAAGATACGGTCATAATCGACGCCCGTAATCAGTATGAATGGGAGTTGGGCCACTTTGAAGGCGCCCTCTTGCCTGAAGTTGACAACTTCCGTGAACTCACCGACTGGGTACGCGAACGCAAAGACCAATGGGAGGGCAAAAAAGTCATGACCTATTGCACCGGTGGAATTCGATGCGAAAAATTCAGTGGCTTCCTCAAAAAAGAAGGCCTTGAAGACGTTTACCAACTCCACGGTGGAATCGTGACCTACGGTAAGGATAAAGAAGCGAAAGGCGAAAAATGGAAAGGCTCCTGCTACGTCTTTGATGAACGGATCCAAGTCCCTATTAACCAAACTCCTGACGCCGAAACAATTGCCAAATGCGCTCACTGTGGTACCGTTTCTGACCGATACCGCAACTGCGAATGGAGCCCATGCAACTGCCGACACTTCTGCTGCGAAGCATGTGAAACTAAGACGCGAGGTTACTGTGACGATGCCTGTCACGAGGCTTTTCTCGGAAGCTTTGCTTCCAGCGCGCTTTGTGAGTAACCTCCCCACCCTTTTAAAATATGTCCGAACAAGCAACTCTCAAACTCGAGTACGAAACTCCGCACGCTCTTCTAGCGATGTACGCCAGTAATGAAGCGAACCTTCGACATCTCGAGAGCAAGCTCAGTATTCGTGTCATCACCCGTGAGGGATGGATCACCTTCACTGGTGCTGAAGAAGCACTTGAAATCGCTCAACACCTCTTCGACGATCTTGAAAAAGTTCTCCGTGCAGGAGGCGAGATCACTAGTGGCGATTTCGTCAAGGCGCTCGATCTCATTTGCACCCAGGACAAGCAACGACTCTCTACCCTCTCTACCACTCAGCTAGTTGGTGGGCGCGGGCAAAAACCTGTGGTTCCTAAAACGCCTCGACAGCTGGAGTACATTCACAAAATGGAGGAACACGATGTCGTCTTTGGCCTCGGTCCTGCAGGAACAGGAAAAACCTACCTCGCAGTCGCAATGGCACTAACGAAGCTTAAAAACAAGGAAGTCAACAAGGTCATTCTCACCCGTCCTGCCGTGGAAGCCGGTGAAGCCCTAGGATTCCTCCCTGGAGACCTCCAAGAGAAAATCGCCCCCTACCTCCGCCCCCTTTATGACGCCATCGCTGACATGCTCGCTCCTACTGACGCAGCTAAGTGGATGGAAGATGGGACTATCGAAATCGCCCCTCTCGCCTACATGCGTGGACGTACACTCTCTCGTGCTTGCGTCATCCTAGATGAAGCGCAAAACACAACCTGCGAGCAAATGTTCATGTTCCTCACCCGCCTCGGTGACGGAGGCCAATATTTCATCACTGGTGACGCCTCGCAGACCGATTTAGGCAAAGGAATAAAATCTGGCCTAGTGGAGGCAACCGAAGCGCTAGAATCAGTCGAAGGAATCGGCTTCACCACATTTGAAGCCACTGATGTCGTGCGCCACCCAGTAGTCGCTCGCATTGTCGACGCCTATGACGAACACCGCTCAGTAAGCTAAGCCTTGCTATTTAATAATTCTCCACTAACCTCCTCTGTTACATGGCATCTCTGATGGACATAATTAAGCGCTGGAAACTTGAGCAAAAAGGACTCTCAAGCGGAAAGAAACGGAAGCAACACGAGGAAGACACGCTCGTCTACAACCTCGATAATAGCCTTCTCATTCGCACCGGGATCTTCGTCGCATTTTTAATTGCTAGCTTGCTTCTCACCCTGCAGATGACCTCGCTAGAGCTCTACGCACAGACTCCACACATCAAGCTCACCAGCACCCTCCTGCTCTCGCTTGTAATCGTCACTGTCTTCACGCTTAATCACCGCGAGAAAATCCCACAATCTCGCCTTCTGGCTCTTACCTTTGGAGGACTGTTCATCCAAGTCCTTCTAGCCTCCATTGCCGTATCCGTAATCAATAAAAATGGACTCAGCGCTAACTACGCAATCATCGTTACCCCCTTTGCGCTCATTCCAATGATTCACTCGGTCCTCTTAGGGCGTTGGCTTGGGATTTTTTCGACCATTTTCTCTGCTCTTCTCATCGAGTTCCACTTCCCTTCTCACCTAGCCGACAAGGCTCTTGTTATCGCCATGCTCACAGGCTTAACAGGGGTTTACCTTACCCGTGGCCTGGTCAAACGTCGTCAAATCCTTAACGCTGGATTTTTCTCTGGCTTAGTCACCCTAATCACAGCCTGGTCGCTCGAAGTATTACCCATAGAAGACACCACCGGATTTATCGAAAAAGGTGACATGCTCGTACATAGCCTCATCATCGTAGGAGTGGGGCTATTTACAGGACTATTTGTTGGAGGTGTTTTACCCGCCCTCGAAGGACTTTTCCGAGTCACTACCAACATGAGCTGGCTTGAACTCAGTGACCTCAACCATAAACTTCTCCGCCGCATGCAGTTGGAGGCCCCAGGAACCTTTCAACACAGTATGGTCGTTGCTACGTTAGCGGAAGCTGCAGCTGAGAGCATTGGAGCCAACGCTCACATGTGTCGAGTGGCCTCCTACTATCACGATATCGGAAAGATTGATAAGCCCGAATACTTCATCGAGAACCAGGGCGAACTCAACCCTCACGACAACCTGACCCCCAACATGAGCGCCCTTGTCATCATTGCGCATGTGAAGGATGGGATCGACCTTGCCGTTCGCCATAAGCTTAATCAAGCGATCATCAATGTCATCAAAGAGCACCACGGCAACTCTCTCGTGTACTATTTCTACCGTAAGGCCTTAGAGAACCGAGAGCTGGCGCTAGAAGAAGTAGAGAAAGGCAACCTCAACGAAGAAGATGTCCCTGAGGTATCAGCAAAAGGTTTCCGCTACCCGGGACCAGGACCTCGTACAAAGGAGTCTGGCATCATCTGCCTCGCTGACTCCATTGAAAGCGCCTCGCGCTCCATGAAAAAGGTCACCCTCTCCAAGATCCAGACCGTCATCGACGACATCGTCAACAATAAGATCAAAGACGGCCAACTCGATAACTGCCCCCTCAGCTTCCAGGAATTAAAGACCATAAAAGAAACCTTTGCGAAAACCCTGCGCTCCATGTTGCACACCCGCATCGACTACCCCAAAGAGGGCGATCGCGAAACAGCAACTGGAAGCGAAAAAAAGAAGAGCTAGTTGGCCAAGCGAGCAAGTCGCGCTAAACAGTACTGATCAATAGGCTGATTTCAACAAGGCATGAGTTTAGCCCTCTCACCGGATTAGTGCCACATAGAATACTACTCCCACCCCTCTACACAAAAACACCCCACAGGCTTTCGCCCATGGGGTGTTTTTTATGAATAGTCGTTAGACTTATCCAATAGATACACGGCTGAAGCGCGCGATGCTGATTTCAGCACCAAGCTCTTTAGCTACGTTAGCTACGAGGTCTTTGACCTTCGTATCTGGATCTTTTACGAACCCTTGCTCTAGGAGACATTGCTCAGAGTAGAACTTGCCAAGCTTACCAGGAATGATCTTCTCGATCATTTCAGCAGGCTTGCCTTCAGACTCAAGTTGCTTGCGGAAGATTGCGGACTCAGCCTCAATCAGTTCAGCAGGAATGTCTTCACGAGAAAGTCCTGCAGGAGCAGAAGCTGCGATGTGGAGACAAACGTCTTTCATGAGACCAGCAACAGTTTCGTTACCTGCGAAGCATTTACAAGTAGCGAGCTCAAGAAGAACTCCAACCTTGCCACCCATGTGGATGTAAGAAGATACAAGACCTTCTCCCTCAAGAGAGAAACGCACGAAGTCTGAAAGAACAAGATTTTCACCTAGCTCAAGAACTTTCGCCTTGAGGTGTGAATCAACTGTTCCGTTCGGGTGTGAACTTGCAAGTGCACTTTCGATACACTTAGCATCAGGGTTTGCTACAAAGATTTTGCCAACCTCTTCAACGAGAGCTTTGAAGTTGTCATTGATCGCTACGAAGTCAGTCTCACAGTTAAGTTGGAAAAGGATTCCAGACTTACCGTCAGCTGCGATTTGTGTAGCTACAGTACCTTCGTTAACAGCACGGTCTGCTTTCTTAGCAGCCTTCACAGCGCCACGCTCACGGAGGAGCTTGATTGCTGCGTCAATGTCGCCACCAGACTCACCAAGAGCCTTCTTACATTCCATCATCCCCACGTTTGTTTTTTCGCGGAGTTCTTTTACGAGTGATGCGGTAATTGCCATAATGTTGAGTATTAAATGTTTACGCTTTTTTAGCGAGGACGATTCCGTCTACAAGGTTTTGTAGGAGGATACGAACAGAACGAATTGAGTCATCGTTTCCAGGAACAGGGAATTGAATTTTGTTAGGGTCACCATTGGTGTCAACGATTCCAACTACTGGAATCTTAAGGCGTGTCGCCTCTGCCACTGCGATAGACTCTTTTGTTACATCCACAACAACCATTGCGTCAGGAGCTTTCTCCATTTCACGTACACCGTCTAGGTTACGACGAAGCTTAACTTCTTCACGCTTAAGCGCAGAGAGTTCCTTCTTGGACATTGACTTGAATTCAGGCTGCTTTTCAATTGTTTCGAGGTACTTAAGACGCTCAACAGACTTACGGATTGTAGGAAGGTTTGTGAGCATTCCACCGAGCCAACGGTAGTTTACGTAGTAGTGACCAGCTGCTTCTGCCGCTTCTTTCACTGCATCTTGCGCTTGTTGCTTACAACCTACGAAGAGGATTTTCTTACCTTTAGAAGAAAGGTCAGAGAGGAATGAGGACGCTGCGTCAAGTGACGTACGTGTTTTTTCAAGATCGATGAGGTGAATTCCACCTTGAGCGCGAAGAAGGTACTTCTTCATCTGCGGGTTCCATCGTTTTGTTTGGTGACCGTAGTGGACACCTGCTTCTACCATTTCTTTTAGGATATCTTCCATTGTATTTTTTATGTTATGCCAAACCTTAATCCAGGATTAGCTCTGTTGGAGTTGTCACGCGTCGGGCCTCATTCAACTACCGTTGTTTGTAATGCGCATTTATTTCAAACGAGGGGGCAAGCTTTTTACGTCTATTCTCCCTGTAATGGCAAGGATTTTTTATGACATTTTGTACGCTTTTTTCAACTCAAGCCTAAAGCCATGCTCGATCGCCCTTTTTTGCCGCTAATCTCAACAAATGCCTACGGTCGAACTCGTGAATAATTGCGTCATTTCCATCTCCTTCAGAAACTCTTTTTTTCGTAGCCATAGCCCCTTCCCAGTGTTAATCATAGATCACATGACGACCTTGCTTGAAATCCTTACCAAAGGCACCTCGTACCTAGAAAAAAAAGGCGTGGACTCCCCCCGCCTTACAATGGAGCTCATGGTCGCGCATACTCTCAAGATGAAGCGCATGCAGCTTTATCTCGAATTTGAACGCCCTCTTGCCGAAGACGAACTCACCCCACTCCGAGCCATGCTCAAACGGCGCGGGGAGCGCGAGCCCCTTCAGCATATTCTTGGTGAGGTCGAATTTTACGAAAACACCTTTCTGTGCGACGCCCGCGCCCTCATCCCCCGCCCAGAGACGGAGGAACTCGTTGACCACATCTCCAAGTTAAACCTCCCTGAATCCCCTCGCATCCTAGATCTCTGCTGTGGATCTGGAGTAATCGGGCTCAGCCTCAAACATAAATTCCCCGAGTCACGGGTGACGCTCGCAGATATTTCGGAAGACGCCCTCGCCCTGACTACGGAAAACGCTAACAAGCTCAATCTCCAGGTAGAAACTCTGCACTCAGACCTCTTCAGCGGAATCTCAGATAAATACGACCTCATCGTCTGCAACCCACCTTACGTTTCTAGCGAATTCGAAGTTTCTGAGGAGGTAAAACACGACCCCGCACTTGCCTTATTCTCAGGTAAAGACGGTCTAGATTTTCTCAGAGTATTCATTCCCGAAGCCCTAAATCACCTACAACCGAAAGGACAAGTCGCTCTTGAAATTGGTTACGACCAAGCAGAACAAGTCACTGGCCTCCTCACGAATGCAGGTTATTCCAGCGTACAGGTTCTGAGCGACCTAGAGGGAGTTGCGCGCTTTCCCTTAGCCCAGCGATAATTAACCCGGAGGCCACTCCAACGGGCGCCCACCTAGGATATGAATATGCAAGTGAGGCACTGCTTCCCCGCCATCCTTGCCATTATTCACCACCAAGCGAAATCCAGATTCGTCGATCCCTAAGGATTTTGTAATCTCTGCAACCTTCGTCATCATGTGACCCAGCAAGCTTGCATCGCCTTCCTGCGCAAGCCCGATACGATCAATCCTGCGCTTGGGAACTAAGAGCGCATGCACCGGAGCCTGGGGAGCAATATCTCGGAAGCAAAGGCATAGCTCATCTTCATACACAATATCGGCAGGTAACTCTCTGCTACATACCTTTTCAAAAATCGACTTATCAGACATACTTCTTAGTCCTATTCAATTCCCCTCGGTCCTTCTAGCCTTTTTTCTCGAAAGATTCCCCCATCTTTAGATAAACCACATGGGCTGATTATCACTGGAAAGCAAATCTTCGTAAGTGACCTTTTTCACACGCTCCAGGAAAGACGCCGAAAGCTCTTTCCACGCTCGCGAAAGTACTGGCCCAGATCCCCCTTCGAACTCAGCAGGTTCCTCTACCAACTGAGGTTCGACCGCCTCGATCACAGAGGCTAATGAAATCTCTGCAGGCGGAACAGCGAGGAGGTAACCACCTAATTTCCCTCGCTTACTCTGCACAATACCCGCCTTACGTAGGTCGGCAAGAATTTGCACCAAGAATGAAGATGGGATCGCCTCGCGCTCAGAAATATCATCTAAGCGTGATACCGTTTTCCCATCATAGCATTTAGCGAGCTGAAGCACAGCTCTTTGGGCATAATCTAACTTTTGGGAAATCCTCATTCTGACCTTCTTTAGCAAGATTATAAAGTATTGCCAAGAATGGGATACACTTTTTGCGTGACCAGCACGAAAATTGCATGATACTACCCTTCTATATGGAAAGCACTCCCTCACAGCCCAGCATCTGCTCCGAACATAATTTAGATTTAGAGCAATTTTGGAACGAACTCCAAGTGGAGGCTCGTAAATTAGCTGAGTCAGAGTCTACTCTAGCCCCTCTACTCAACGAAGTCGTACTTACTAGAGGCTGTTTCAAAACCTCTATCGCCATGCGACTTTCGCGCAAGCTCTCTCGCGAAGATATGACTCAGCAAGAGGTCTATACCATCCTTACCAACATTCTAACCGATACCCCAGAGATCCTCCTCAGCATTGCCCGCGATCTCCGCGCCATTAACGATCGAGACCCCGCTTGTAACTCCCTCCTCGAACCTTTTCTATTCTTCAAAGGCTTCCACGCTATAACGAACTACCGAATTTCCCACCTTCTCTGGAAGTCGGAACGGAAAGCTCTGGCACTCTATTTCCAGAGCATCGGCAGCGAAATCTTTCAGGTAGACATCCACCCCGCAGCCCTAATCGGTTGTGGCGTCATGCTCGATCACGCAACGAGCTTTGTAGTCGGGGAAACGGGGATCATTGAAGATAATGTCTCCATTTTACACGAAGTCACGCTAGGGGGGACAGGTAATGAAACTGGACTTCGCCACCCCATCGTTCGGTCTGGAGTACTCATCGGCGCCGGAGTCAAAATTCTTGGCCGCGTTGAGATTGGAAACAATTCAAAGATAGGAGCTGGCTCTGTTGTCCTCCAAGACGTTCCTCCTAACGTAACCGTAGTGGGCGTTCCCGCCAAGATTGTCAGCAGTGCCGACCCTACCGCCACCCCAGCCTTCGACATGGACCAAAGCCTTACCTGCGCACAACTAATCGAAAGCAGTCTAGACTCCTCTGGGCTGTAATCGCCCTTTGTAAAATTAGAACAATCTATAGTTGGCAGAACTGATCTAGCATGTTAGTGTCATAAACCCCATTTTCAAAACTTTTGAAAATTTTTGACCTAACTCTAGTTTATGTCCGTTCTCTCATCACTTAATCCCGACCGCGCAACTCTCAATTTCCTTAATAGCTTCCCTGAAGAGTCGCGGGAAATCGGTGAAGGCCTTCAAAAAGATGGCTCAGTCAGTCAAATCTTCGGAAACCACCTATTCATCCAAGGACGAGTAGAGCACGATAAAGGCACCTTCCGGACAACCCTACGTTTACAGGGAAATCGTTGGTTTGGTAGCTGTAATAGTGATGTCGAAAGTATTTCTAACGCATGTCTCTTCGCGACTATGCTGGAACGCCTCAAGCGTGGTCCCGACCTCCCTGAGTCACCGAACGAGATGGATGACACTCCGATCATTGACTTGATCGAAGAAAAACTCAAACGCGAGCTTGATGACAAAGAGGCTGACTACGTCTCCCGTGTTGAAAAACGTTACCGTCGATACGCGATTGAAGGAGAAATCCACGACCACGACCTCGTGCGCCTTAATCCTCGCTGGGAAATGTCTAGCTACGAGCCTCTTGAGCTTTGGCCTATTCCTCCTAGTGACATCGTAGAATTCTGGAACTTCCTCGCCTACGCGTTTTACAAGAAAAAGCTTCCTTTCCCAGAGTTCATGCAAAGCATCACAGACCTTCCTTCTGTGCAGAAAAAGATGGCTGAATGGGAGCGTGAACGCGAAATTTCCGCTTGGTACGACCGCATCGACCAAGTAAACGAGCGCCCACCGAGCAAGAAAATCATCGATATGGAGTTCCGCTTGGTCTCTACTATTAACGAAGGTCGCCTCGAGCACAAAGCAGCAGAAGACGAAGTCTGGAAACCTATCCGGGAAAAACAAGACATCGACAAGCTTGAGGAACTCTACAAAACCTCCTCAATTCGCACCAGTGTTGAGATGCAAATGCTCTGGGAGCATTTCCTCTCATACTATCGCGAGCATGACAACCTCAGCATCGACCTTGATAATGAAGACGCTTGTCGCTTCATGAACCGCCTCTTCCTCCAACCGGCTCTCAAGAACATTCTCGTTAACCTCGATGAAAACACCTTCAACGTTAGTGAGAGCGTACTCAGCTGGAAATGTGATGACGACAAACTCGATCCTGACACCTTCTCGCTCCAACTCGTAACCGATAAAGGCGAAGATGTAACACACTCTGTGCGTCTCCTCCCAGGTCGTAGTATTCTGTACCAATCAGACGAAACCGTATTCCCTGGCCCTCCGCGCTGGCTTGACGAGACGGAAGTCATGCCTCTGTACCAGATTCCGAAAGGGGTCATTGATAGCCTAGAAGGTGTTGAATTCCTTCGTAAAATAGGATCAACGCTCCCTGAATCAATGAAGAAGCGTGTCATCGATCTTGAACTCCTTCCTGAGTTCAACATGCGCTTGGAAAAAGGCCTTACTTCGGCTGAGACCGAGCACCTTGTCATCGATATTACCGCAACGGAAAAAGACGAAATCCGCACCGAAAAAATGCGCCGCGGTGGCTGGGAAGTCGAAAACCAAAAACCCTCAAAAGGTAAAGACCTCCTGCGATTCTCCCGTGAAAAGCTCTACGCCATCCCTGACCGAATCACCGAAATGGGACTCACTTTTGACGACAAGCTTGATTGCTTTAAAGTGCGTATTTCTAAGCAGTTCCCAGAAAAGTTCGCTGACTGGGTAGAGTCTCTTAAGGAAAGCATCACGGTACATTCCGATGCTAAGCTCAGCACAATTCTAGCAGACCCTGTTACCGCTGCCGTTCGTTTTGAGGTTGTTAGCCAAGACATTGATTGGTTCGACCTCCGTATCGTAATCGACGTAGATGGACTCACTCTCGACAAAGCGCAGATTCGTCAACTCGTCTCCGCTCGTGGTGGCTACGTCCGAATGGACGACGGCTCATGGATGCGCCTCGAAATCAAGCTCGATGCCGAGCAACGCGAGGCTGTTACCCGCCTCGGACTCGATCCATTCGACCTCTCAGGGGAAACGCACCGCATGCACGCCCTCCAGCTTGCAGACCCGAAAGCATCCGACGTCTTCGATCCCAAAATCTGGGAGCGAATCATGTCCAGCGCTAAGGAAATCCAAGTCGATGTCAAACCTCCAATCCCAGAGGAACTACAGGCAACCCTTCGTCCATACCAGGAGGAAGGCTTCCACTTCCTCAGTTACCTTGCCACCAACGGCTTCGGCGGTATCCTGGCCGATGATATGGGACTAGGTAAAACGATCCAATCGATCACCTATCTCCTCTGGCTTCGAGGCGAATCCATCAGGAAAGGCAAAAAGCTTCCTGCTCTCGTAGTCTGTCCTAAGTCCGTTCTCGACGTTTGGCAAATGGAGTGTAACAAGTTCGCGCCAAACCTACGAGTAGAGATCTTCCTCTCCAAAGACGATTTCGACAAGGGATCAGTCGAAAACGACATCGATATTGTTGTTCTTAACTACGCTCAACTCCGAGTCTGTGGTGACATCCTTAAGTCTATTGATTGGCTGGCTGTCATCCTCGATGAAGGACAACAAATTAAGAACCCTGACTCTAAAGCCGCTAAAGCTGCACGAGATCTTAATGCGCATAACCGACTTGTTCTTACCGGTACACCTATTGAGAACAGACTTATGGATATGTGGTCTCTCATGGCCTTCGCTATGCCAGGAGTTCTCGGAACACGTGCCTACTTCAAGAAACGCTTTGATAAGCGCAAGGATCCAACTTCACAAGTACGACTTGCCGCCCGTCTTAAGCCATTCCTTCTCCGCCGTACCAAACTCCAAGTGGCCAAAGACCTTCCACCAAGAACGGAAGAAGAAGTCTTCGCTGTTATGGAAGGCGTGCAAAGCGACCTCTACAAAGGGGAACTTAAGCGAATCCAAAAAGCCCTTCTTGGCCTCGGTTCAGATGATGCCGTTAAGAAGAACTCCTTTGCGATTCTCCAGGGCCTCATGAGGTTACGTCAGATCTGTTGTCACCCTGGACTCATTGATCCTAAGTACCTTAAGGAAGAATCAGCTAAAATGAACGCTCTGTTCTACCTTCTAGATCAACTACACGAGGAAGGACACAAGGTTCTCGTCTTCTCCCAGTTCGTCTCAATGCTTAACATCATCAAGAGTCGATTGGAGACCGAAGCACGTCCGTTCAACTACCTTACAGGACAAACTAAGGACCGTCGTGGCGAGATCGAAAACTTCCAGACGACTAAAGACCCATCAGTCTTCCTCCTTTCATTGAAAGCAGGTGGAGCTGGTCTTAACCTCACCTCGGCCTCCTACGTAATCCTTTACGATCCATGGTGGAACCCCGCTGTTGAGAACCAAGCAATTGACCGTACTCACCGAATCGGCCAGAAGAATAAGGTAATCGCCTACCGCCTCCTCACCCGTGAGTCAGTGGAAGAAAAGATCCGAGTCCTCCAACACCAGAAGACCGCGCTTGTGAGCAACGTCCTCGGAGACGAAGGCTTTGCTAGTAACCTCAGCATTAACGACCTCCAATTCATCCTCGCCCACGGTGCAGGGGAAGAGGAAGACATCATCGATGTAGAGTAAAATCAGAACTCCCTTAATACATATCAAAAGAGCGACCTACAAGTCGCTCTTTTTTTGTCTCTGCCGATCTTAGATTCACTGTCTAGACAAGATCTAACACCGCCCTCTCTTGCTATATTACTCCCTGATATCAATAGCCCCTCAACTTACCCCTTTAAAGCTTGCGACTTACACCTCTCGTTTCAAATCTGCGGCCTGCTACGGAATCTACGAAAAATAACAACCTCCATCACCCTAAAGTTGAATTTTTATAGTTGCGACGTGCGATATAGACACAAAAAAACCGCAAGAAAAATGCTTAAACACATTCTAACTTACGGTACTTAAAATTACAAAAGAGATCCTCTATCGGGTTCCGATGTTATTAAGGTTGAGACTAAATAGACCTCGTTCAGATTCTTCTACTTCAATAAATCTACTATTCACTAAGGTTGGGACAAAAAACTCAGCAGTTGTATCAGGATTGTCACCAAAGAAACGGGAATCCCCTGCTTCAGCTCTGCGGAAATCCAACTCAAAACCCTCACTAGATGAAGTATAGAAACCACCGATTACCCCATTCAAAATAGCGTCCTCAGACGTTGAAGTAATGAGAAAATCAAAATTTTCGTTCGTGGGGAAAAAGAGGCTTCCCGAGACAGGATCTACGCGGAGGTCGTTACCAAAATCATTAAGGATAATTCGGATACGCTCTAGATCTACGCTGCTAAGTACAAATACATCATCCCCATCATCGACTCTGTCTAAAAGTAGACTACGGAGCTCAGTACCAAGAATACCTTGTTCAAGAATCTCGGTGAGTGTACTCTCTAGCACAGTATTGGCTTCACGAATAAAATTAACTCGAAAGGTGTCATCATCTGTACGGGTGTAAGCGAAAGTTAGAGTGCTCTGCGTAGTCGTTACACCTCCATCAAACCTGATATCACGAGTACCTAGTGAACCCTCAGTTGTTGGAGTGAAGGTCAATATATCACCGTCTATTAACGACTCAAACGCTTCCTGTGTAGCCTCAGGGTCAAATGGAGGCCTGTCATCGTCGTCACATGAAACCATGACGAATGACACAACAAGTACTGCCAATGGAGATCTAAGTAATAAGTTTTTCATAATCAAGAGAGTGTATAATATTAGTTGGAAAGACTATTCAACGTAATTGTAAAGTTACTAGACTCAGTAGTACCATAATTAATGACAGTTCCATTAGCCCTAGCATACGCTACTCCAAAATGTGTGTCTCCCGGAACAAAAACTAATTCATGCCAAATTTCTGTATTTAAAGCTTCTCCAGTAATAGTTGGAGCTACTCCAGCAGCAAGATCTGCTCTGATATCAGCAAATGTCGTAGTTTCTGGAAGCTCTTCTACTCCGATTACTACCACTCCACCTGTAGCTAGTGTAGCGAAAGGAAACGTCGTATCAAGCGTTGTTTGATTAAATGATCTCACATAAACCCCCGTTCCCGAAGAAAATAATGTCACGACGTCTGGATCATTGACTGCCAGATCTTGAAAGACCGCAACGAAGCCAGCAGCCCGAAGAGCTCCGGCTAAGCTTTGTAATGTATTATCATTGAGATCAACAAATGATAGGTTTGGATCAAAATCTTCTGGAATTTCTAGTCCTTCTGCTAAACCTGAAGTCGCTCCAGCTGAGTTGGAGACCGCTTCATCAACTAGCGCTTGAACGTCTGCCTCTAATGTAACAAAAGTTTCAGTCTCATTTAATCGAGCTTCATGATTATTTAATACATCACGCTCATACAGTTGGGGTACGCTTAACTGAAGCAATGCACTATCACGATTCGTCTCTTCAATAACGATTTGAGTCGGCGCGATGAACTCGTACTCAAGAACTCCATCATCGTAGATATCTCCATCAAAACGAATTGTATCACCAAGCCCGAAAGCTATAGGCATATCTACAATTGCATTTGATGCTAATTGTTCGGGAGTAAAGCCTACAACCTCTAAGCCTAGAAAGTTCTCCCGCAAGTCATCAGCTGGATTATCGAAATCATCGTCACAACTAACGAGAAATAACGCACTAGATGAAATCGCCAAGGCGGAAAACATCTTAATACAATGTAAATTTTTCTGAGTCATGTATCTGATATATAAGCCTGTATGCGCACTTGCAAGAAAAAAGCCAATACCTAGGAGAAAAACTAGTTCGTTATCTCATCAGTGCAAAATTCTGTATTTATCAAAAAAAATCGATGACTAAAAATGAGCCTTTATAAATTATGGAGCTCGAACCTCAAAACGGAAATCCCCTCACGTAGATCGAGCATTCCGTCGCGTAGAAATAGCAACTCCCTACGGCCTTCGGTAGTCTCAGCTACGGCCATCAGCTGTGAGAGTTGGCCAAAGGCAACCATCATCTGACCTAGGTACTCACGACATCCCATCATTCCCATATCAGCAGGTTTCTCACTACCAATCACTGGATTAATGAGCTCGCTTAAGCCCTTCTCCACAGCACTGAGCGTTTGAATAAGAGCCTGATAATGACGTCCTCGTGGAAAGGTAAAGTTCGCCGCCTGCATTTCAAAGTCTTCGATCAAGTCCTTAATCGATTCGAGAACTGGGTGCGTACTGGGGGAGGTATCCCACTCACCTGTCTCCAATGGAGGGTGAGACTCAATCCCGCTAGATGTTTCAATAAATGGCTCAGAAGAGATAATTACGTCTTCGAACTCAGGAAACTTTGTATTCTCCTCTCGTTCATCAGCAAGAGCTCCCAAGATTCCGTTCCACCCCATCAATGACGCTTCGTATTGATCAAAGTCTAGCGAATCTGCAAAACGTTGGTGAATTTCATCATAGAGAAAGGAAAGGCGCTGCACATCCTTAGCAAACTCACTTTTGTTAGCTCTAGAAATATGGGATTGCCAAGCGGCGAAATTGCTAGCGACTTGGCCATATTCCTCGTCCGCACTCATGCTCCAAGAGGTGGAAACTAACTGCACACGACAATCAAAGCACTCAAGTACTACTCGCCCGAGAGCGGTAAAAAATTCCAAACGAAGCACATTAACAAAAACCGGCTTTTCATACTGCCCGCTTTCATTAGGCTTATGCATACAAAGCCGTGCAGAGGCGGTGATCTCCCCCACTACACCCTCAGCCACTTCGGAGAGGTCGGCATCGAGCGTCTGAAAAGGCTCCAGAGGAGTGTTAGAAAAAAGAAAATGAGAGCCTGCAAGGTCTCGCAAGCAGTCACCTGCTAGAGAAAACTCTAGAGGCTCGTCTTGGCCATGAAGCCAAAGTCGAGCGACCACTGTCCCCCGCTGTGTATTATCAATCTCACCTCGGGTGACATAGCTGTTAAGCCTCATGTCGTTCATACCTTAATTAAAGCGTAGCGGGAAAGATCGTCAACTAAAA
Organism: Akkermansiaceae bacterium; assembly: GCA_023301545.1. Classification (GTDB taxonomy): domain Bacteria; phylum Verrucomicrobiota; class Verrucomicrobiia; order Verrucomicrobiales; family Akkermansiaceae; genus WTJZ01. The sequence continues at coordinate 25,132 of JALZUI010000055.1, forward strand.
GTTAGACCCTTCCTAAAAATAATAAGGGCGCCCTAAGCGCCCTTACCATAAAAAACTTGTTTAGTAGCTGCTTTTGCGTGAGCTGCCTCCGCGATCACCTTTGTAACCGCCGCCTTCGCCACGTCCGCCACCTTTGTAGCCACCACCGCCGCCATCACGACCGCGACCGCCACCTTTGTAGCCACCGCCGCCTTCGCCATCGCGACCTCGGCCACGACCTCGGCCGCGACCACGACCGCCACCACCACCGCGGCTTCCGCCACCATGAGAGTCTTTGCCTCCGTCAAAACCGCGATCAGCACGAATAGGAACTACTCGCCCACCGATTTCTAACTTAGATTGGATTACGGTATCAACTTGGTCCTTAACAATCCCAACTAGAGTGTGACGCCCAAAGAGACGAATTTTGCCAACACCTCCGTCGGAGATGCCAACTTCATTGTAAAGAAGTCCCGTAAGTTGGCCTGCTGAAACATCATCTTCCTTACCAACTCCGAAGAAAAGCGTATCGTACTCATCAAAACCAGGCTTTTCACCACCACGCTCGCGCTGGGGTTTATCCCCACGTTCACGGTCGTTGCGTTCTAGGTTGTTGCCGCCTCGGTCCTCAGGAATTGCGTTCAACGCAGGACGGGTGTCCTTTTTCCATGATTTAATGAGGCTACCAATTACGTCCATGACATCGATTTCGTCTTCGGACGCCGCTTCTAAGAAGGCATCAAAAGTAGCGTAGTCTGGTAATTTAACATTTTCGGTCTCAATGATATTCCCGTCTGAATCTTTTTCGATTTCAGCATCGTCTCCTTCTGTGAGGACAAGCTCCATCTCGTTCATGAGCTTCTTAACAAGCGCCTTCTCATGACCTGCAGTGAGATCATCGTGCGATGGGATTTCTTCCTTAGGAATACTTTCACCAATGTAGCGCTCAACATTTTTGAGGTAACGGAAGTCTCGACGAGAAACGAGCGAGTAAGAAGAACCACTACGACCAGCACGGCCAGTACGGCCTACACGGTGTACGTAGTCTTCAGGCTCGTGTGACATCTCTAGAACGTACACGGCTTCAATACCGGCTACATCTAGGCCACGACCCGCAACATCAGTTGCGATAAGTAGGCGTACTTGACCTTGGGTAAAGCGCTTGAGAACACGCTCACGCATTGGCTGTCCCATATCACCATGGAGACGCTCGGCAGAGACGCCGAGATTAGCTAAGGCGTCAGCGGCTTCTTCCACGCGGCGCTTAGTATTACAAAAGATCACTGCTTGACCAGGAGCGTCACGGAGAATGAGACGACGGAGAATCTCTAGCTTAGAGCTCTCACGCACATCGATCCAAGCTTGCTTAATCGTTGTAGCAGGTTTGACTTTACCAGAAACCTGAACGGTTTCGATATTTTCGCTGAAACGGTCGATGAGCTTCTTAATCTGGGGATTGATCGTTGCAGAGAAGAAAATGTTTTGGCGGTCATCCGGAAGGCTGTTGAGCATATCACGAATCTCATCACGGAAGCCCATGTCTAGCATGCGGTCGGCTTCATCCAGAACTACCGCTTGGATCGAATCGGTCTCAAACGTCTTCTTACGAAGGTGATCTTGGAGACGTCCAGGAGTTCCGACAATAACCTGAGGGTTTTGACGAAGCTGGTGAATTTGCTCCGGGTAAGGAGCTCCACCATAAAGGTTTGCTACGCGAACTCCTTTGAGGAATTTAGCGAAGTCCTTGATTGCCTGTGCTACTTGTTGCGAAAGCTCACGAGTAGGACACACCACTAAAACTTGTGGTTGGCGCACGCTCATGTCGAGCGATTGAAGGAGAGGCAGGGAGAAGGCAGCTGTTTTACCAGAACCTGTCTGCGATAGCCCGACAATGTCGCCACCATCAAGAATCAATGGAATGGCTTGTGTTTGAATGTCGGAAGGAGTTTCATAGCCTAGAACATCTAGGGCTGAGACGATATTTTCTTGGAGCCCAAGCTCCGCGAATGGATTACTCATAAGTATATGTTAGTGATCACCGCCTCTTGTATCAAAACGAGGCAGCATGCCAACGTGATCACTTGTGCGGATAAGGGCGCGCATACTGCATAAGTTATTCACAATTGCAAGCGCTTTTAATTTATTTCCTGTTTTTATCTAGGTTAAGGCCCTTTAGAACACAAAGAATTCGTGATCAGCCCCCTCGGGTACGATCTGAGCACCAGGTAGCACCCGCCCGTAACTCCCCGGTTTCCAACCAGGCTGTAAAGCATCACTCGGAGCCAGCTTAGTAGGGTGAGGCATAGAGAATAACTCGAAGTATCCATCAACCACTTTCGCAGGGAAATAGAGGGCGTCCAACTTCCCTTCAGGTAATAGATCCCCATTAACATCGAACACCGTGCAATTACGGACTTGCGCTCGCATAGGTCTCAGAGCCTCCCCCACAAAGAGGTAATCACAGTCATGCAGCTCTGTTGTCCCAGGCTTCTCGCCTTTCGGTAGAACCCACACCTCACTTCGGGTAATTGCAGCTAGAAGCGCAATCACGACTTCACCCTCGACCCCTTCCTCGTAACCCAGGCGCAAACGGTCGCGAAAGACTCCCAGTTCACGAAGTTGAATCGCATTAAAGAGGTATGGCTGCAACTCACTCCAAGGCATGGCTTCGAGGCGAGCTTTGATCCCCTTAGGTAATTCCCCCAAACGCTTACGAATCCACTTCTCGCTCTGCACCTCCGCTCGTTCATACATTGCGGCGTGGCTCAGCTCGTGCATTGAGCGCCCTACATTTTCGGAAGTTATATTTTCCTTCCCCTCCAATGGCTCGCCAAAATGCACCCGCACCCCTGCAGGGTAAAAGCGTGGCTTTTTCCAATACATCTTATCACGTTCAAAGGACGTCAGCGTTCCCCACAACCCATCCATATAAACAGGCACAACGGGAGCCTTAGCCTTACGAGCAATCATCTGGAATCCGCGTTTCAGCTCCGCAAGCGCACCTGTCCGAGTGAGGCGCCCTTCAGGAAAAATACAGACTACCGTTCCCTCCTCCAGAGCATCAGCAGCCTTTGTCACCGCTTCCTTCGCCCGTTCCCGGGAGATCGGAATGGTATCAAACAATCTAGCAAAAAGCCCTACCCCTGGGGTTTTAAAGCAGTCGCGAACCATTAAGAACCGCACTGGTCGTGGACAGGCGTAGCTAAGGATCATTGTATCAAGGTAGGAAATATGGTTCGGAGTAAGTAACACTCCACCTTCCTCCGGGATATTGTCCATCCCTTGTGCCGTAATTCGGTACAGGCGCTTAAAAACACGACTCAGAACAAACCGAATCAGCTCACGCCCGAGGAGCCTAAGGGCCAGCACGAGAACCACCATTACCATTAAAGCGACAACTAAAGCTTGGGGTAAGATTCCTAACCCTATCTTCGTAAACGCATATTGAAACGCTACCGCACTGATCCCAAACAAGCAATCAAGCACCGCTCCTCCTGCTAAAATCTGCCCTCGTTGATTCTCAGGCGCAATATTCTGTAGCTGCGCATTCACCGGCACTAGGTAAACCGCTCCACCTAAACCGGCCAAGGCAAAGGCCACATACATCATCGGGCTCCCTTCGTGGTAAAAGCCCAGTAAAATTGAACCCACTACCATTATACAGAGACCAATTGGCGCCATTCCTAATTCGATCCGCTTACGGGAGAGTAGCGAAGCCCCAATCCCGCCTAAGATAACTCCTCCGCTGGCGGCGATCATAATCTCAGACAAAACAGCTCCTAACTCACGACCAGTCGCGGTCGAAAGGTCATCCGCAATCGCGATTTGCCAGAGATTGAGAACTCCCGCAAAGCCCCAGAAAAAGGCCTTCCCAATCGCACAGCGCTTAATATCTCGATCAGCAAACAATAACTTGAGCTGAGAAAAATGACTAAAAGCCTGGCTCGCCTGCCACTTAGGCGCGCCCTTAGCCCCTGTATCTTTCACCATATAAGAGAGTACTATCGGCACAACCGTAGCAGCTAAAAGCACCAGCATCGGAGTCCGCATCGCATTCCAGCCCTCTCCTGTAATCTGGATTTGGTGGGCAAACCAATACCCTGCAATAATCTGACCCGCACAAATCGCCAAAACCACTGACATTTCTAGCACTCCACTAGCTGAACCGAGTTTCTCTTCACCCACCAGTTCCTTAATCAAGCCCCGTTTTGCGGGACTCATCACCATCGACTGAACCGCTAGTAGGAAAAAGCCTGCCACCAGTAACCAAAACTGCCCCAGCACCACCGCCAGCATCATCAGCAAAAAGGTCACGGTCTGAGCAAACACGGTGCCCTGTATAACCTTCTTCTTAGAAAAACGATCAGAAAGCCATCCCGAAATAGGTGCAAAAAGCAAATAAGGTAAAACCACCACCACCCCTAAAATATGCTGAATTGATCCATGATCAGATTCGGTATTAGCAGTAAGCCAAAACGCGAGCGGGATAATCAAAAATTGTGCGATCTTGTCGTTAAAGGAGTTTTGCCCCTGCAAGAGGAGCAATGACCAAAATGACCGCCAAGCAGGTTGAGTTACAGATGCTGTTTTCATATCTCTAGGACCTTACATACAAATTCATAATTAAATGAATCGATAGATTTTAATTAATCATTGTTTAAATCGATTTACACTATCCTGAACAACTCCTCCATGCGTTTCAGTAAAGAGGGATCATCTTCCCTCGCCCATGAGGCAAAGCATTTATCAAGCTTGGCATCATAAGGTCCTTTTTTGAATTCGGCAATCACGGTATCCGGCGCTAGGCACACCATCGAGTGCCACACTCCAGGCTCAATATCTAACATGGACCCAGCTGATAAAAAGTAAGAATGTTCCACCGCCCCCTCTTCATCAAAAACAACAAACCCTAACTCGCCCTGCAGCACAACCACACTTTCACTCGCCCCCTCTCCATTGTGTCGATGAGGGTGTACATAAGTTCCTGGTTGCATCGCATTGAGCAATCGCTGTACCGGCGCCGACTCATTCCGCTGAATAGGCTGAATCATCCGCAGGCGAGGACTCTGGCGGGAAGCTTCCAGCAACGATTCTAAGTCTGTAAGCCCAGTAAAAACAACTTCACCTTGGCTAGATGGTAGAGCGAATGACATAGTTGCATAAAAGCCAAGGCTCTCCCTCTTGGCAAGCTTTGAACCGAGCCCATTTTTCGGCCTCTTAGGATAAGCCTTACTAACACCTTCACCCCGTCCGCTTTTCCACTTGCCAAATAGGGGAAGTTCCTACATTGATCCTACCCACTCACCTTTATTAATCTTATGAGTCTCCCCCATATTGCTATCGTAGGCGCTACCGGCGCGGTTGGAATCGAAATGCTCAACTGCCTAGAAGAACGAAATTTTCCGTGCGCCTCCATCACCCTTCTTGCCTCTGCCCGTTCGGCAGGTAAAACCCTCCCCTTTAGAGGTGAAGACATCACCGTCAAGGAGCTTACGCACGAAGCGTTCGAGGGAATTGACATCGCCCTCTTCAGTGCTAGTGGTGGAATTTCTCTAGAATACGGACCATCAGCAGCTAAGGCAGGTGCAACTGTGATCGATAACTCATCAGCCTTCCGCATGGATGAGGACGTCCCCCTAATCGTCCCCGAGATTAACCCAGAAGCCGTTAAGGAGGCGAAAAAAGGCATCATAGCCAACCCTAACTGCACCACCATCATCTCGCTCATGGGGCTCTACCCACTGCACAAAAAGTTCGGTCTTAAGGCCATCATCGCCTCCTCCTATCAAGCGGTATCAGGTAGCGGAGCTGCTGGCATCGCCGAACTCGAAGGCCAGTGCAAGGCGCTCACCAATGGTGAAGAAGTAAAATCTGAGGTGTACCCAAAACAAATCGCCTTCAATGTCATTCCTCACGTAGACGTGTTCCAAGAAGGTGGCTACACCAAGGAAGAATGGAAAATGTTCAATGAAGGACGTAAAATCCTCGGACTTCCTAATCTCAACGTTACTTGTACCTGTGTTCGAGTTCCTGTTTACCGTTCACACTCCGTCAGCATCACCGCCCAGTTTGAGAAGCCGATCACGGTCGAAGAAGCTAAGGCGGCCTTCACTGATGAGTACAAGGGAATCAGACTCTGTGATGATCCAGAAACAGAACTCTACCCTACCCCGCTCGACACCACCCTCAAGGACGACTGCCTCGTCGGTCGTATCCGTAAGGACATGGTTATAGATAATGCTCTGGCCCTTTGGGTTGTTGGTGATCAGGTCAAAAAAGGAGCGGCTCTCAATGCCGTCCAAATCGCAGAAATTCTCTAATCCCCCCTATAAATGTCTGAGCTCAAGCCTTACCTCCAAGAACTCATCGCCGAAGTCGATGCAGCTCTCGATCAACACCTTCCTGCCGAAGAAACGACACCCGAGACTATTCACAAGGCTATGCGCTACAGCATTTTTGCAGGAGGCAAGCGCCTACGCCCCGTCGTCTGCCTTGCGGCCGCCGAAGCCCTAGGCGTTGACCGCAACGTCGCCATCCACTCCGCCTGTGCGGTAGAGGCGATGCACACGTACTCCCTCATCCATGACGACCTCCCAGCCATGGATAATGACGACCTCCGCCGTGGTCGTCCGACTAATCACAAGGTCTTTGGAGACGCCATCGCTATCCTGGCTGGTGACGCCCTCCTCAATGAATCCTTCATCATGGTCGCTCGCACCGAGGCTACCGACCGTTACCAAGGTCTTGACTTCGTCCGCGAACTCGCCACCGCAGGCAACAGCCAACACCTGATCGGAGGCCAAGTTATGGACATCGAGGCCGAAGGCCAAAAAGTCTCCCGTGATGCTCTCGCGCACATTCACGCCACTAAGACCGCAGCCCTACTAACCACCTCCCTCCGCCTCGGAGCCATGGCCGCAAACGCCACTCCTCTACAGCTCTCCTGCCTTAGCCGTTTTGGCCGCGCCATGGGACACGCCTTCCAAGTCATCGATGACATCCTAGACGTCACTGCTGACACCGAAACCCTTGGGAAAACCGCAGGGAAAGACGAAGC
>JALZUI010000056.1 GCA_023301545.1 Akkermansiaceae bacterium
GGCTTTATTTCAGATTATTAAGGATTATATATTATGATGGATGTTAAACAGATTAGCGAACGAGTTGAGAAAGAGAGTGCGATTATAGCTCAGATCAGAGCGGAAGCGCATAAGGTAATCGTAGGGCAAGAGGTCCTCCTGGACCGACTAGTGATGGCGTTATTATGTAATCAACACGTGTTGATTGAAGGGCTTCCTGGTCTGGCGAAAACGCTTTCAGTCACGACCCTTGCTCAAATGATCCAAGCGAGCTTTAAGCGAATTCAGTTCACTCCAGACCTCCTCCCTGCTGATGTTTTGGGAACGCAGATTTATAACCCCAAGAGTGGTGAGTTTAGTATTAAGCAAGGGCCGATCTTTGCCAACATCGTCCTCGCTGATGAAATTAACCGTGCTCCTGCGAAGGTGCAGAGTGCCTTATTAGAGGCCATGCAAGAGGCTCAAGTGACGATCGGAGACGAGACTTTTCAGCTCGATGACCCGTTCCTTGTCCTCGCTACGCAGAACCCTGCTGAGCAAGAAGGGACGTACCCGCTCCCAGAAGCTCAGGTTGACCGTTTCATGATGAAGCTCCAGGTGGAGTACCCGAAGAAAGCAGAGGAGCGTGAAATTCTGAAACGCATGGCGAAGTCTAAGCCGAAGCTTACGGTGAATTCGATTATCACCCCACAGGATGTTGTGCGTCTTCGTGAGTTGACGGATGAGATTTACATGGATGAGAAGGTCGAAGATTACATCGTTGACCTGATCGAAGCGACGCGTAATCCAGAGGATTACGGGCTCGATATTCGCCAATTCATCCGCTACGGAGCCTCCCCGCGTGCTACGATCTTCCTTACAATGGCGTCGCGCGCTCATGCCTTTATTGAAGGCCGTGGTTATGTCACCCCACAAGATGTGAAAACCATCGCTCCAGATGTGCTCCGTCACCGTGTGGCGCTGACATACGAAGCAGAAGCAGAGGAGATGACCTCTGAGCAAATTATTGAGCAAGTGCTCGCAAAAGTTCCTGTGCCGTAAAGCTGAATGATGATTTCTAAGGAATTGGCAAAGAAGGTCCGGTATATCCAGATCTACACGAGCAAGGCCGTGAACGACGTGCTAGCCGGTGAGTACCGTAGTGTATTCAAGGGCCAGGGCATGGAGTTCGAGGAGGTGCGTGATTACCAAGTCGGGGACGAGATTCGTTCGATCGACTGGAATGTTACGGCTCGGATGGGAACACCCTTTGTGAAGCGATTCCGTGAGGAACGTGAACTGACTGTGATGTTTGCGGTTGACCTCTCGGCCTCAGGAAATTTTGGCAGTACTGACAAGCTGAAGAACGAGGTCGCAGCCGAACTCTGCGCCCTCCTTGCCTTTTCTGCGATTAAGAATAATGACAAGATAGGGTTGATCGTCTTTTCTGACCAAGTTGAACTCTATATTCCGCCTGCTAAGGGAACCTCGCATGTCCTGCGATTAATTAAGGAGTTACTGGCGTTTGAGCCGCATAAGGGGGAAACGAATATTGCCGAAGCCCTAGAATATTTAGGGAAAGTTTGCCGTAAGCAAACCGTGGTTTTTCTGATCTCAGACTTTTTGGACGAGGGCTATGAAAGCGCTCTCCGCGTGATCGCAAAGCGCCATGATGTGACGGCTGTTTCGATCGTAGATCCTGTCGAACTGAAGATGCCGAAGGTGGGCTTAGTAGAGCTGGAAGATGCGGAAACGGGTGAACAGATCCAGATCGATACTGGAAGTGCGGCTTTTCGCAGGAATTATCAGGCTCGCAACCAAGCACGGGGCGAGGAGTTGAAAACTGTGTTTTCTAAGGTAGGTATCGACCAAGTCGAAATCAATGTCGGTCGCGATTACCTGCGCGAGTTAATCAAATTTTTCCGCAAACGTGAAAAAAGAATGCAATGAAACGAGCGATTAAACTAATTTTTTGTGGCATTCTAGCCATCGCGCTTACGGCTTGTAAGGACGAGGTGAAGGGAGATGCGACGTCTTCCGCTGCACCTGTAGGAATTGAAAAAACCTACGCCCGTGGCCCTGTTACCTTAACTCTGAGAGTCGATAATGAGTCTCCGACAATAGCGGACAAGATCAAGCTAGAGGTCGAAATGACGGCGGAAGAAGATTACCTGATTACGCCTCCTAATATGGGTGCGAAACTGGGCGGATTCGAGATCGCAGATGCCTCTAAAACGCAGCCCGAACTGACAGCTGAAGGTTCGCTGCGGGAAACGCAAACGTTCGTTCTGGAGCCCTTTCTCTCTGGGGAATACACCCTCCCCTCCCTTCGTTACCAATTTCAGAAAAAAGGCGTTGAGGAAGTGCATGAAATCCTCACCGAAGAGCTTGTTTTGACCGTTTCGTCGCTCTTGCCAGATGCGGCTGAAAATCTGGAAATTCACGAGATCGGAGAGCCGGTAGCCTTACCCCGTCCGAAGGTGAACTGGAAGCTGTGGGTTTTGATTCTAGCAGGGCTTATTCTCCTCGCGATTCTAGGGTTTATCCTCGGCCGCCGCTTGCCTAAGGGGGAGCGGAAGAAAAAGGTTACCCCTGCCCACGTGATCGCCCTCGCCGCGCTGCGAGAGCTGGAAAAAGACGGCTCCCCTGCCCCAGGCGCATCTAAGGACTATTACCAAAAAATTTCCGACATTCTGCGCTCGTACATAGAAAATCGCTTTGGCCTAAGTGCGCCCGAGCGAACGACAGAAGAATTCTTAGAGGAGCTGCAATCTGGCTCCGAATTTAATGCTCAGCAACAGTCTCTCCTACAGGACTTTTTGAAGCATTGTGACCTCGTTAAATTCGCCTCACACACCCCTAGCGAAGGAGATATCAAGCGCACCTTTGACTCCTGCGAGAACTTTATTGTGGAAACCAAGCCCGTATGACTTTTAATAACCCTTACGCTTTTTTGCTCCTCTTACTCCTCCCGTTGCTGATTTGGCTACGAGGAAGGAATAAGCGTAGCGCGAGCCTGCGGTTCTCCTCGGCCTCATTGGTGGCAGGTTCTCCGCGTTCCTTAAGGCAGCGCCTTTGGTTTCTTCCTCTGGTGCTCCGGATGCTGGCGGCGATCCTTCTAATTATCGCCCTCGCCCGCCCCCAAAAGGGTCTGGAGCAGGTGCGGGAAATTAATGAGGGAATCGCGATCGAAATGGTCGTCGACCGTTCTAGCAGTATGGAGCAAGAAATGCTCTTTGAGGGCAAGCGGACGAATCGATTAGAGGTGGTTAAAGGTGTTTTTAAGCAGTTCGTTCTGGGGAATGGAAAAACGCTTCAAGGCCGGCCTAATGACCTAATTGGATTGATTACCTTTGCGGGATATCCAGAGACGACCTGTCCCCTCACCCTCGCGCATGGAGCCCTGCCCCGTTTCCTGGAGACGGTTAAGCTTCCTACTACCAGAGAGGAAGATGGAACCGCGATCGGAGATGCGTTAGCCCTAGCTGCTGCTCGCTTAGAGAAAGCGGAGGAAGTGATGGAACAGCGCTCTGGAGAGGAAGATGCGAGCTATGAATTAAAGAGTAAGATCATCATTCTACTAACAGATGGGGAGCAAACGGCGGGTAAACGCACTCCCTTAGAAGGCGCCAAATTAGCCGAGGAATGGGGCATTAAGATTTACACCATCGCGGTTGGTGGCGGTCAGAGCCGTGGACTAGGCGGATTCCTCCAAAACTTCCGCCGTGGAGGGGTTGACACGAAGACTCTCTCCGCAATTGCAGAAGCTACGGGAGGCAAGTTTTTCGAAGCTCAAGATGCGAAGTCCCTAGAGAATATTTACCGTGAAATCGATGAATTGGAACGAAGTGAAATCCAATCCATCCAATTTACCGACTATAAGGAACTCTTTATCCCTCTCGCCCTCGTCGCCCTTATCCTCTTGGGCCTTGAGATTCTTTGCCATTGCACCATTTTCCGTCGAATTCCATGAACTTGATCCATCTCCAGAACACCGCGGCCTTGCCCTGGCTGTGGCTCGTCCTTCTCCTTATTGGGCTCTTCATCTTTTCTGCCTATCGGCGTAAGGTGGCGCTTAGGAAGTTGCTTGATGCGGGGGTGATTGATCGCCTGCAGATTGCGGTTAGTCCCGTGCGCCGTCGTTGGAAGGCAACTTTACTTGTTTTGACCGCTATTCTAGTCGTTTTTGGGATGACGCGTCCTGGCTGGAACCCGCAAGAACGTTCAGTGGAGCGCTCAGGGCGGGATGTAGTGTTCCTGCTCGATGTCTCTCGCAGTATGCTTGCAGAGGATATTGCACCGAACCGTCTGGAACGTGCTAAGATCGCTATTCGGGACTGTGTGGAGCAGCTCAAAGGAGATCGCGTGGGCTTAGTTGTTTTTGCGGGGACTTCCACCGTGCAGTGTCCCCTCACCTTAGATTATGGGTTTTTCCGGATGATGTTGGAGGAGGTTTCGCCTGATTCCATTCCGCGAGGAGGAACGCTTATCGGTGATGCGCTTAGGAATGTCTTGGATACGGTTTTTGATGATCAGCAGAAGGATTATAAGGACGTGATTCTCATTACTGATGGGGAAGATCACGACAGTTTCCCTGTACGAGCGGCGGAAGCTGCGGGCGAAGATGGGGTCAGGCTCATTGCCATTGGTCTAGGGGACGAAAATGAAGGAAAGCGCATCCCTATTACCGATGAGCAAGGCCGAAAAACCTTTTTGAAACATAGCGGGCAGGAAGTCTGGTCGCGCTTGGACGCAGACACGCTGCGCGAGATGGTGAATGTGACGAATGGGGGCCGTTACCTGAATGTTTCCACCGGGAACTTTGATTTGGGCGCGATTTATACCAAACTCATGATTTCCGCCGACAAAAAAGACCTAGAATCCACGACTATGGAACGCTATGACGAAGGGTTCCAAATCTTTCTAGGGTTAGCTTTATTCCTTCTCCTCCTTGAATTTTACCTCCGTGACCGAGCAGCATGAAAACCGTACTCTTCACTCTCCTCCTTCTGAACGCTCTCTGGGCCGATAGCGCGCATTCCTTGATTTCTAAGGGGAACGCAGAATATGCCCAAGGGAATTATACAGAGGCCTTAAAGTACTATAATACGGCAGCGGAAGAGCTTCCCGAATCGCCTCGTATTGCCTTTAATCGAGGCTCCGTGTACTACCAGCAGGGGAATTACGAGTTGGCCATTCCTGAGTTTCAGGCGGCTGCCTTGAACAGTGATGATTTCGATTTCTCGGCGCAGGCAAAATTTAACTTAGGAAATTGCTTCTTCAAGCAAGCCAAGAAGCTGAAACAGGATGATCTAGAAAACGCTCTCGGTCTTTGTGAGCAGAGTATTAAGCATTATCAGGATGCGCGTGACTTTAAGGGGAGCTATCAACAGGCGGCCGAGAATATTGAGATTGTGCGGCTCTACAGTAAAATTCTCCAAGACGCCCAGCAAAAGCAGGAAGAACAGGAGCAACAAGAGGAAAACCTTCTCACCAAGCT